>CAYGWQ010000100.1:0-16434 GCA_964353465.1 uncultured Acidobacteriota bacterium | reverse complement strand
CCAAGTATTGGAACTTATCTTAGCGCTTAAGGGCTAAAGCCCGCCCGCACATGATTGCCTTGGTTGACGGACCCTTCAACCCTAAAAGGGAGTTTTGCGACAAATACTAGCTGGTTTCTGTCGCGAAACTCAATAATTCCTGGTCCTGGACCTCGACTTGGACCTGGACGTGGACGCAAAGAAACCAGATGCCATGACGCTAAATGTTGAAATTGCAGAAGCTTATCTCGGAGAGAATTGTCAAATCCCAGGTCGAGGACCAAGTCCACGTCCAGGTCGAAGTCCAGGTCCAGGTCGAATGAACATGGCGTTTCGCGACAGAAACCAGCTAGTGGCAACCGTGGCAGTTCTGCAAGCCAGAATCCTGCACTACCGGCCTCACCAGGTGAGCTTCACCAGGGAAACGCCCTGGCGAGGCAGTGAGAACTTCACGATTACCCGCCCCCCGGTAACGGCTACACGCTCCGGCGGCGCCAGCATCTGGAGTTGTCCCGCCTTTTCGAGTTCAGCGTACTGTTGCGGGGAAGGTTGCTGGGGCAAACCGGTTTTCTTCCATAACTCATAGGCGTTGCTATAATCACGATCGACGCGGAAGTGCGTCAGAGTGGGCCGGCCGCCGGGCAAACCCTCAATGCTGAGTTCCACATCCGCGGCCGGCGCCGGAAGGTCATCATCGTGATAATTCCAGACGAGCACCGCTACCGAGCGGTCCTGGCGGCTGGCGAGCGCCGAGATATCGGCGGATTCGCGCACTCCCCGGTCACGCACCGCGTCCAGCGGCAGTCCGCCTGTGCTCTCCGCAACAACGCGGTTGCCGCCCATCTTTCCAAGCATGCGGAAGACGTTGAGCACAGGCTTGGCTATGCCATTGGTCGACAGCGAGCGGAATCCATCGAAGTAGGGCTGATCCTCGAACTCAAAGGCCCAGGTAACCGAGCCGAGGAGATTGACTTTGTACAGGTCCGCCAGCTGGTAGGTGCGCGCGATTTGCTCTGCGGTATAACTTGAATAGACAGTACCGTTGCGATAAGCATTCGAAGGTGTGAGCCGTGCAGAACATGCGGCGCAACCCTCCGGATCGGACTCGCCGATGACAATGGGCGTATTCCGGAGTTCGGGAAATGAGGCGACGATCCCGAATCCGTTGGAAATGGCCTGGAGCTGACTGCTGACGCCCATCCGCACATGGCCCTCCATTACCCGCGGTGCTCCTTTGGCGTGAAAACCGATGTAGTCCAGCGGGGCGCCCTTCTTGGCGGTGGCGTAATTGGTCCCCCGCAGGCAGTGTTCGAGGAAGTTCCGCAGGATCGACTGGGTACGGGCGCCCAGAGGGCCGGTCACATGGGGCCCGCCGATTCTCGCGGTGGGCAGCGCCCGTTTGAGGCCGTCGGCCGCATAGTCATACAGCTTTATGTACTCTTCCGGCGTGCCGTGCCAGTAGCTGATATCCGGCTCGTTCCACACCTCCCAGTACCAGCTTTCCACCTCCTTGCGGCCGTATTTTTGTACCGAATGGCGTACCCACTGATAGACGAGTTCCTCCCATTTGGCATAGTCCTTGGGTGGGTAGGACCACCCGGTGTAAATGTCGTTGTAGTTGTCTCCCGGCTTCCAGAAGTGCCGATAGGGCTGAGGTTTTGTCGATAGCGCCTCGGGCATGAAGCCGATTTCCACGAGCGGCTTCATCTTGCGCTCGAGGTAGGTGTCGATGATGCGGTCGACAATGGTCCAGTCGTACTTCGGATGACCGTCGCTATCCTCGGTGTAGGCATTCGTTGAGCCCCACTTGAGCGCTGCAATGCCGTCCCCGGTAGTGAGCAGGTTGTGAGTGCGCACATACACGGGCACGGGGCTCAGCGCCGCAAGTTCTGATAGCAGCTTCTTGCCATCCTTCATGTATGTGTAGTTGGGTTCGTCGTATCCGAACCATGCCCACATCGGGGCCATCGCGCCCACCGGTCTGGCCGCGTCAACACGGATGGAAACAGGGGCAGCAGGCCCTTGGGGGATCACAAGTTGCGCGGCGGCAATGCCGGCAGCAATCACTGCGGCTGCGATTATGATGCGTCTCACGGCTCCTCCTCGATTCAGGCGTTGCGCTATTACCATTATCACGGAACTGCAATGACTTCCAAGATCTCTATGGGCGAAAAGGGGACATTCCGCTTGGACTTGGACCTGGACGTTCTTAGACTCGACGCATTTTCGAGAGCACCCAATTGGAAAGGCTGCACGGCGGAGTGGGTGGTCCAAAGCGCGTAGCGCGGCGGTAATGGCAACGGCAGCTGCAAGCGGTAAGTAACAGACGGCAGCCTGCCAAGCGGCAAGCCTGCGAAAGCTCTCGTCGGGCAGCATGGCTCGAGTCGACGTCCAGGTCCACGTCCACGTGAAGGAAGGGGCTTGAGTTAACGCTAATGGGGCGTGAGCCCTGGGGTCATGAGCATCTGGAAAACCAGCCCTGAAGGCGCGACACAGCCTGCGCCGCCCTCAAAGGGCTGCTCCCTCGCTCTACGGCCGTTCCCAGGGCTTGTGCCCTGGGCTTTGCTGCTGGACCCTATCAGGGTCCCAATCGGACTTCTTGTTCAGGCGCCGTTCAGGTGTGTCCCCTTTTCGCCATACGTCACCCTGATTAATGAACGGAAATTCGGACAGGAGCATCGGCTGCTCCGCAGCCGATGCTCGGTGTGTTGCGGCTGTCGGTATGTTGTTTTTGCGGATATTGAGGGTATTCGTGGTGAACTTAGTGCGTGCGGCGTTATCGCTTCAGGCGAACTGCCGCCGCTTGTTGAATCTCTGCCGTGTTATTTCCGCTTCGCGATGCCTGTTATTCGAATATTCGCCGCATCGCCGCCATGCTCTCGTTGGGAACGACATCCTTCGGCGGCTCCGGATAGAAGGCTTCTTCCGTCAGCCTCCCTCCCAGCCGTTCTTTGATCGCATCAATCAAGACAATGACCAGCAATCCCCCGAGCCATGTCGCAATCATCCACAGGTAAAAATGACCGTCTTGCATGGGCTTCCCCCAAGGTTCAGGTACACTCATGCTCCCGGGCTGCCCACCATCATACTGGGCACCCGCCGGGAGGCATTACCGCGAAACCTCTTTCGCATTTTCCACCCAAATCCGATCCCACTCCGTGATAGCACCACTCCTCTTCATGCAATCGGCATGCCCACTGATCGCCAATCATCTAATTGATTAATGGACAGACATTTAGCATTTGCGATAGCGGCGCTATGAAAATCGGGATGGCCGGAATCAGGTATTTTTTCCCTGAATGGCTCTGGGCTCCTGTGCCGATGGCTGAGATAATTTAGGCAGCCCTCTACAAAATACCCGAAACACAAAAAAAGCTCTTTCGTACGTTCTCATTTGGAAAAGCTCAACCTGTGTAATATGATTGTTTTGCCACCCATTAACGCTCTCTTCTGGGAGTCCGGCAATAAGCTGGCCGGCTCGCCACCTTCGGCAGGAGCGACCCATCAGGACGGGAAGCGAGCAGTGGTAAGAAGCCCGGATCGAAACTTAAACCTTTAACCTAATCAGGCAGACGGTTGCGATGAGATTACTACCTAGAAAGTTATTATGTGGATTCAGTGTATTCGTTTTAATCCTGCTCGTTGCGGCAGCAGCATTCGCCGCTAGCAACACGCTCAATGTCAAGTGCGTGGACCCGTCGGGTAAAGCCCTTGCGGGGGCGAAAGTGCAGGTCTATGCGCTGGCAGACCCGAAATGGACGGATAAGGACGGCAAACCCAAATGGAAGGACAAGATGGCGGACGCCAGCGGCGTTGCCAAGTTCGACAAGCTCGACGACGGCGTGTATCGCATCGTGGCGCGCCCTGAAGGCTTCGCCCCGGGGCTTTATGAATTTGAGCTCGTCGCCCTCAAAAACGACGCCCAGGAATCCGTCGAGATAAAGTGCGCGCCGGGAGATCCTCTGAAGAAGCTCTACTTCGAGGATGACACTTTGAACCAAAAGGCGTTTGAAACGATGAAACAGGCCCTGGCCAAACTGCAGGAACAGAAATACCCTGAAGCAGAGCAGTTGCTCAAGGATTCCCTTGATATCAACCCTTCCAATCCCGACACCCTCTTTTACCTGGGTGTGACGTACGCCCAGGAAAACAAGTGGGAGCCCGCGCGCGAGACCTTTCAGAAGGGATTGAAAATAACCACGGCTCTCGTAAACTTGCCCCAGCCCAGGGATCCCAAGAATCCCAAAGCGCCACTGCCGCCGAGCCCATATCTGCAGATGCAGAGAAATGTCACCGCTATGATTGCAATGTTGCCCGGGCTTAAGCTGAAGGTGGAAGGCAACGAAGAGTTGACCAAGAAGAACTACAAGCAGGCCATTGCCAAGTTCGAGGAAGCCACAAGGGCAATCCCGGGAGATCCTGATGCACACTATTATCTATCGCTCGCGCTGGGAATGGACAAGCAATGGGAAGCCGCAGGAGCGGCTATCGACAAAGCCATCGCTCTCAGAGCGGACGACAAGGTTTACACCGATCTCAAGCAGCGCCTTGTGCAGAATGCCCAGATGGAAAAAGTGAAGGCGGTTGCCGACCAGGCCGACGCCATGTACAACAGCAAGGATTACGCCGGCGCCTTAAAGAAATACCAGGAGGCTATCCCCATGGTGTCGGAGAAGACGATCCTGGCCGGCGTGCATGCCCAGATCGCACAAACGTACGACAAGCTCCAGCAGCCGGAAGAAGCGGAGAAGGAATTCCGCATGGCAATGGAGCTGGCGCCCGCGGATGCCAAGTACAAGGCCTACATGGACAACCACTTTAACGTAATGGCGCAGGAACACCTGAATGCGAAGCGCTACGACCAGGCATTTGATGCGTTCGGAAAGGCCGGCAGGTCGATCTTCCAGCTTGGTATGGATTGGGCCAACAAAACCGAAACTGCCGACCAGGCGATCGTGGCGTTCGAGAGGGTTATCAAGACCGACCCTGAAAAGACCGAAGCCGTGTTCCAGATGGGAACCGTGTATTACTTTGGCAAAAAGGATAACGCCAGAGCCAAGGAGTATTTGTCAAAATATCTGCAGATCGGAAAGGACGAGAAGCTGCTGGAAAATGCCCGCAACATCATCGCGGTTATCGACCGGAAAAAGTAATTCGGTCTTCCGAGTTTTCCGGTAATTTCCTTCCGTGCTGGGGGCGTGCGCCGAAAGGTCCGCGCCCCCCTTTTCTTTCGCCAGCATACCTTCGATCACTTTGAAGCCTTCGAATCCGAGCTCCGCTTGTCGTTCACGCCATAGGCAACTCCCGCAGCCGGATCGACGAAGATCGAGTGGCCGTCTCCTTGCGTCCCCCGCATCCGGACGTTATGCCCCATCGCCTTCAGCCGCGCCAGCCCATCCGCGGTAGTCGCCCCTTCCTCAAGAGTGGTCTCGTCCGGGAGCCATTCGTGGTCCATCCGTGCAGAATCAACCGCTTCACGGCCGCTCATGCCGAATTCGGCCACGCCCAGGACAACGCAGAGCACGGTATTGATGATGGTTCGTCCGCCTGGTGAGCCGGTAATCAGAATGACCTTGCCGCGCCGGGTGACAATCGTCGGGGTCATTGAGCTCAACATGCGCTTGCCGGGCGCGATCAGGTTGGGCCGGGTGCCGATGTCGCCGGTGATATTGGTCTCACCCGGCTTCCTGTTGAAGTCCCCCATTTCGTTGTTGAGCAGAAAGCCCGCGCCCTTCACCACCACCCGTGAACCATAGCCCCCCTCCAGAGTGTATGTGTTGGCGACCGCCATGCCGTCTTTGTCCAACACCGAGAAGTGGGTGGTTTCTTCACTCTCTGAATCCTGGGCAACGGTGACGATGTCCTTCCCGAGTTCAACACTGCTCGATGCCCTGGCTGGATTGATGGACGCCGCAAGCTTTCTGGCATACTCCTTGGAAGCAAGTCGTGACACCGGAATCCGCGTATAATCCGGGTCCCCCAGGAACCGCGCCCGGTCGAGATAAGCCCTCCGCATTGCCTCAATCATCAGGTGCAGCGTTTCGGGCGCGTAGCGTCCATTTTTCTTCAAATCGAAATTTTCGAGGACATTCAGCATTTCGATCAGGCCGACTCCTCCTGAGGAGGGCGGCGGCATGCAGATCAGTTCAAAATCACGGTAGCGGCCCGTAAGGGGTTTGCGCTCCTTCGCCCTGTAAGCTGCAAGATCTGCCTTCGTGATCAGCCCACCGTTGGCCTTCATATCCTCGGCGATCCGGTCCGCAATCCAACCCTTATAGAAGGCATCGGCCCCGCCATCGGCAACGGCCTGAAGTGTTTTTGCCAGATCTTTGAGAACCAGCCGATCGCCGGGAGCCCATTTGCTTCCATCCGGCTTGCCATAGGCCTCCACCGAAGAAGGGTACCGGCCCATGGCGCCGCTCAGCTGCCGGTTAAGCCCGTTCGCCAGGCTCGCCGGCATGATGAAACCTTCCGCCGCCAGCCGCACTGCCGGGGTTACCACGTCTTTCCATGGGAGCTTGCCAAAACGCTTGTGAGCGAGCTCGAGGCCACGGACTGTTCCGGGAACGCCCGGTGCCAGGTAGCCCTCCGAGGTCAGGTCTCGGTTGATTTTGCCTTGGGCATCCAGATACATATCCGGCCTGGATCCCAGGGGAGCCTTCTCACGATAGTCGAAGGCAACCGTTTTGCCCGAAGGGTTATGGACGATCATGAATCCGCCGCCGCCGATGTTACCGGCCGAAGGATGTGTGACCGCCAGAGCAAAGGCAGTTGCCACGGCAGCGTCAACCGCATTTCCGCCCTGGTTTAAAACGGCGGCGCCCGCATCCGAAGCGATCGAAGAAGTCGTTACGACCAGGCCGGTCGTGGACGGCAAGCCAATGTCTTGATCCGGAGCAGCTCCAGGGCCGGCGGCACAGACGCAGACCGCGCAGAGTAAGAGGGGAAAAAGCAGGCGGTACATGGACTGCATGGCAAACCTCTCAGAAATGGATGGTTGTCTACAGAATTAGAGCTTACGTCGCCGTGTAAAGCAACAATTCATCAAATTTCATGAACCAGGTCCGCGATTGCCCTGCGCGGTGTGGCCGCCGGATACTCCCCTCGATACCCGATGGGCAGAATTGCCACCGGGACGATATCCTTCGGGACGCGGATCGCGCGCTGAACCTCCTCATCCTGGAAGGCTCCGATCCACACGGTAGCCAGGTCCAGGGCGGTGGCTGCAAGCATGGCGAAAGTGCACGCAATGGTAGCGTCCTGTAACGCATAGAGCCGGCTGCCGCGCTCGCCGTATCTGGATGTCGATCTCCCCGGGCGCGCGCAGAACACCAGCGACACCGGTGCGGCAGCAACATAATCCTGACCCAGGGAAGCCCGCGCGAGGGCTTTCCGATCCGCGGGCTGCCGGACAACGTAGATCTCATATGCCTGAGAGTTCCCGGCCGACGGCGCCTGATTCGCACTATCGAGTATGATGCCCAGCTTCTCTTCCTCCAACGCCCGGTCGGCAAACGCACGCACAGACCGCCTCAGTCTCACGACATCAAAAAAGTCCATTTTTTGATTACCCTCCCGCTTGTGTCGAACGATCATGGATTCGCAGAGATAGCGCAACCGGCCCAGCATCCGCCGGGCGGATTGTTTCGCTTTGGCAAGCTTGTCAAATTTAGTTCCGGGCATGGCATCCCGCCTTCTTCGAGCCGTCTCTAGTGGCTACATGCGCGCGGACCGGCGAGCGGTCAGAAACACAACCTCTCGGTCTTCTGATCGGCGGCCCCACCGTTGCGATATTTTAAAACATATTTTTACTATTCGCATACAATAGCACCTGAGTGATTTTATTTCTGTCGCGAAATTCGCTTGCCACAACGATCATCATGCCGCGCTGACCGCCGAACCGCGCCCGATGACGAACTCATTTCGTTTGGGGACAGCGCCAAAGGCTAAAGGAGGCAAATGTCATGCCGGAAATCCGCCAGAACATCATCTCGCGCCAATGGGTTATTATCGCCACCGAGCGTGCCCGCAGGCCGGACCAGTTCAGGAGCGCGGAGAGTACGCGCAAAGATCTGCCGCATTATGACGCAACCTGCCCCTTCTGCCCCGGCAATGAAAGCATGACTCCGGAGGAGACATTCCGCTTCCCGGCGTCGGGATCCTGGCAGGTACGTGCCTTCCCGAACAAATTCGCGGCACTTTCCGCCGAAGGCGAGCTTACAAGGCATACCGACGGCCTGAAGAGGAGCATCTCCGGGGTCGGCGTGCATGAGGTTATTGTTGAAAGCCCTGCTCACGACACTTCACTGGCCCTGTTGACCGACGAAGCGGTTGAAAAGGTCGTGGCCGCCTATCTGGATCGTTATCACAAGGTCTTCGCCGATCATCGGGTAGAGGCGGTCACACTGTTCAAAAACCACGGCTTGGCCGCAGGCACCTCTCTGCTCCACCCGCACTCGCAGCTGATCGGGACTCCGGTGATCCCAACCGAAGTGCGTGAGCGGCTTGAATCGGCCCTGCGCTACTATGATGACAACGGCACCTGCATCTTCTGCGCCACGCTACATGATGAACTGCGCGATCAGAACCGCCTGGTGGCTGAAAACAAGCACTTTGTGGCTTTTATCCCTTATGCGGCGCTGACTCCGTTTCATTTGTGGATTTACCCGCGCCGTCATTGCGCCTCTTTCGGAGCCATCACAGCAGATGAAATCACGAACTTTGCCCGCATCCTTCGCGGCGTGCTGCGCAAACTCTACCTTGGTCTGAATGACCCTGATTTCAACCTGGTGGTGCGAACAGCGCCAAGAGAGTCGCATCATGTCCGTTACTATCACTGGTATATGAGCGTGGTGCCCCGGCTGACCAAGGCAGCGGGATTCGAGCTGGGCTCGGGCATGTTCATCAATGTCAGCCGGCCCGAAGATGTGGCTTCCTTCCTGCGTGGTATAGCCATTGAATGAACCTGATGCGCGGCTGCAACCGATTGGCGTGCCGCAGCCGGTTTGGCGTATAATTCTGACGCGGGCTTTTTGCCCTAGCATTGCGGCTTGCTGCCGCGACGGTTACCCATTTGCGGGCCTGCTGCCAGATTATGTTAAAGCCGATCATTCCCGAATCTGAAGCCAAGTCGACAAACGAACACGAGCCGAGCGGCCATAAGGCCGTTTCCAAACTCATGCCCGTCGTGTATGACGAGCTACGGCGGCTGGCGCGTCACTACCTGAGGCAGGAGCGCACAGCCCAATCGTTGCAGGCAACCGCCCTGGTCAACGAAGCCTACCTGAGATTAAAAAAAGACAAGAAGCAGCCATGGCAGAACCGTACCCACTTTCTCGCGATCGCTGCGACCTCCATGCGTCAGATCCTGGTGGAACGGGCCCGCGCCCGCAACGCCGCCAAGCGGGGCGGCTCCCAGATTCGGATAACCTTGGACGAGGCCATCGCAGCCGGAACCGGGAAATCGCTCGATCTGCTGGCCCTCGATGAGGCGCTGACCAGGCTGGCAGACATCGACCCCGAGCAGGCGCGCATCATCGAGCTCCGGTTCTTCGCCGGCTTGAGCATTGAGGATTGCGCCGACACCATGGGAATCTCCGCGGCAACCGTAAAGCGAGGGTGGAGCATGGCGAGGGCATGGCTCAAGCGGGAAATGCAGGGGGTACGCTGACGTGAACCCTGAACGCTGGCAACAGCTCAAGGAGGTATTCCACGGAGCTCTGGAACAGGACCCGGCAAATCGCGCCGCCTTTCTGGACCGGGCATGCGCGGGAGACACAGCACTGCGTGAAGAGGTGGACGCCCTCATCGCCAATCACGAGGACGAAGATGATTTCCTGGAAAAGCCGGCATACCAGGTGGCCGCTGATCTGCTCGAAGGCGAACCGGACGACGAACTCCTCGGCCGCACGCTGGGCCCGTACTCAATAACCAGGAAGATCGGCCAGGGCGGGATGGGAGTCGTATATCTCGCGGAGGACACGCGCCTGGGCCGCCCGGTGGCAATCAAGGCCCTGGCACCCAGGCACACAAGCGACGAGCAGCACCGCGAGCGCCTGAGGCGCGAAGCCCGCGTCGCCGCCACCCTCACCCACCCGGCGATTGCTACGGTCTATGCCCTCGAGGAACATGGCGGCAACCTCTACATCATCTGCGAGTATGTGCGCGGGCGGACGCTCCTGGAGGAGCTCTCCGCCGGGCGGCTTGCACCCCCGTTGCTCATGGATACCGGCATAGAGGTGGCGCGCGCGCTGGCTGCCGCCCACGAACAGGGCATCATTCATCGCGACCTCAAGCCGGAAAATGTGATGCGCACACCCGAAGGCGCGATCAAAATCCTCGATTTCGGATTGGCGCGGTTTCAAACACCGCGATACAAAGACGCCACTCTGGCGAGCCGTTTGACGGGAGCCGGCACTTTCCTCGGCACACCGGCCTACTCCTCTCCCGAACAACTGCTCGGCTTGGAGGTCGACTTCCGTACCGACATCTTCTCTTTCGGGATCATGATGTACGAAATGGCCTCCGGCACCCACCCTTTCGTGGCCGCCGATTCCGTCACCACAATCGCGCGCATTCTCGAGGCGGAGCCGGCCGGACTTGCGCAACTCAGCCCCATGATCCCGCCGGGATTAGAACCGATCGTGCGCCGCTGCCTGCAGAAAAACCCCGAGCAGCGCTATGGCACCACCCGGGAACTCGTGGCCGATTTGGAGGGGCTAAAGAGAGATATCGCTCAAACTCAGGAATCCCGGCTGCAGGAGCCTTTCCCCTCGCCTGCCCCGGTCCGCGCTGCACGGCTGAAGCCGCTCTGGTGGTGGCAGTTTCACCAGGCCTGGGTGGGATTCATGTATTACCTGATGCTGTATCCGATGTGGAAAGTGAAAGAGTGGACCCCCGGCGGCTGGGGAGCGCTGTTCTTCTTCCTGTCGGTGGCAGCGGTAGGGGTCGCGGCCAACCTGCGCATCCATCTCTGGTTCACTTCGGTTTATTATGCCTCGGAACTCGGCGAGCAGTCCCGGCGCGTATCCCTTTGGATACGCTGCGCGGATATCCTGTTTGTCACCCTGCTCTTGATCGGCGCCGCCGCTATTCACACTGCACATGAGGTATACGCCACCCTGCTTATCGCAGTCGCGATCGGCAGCCTTTGTGCGTTTCTTCTCATCGAGCCCACCACCGCGCGCGCCGCTCTCGACAACTCCAATGCAATCAGAAAACAACTCCATGGACCGGGCTAAAGCCCTGCACCAGGCAATTCGACGACGCTTCGTGGCCTAGGGCTTCAGCCCGCCAATTTGCAGCAGCCAACCCCCTATTATGATGCACAAGGCCGTGCCGCCAGCTTAGGGATTGCTGCTCCGAAAACGCCGACCTCCGACCACCGAACCGGCACAGGGCAGGCCCCGGCCGCCGGACGGGATCAGGGATGATGCGGTGAGGGAATCAAGAGCGCCGTCTGGCAGCCGGCGCCCACCTAGCGCCCGGGCCGAGAGCCTGCTCAGAAGATACCTGTATAGACGGGCTAAAGCCCTTGGCCACGAGAAAGCGCCTTGAGGGTGCGCCACCGGCCCGTGGATTACCGCTTCGAAGCGTGATTCAACCTCAGATGTCTGGAGGGCTACTCGTGGCGTAGAGCGCGCATCGGCTCGATGCGTGTGGCCCGTAGCGCTGGAATCCATGTCGCTGCTGCCGCCACCGAGCCCAGCAGGAGCGGAACTCCGAGAAACGTGATGGGATCATGCGCACCAATCCCGATCAAGAGCTCGGAAAACAGGCGCGTGACCGATAGGGCCGCACCCAGGCCGGCGATCATGCCCACCGCAGTGAGACGCAAGCCCTGCCACAGGACCATGCGCAGCACATCGCGACCCTGGGCTCCGAGGGCCATGCGGATGCCGATCTCCCGCGTCCGCTGCGCCACGAAAAAGGCGGTCACGCCATAGATCCCCATGGAAGTCAGCAGCAGGCCGAGCAGGCCGAGACTCCAGGCGAGACCTCCGGCCAGGCGCTGCGGGAAGAGCGCCAGCTGCGCATACTCCCCTAGAGGCTGTGCATGCACAATGGGCAGGTAAGGATTGACTTCGCGGAGCACCGACCGTACTTCAGCCACGATCGGGATCGCGGGTTCCGCCCGTGCGAGCAGGGTCATCTCCGGCATATAGTTCTGGCGCATGGGCACATGGACAAACAGGACCGGCTTTGCGGCCAAGGAACGATACTTATGGTTGCGCGCCACTCCTATGATCTCAACGGGCTGTTTCCCGTCCCCCGGGCCTCGCGTTGCCAGGAAATGCCGCCCCACCGGATTCTCGCGCGGCCAAAAGCGTTGCGCCATGGTCTCATTGATAATGGCCACCGGCCGGCTGCTTTCCGTATCCGCATCGGTGAAGTCACGCCCCCGCAGAAGCGGGATGTTCAGCAGGGCGAAGTAGCCGGGGGTGACGATGCTCCAGTCGGCATCGAAAACCGGGCTGCCTGTCGCATCCGCATATCCGGGAACCTCGATGCCGCTGAGTGAACGCGATTCCCCAGCCAAAGGCAGGCTCCATGTATAAGCAACCCCCTGTACTCCCGGCCGTGCCCGGATGCGGTCTGCGATTATGCGGCTCGCAGGCAATCCGTCAGCTTCCTGGTAACCGGCCAGGGAGAAATTCAAAGTCACGGCCTGAACGTCGGCGGAATTGAATCCCGGATCTATCCGGGCCGACCGCAAAAGCGAGCGGACAAACAATCCGCCGCAGATCAGGAGGATGACGGAGAGCGCGACCTGTCCCATCACAAGAGCGCTGCGCAGGCGGAGCCGGCGGCGGCCCGCGCCCTGCCCTTCGTCACGAAGGCTCCCCGCTACATCGGTCCTCAGCAACTGGGAAGCAGGAGCCAGGGTCGCGAGCAATCCGGCGACCAGGGACACCGCGAGCGCGAATATCCAGACGCGCCAGTCCATGTCCAGGTTGACAGTCACGGGAAAGGGGAGCTGCGGCACCATCCGGAGCATGAGACCGGCTAATAACTTCGCACAGGTAATCCCAGCAAGGCCCCCAGCCAGAAAAAGCATCAGGCACTCGGCCAGCAGTTGCCGCAGGATCCGGGCGCGGCCGGCGCCGAGAGCGAGACGCACGGCAAACTCGCGCTGGCGCGTGCTCGCGCGCGCGAGGAGCACTCCTGATACATTGACACACACGATCGCCAGGACGAGGACGCACAGGATGAGCAGCAGAAACAGGAATCCGCCGACCAGCGCCTGCAATCTCCCTGGAACCAGGCCGGACCGGGTGAGGGCGAAGTTCTTCCCGCGATTCTCCTTCGGATATTCTCTCTCCAGCTGCGCTCCAATCGCGGTAGCTTCAGCACGAGCCTGACCAAGAGTCACCTCGGGCCGCAGCCGGCCGATGGCCAGCATCCACACGTTGACACGCCGGTCTGTGAGCTGGCTGCCGGGAATCACTACCTCCGACATGTGGAAGGGAATCCACACGTCCGGCGCCAGAACAGCCGTGCCGCAAAATTCTTCCGGAGCAATGCCCGCAACCAGGAAGGGATGCCCGTTGATGCGAATCTCGCGACCTACGATGTCGCGCTCCGAAGCGAAACGTCGTTTCCAGAAAGCATGGCTGAGCACGAGGATGGCGTTCCGCCCCTGGACCCTGTCTTCCTCCTGGGTAAAAAACCTTCCGACAGCGGGTGTCACCTGAAGCACCGAAAAGTAATTCCCGGTGACCAGGCACGCATAGATGCGCTCACCGGCATCACCCGTGCTCAGGCTGACAGGCCTGAGTTTAAAAGAGTTGCCGAGAATTCCGGAAAAGGATGTATTGCGATCGCGCAGATCAGCAAAGTTGAGATAGGACATGTTGTCGAATCCGCTGCCATCCTGCGAGCGCCCGATGTCAACCAGCTCGGAACCGTGCCCGATGCCCGGGCGGGGCCGCAACAGCAGCTCGTTGATCACCGAGAAAACCGCGGTACCGGCCCCGATCCCAATGCCCAGCATCAGGACCGCAACTGCCGATATCCCCCGGTTGGCCTGGAAGATCCGCAAGCCTTGTTTAGCCTCCCGCCATCCCATGCCCATGATTCCTCCCGGTCGTAAGGTGGCATAGCCCGACCCACCTTACCATTAACGTCGAAATCACCCGGAAGGTTCGGCGCATCCGCTGATTTGGGGTGCGGCGAAGAATCCTGTATCTTACATGCATCTTGATCTTTCGCCCCTCCCGGGCTCTGGGACCTCTCTCGAGTAACCGGGGGCTGCGCTGCGCTTGCCCCCGGCTATTTTCTCTCCACCCCTCCGGGGCTCAAGCTGCCGTTCCAATACATTGGCCGAGGTATTGGAGTATCTAAGCGCCGGAGGCGCGTCAGAGAATAGCCCCGGGCGAGTCTGCGAGCCCGGGGTTCTTGGCGAAAGAGCGTAAGAACCCTGGGCGAAAGAAAGATGTTATGCAACATGAGACGCGCGTAAGGTGCAGGAAGAATCGCCTCACTCCAAAGGCGATATGGAAAACCGGGGAGGTCACCGGATATCCCTGATACAATGCGGCCGGGCAACAGAGTCTTGCACTCGTGCGGCTCAGCGTCACAGTTTCACTTTGCGGGGCGCCGTGCGGGTTCCGGGAGGAAATTATGCATGCAAAGCAGGCACGCGGCAGGCAAAGCGGGAAGCTGCGCATCGGCGACGATTGGAACGCCATCACCATCATCGCCCTGTCGCAGCAGAGCCCGCTCAAAGCGGTCGCGGAACTGGTCGAGAACAGCATCGATGCCCAGGCCGGGAACATTGTCATCACGCGGGGCAAGGAGAAGGGACTGCACTACCTGCGCATCCGGGATGACGGCAACGGCATTCCGCGGGACGATGCGGGCCTGCCCGACTTCCAGTACGTGGCCACGCACATCTGCGACTCCCTCAAGCAGCGGCTGAAACACGAGGATCGTGCCGGAGTACAGGGAGAATACGGTATCGGGCTCCTCAGCTTCTGGACCCTGGGGGAGGGGCTGGTGCCGACCTCCGCCGGCGCGGACGACCACACCTACGCGACGCGCACGGCCAAGGGCGATCCGCGCTACACCATCACCGAGCGCAGGCGCCTGTTTCCCGAAAAAGGCACCGAAGTGATCGTGCAGCCGCTGCTGGCCGGTATCCGCAACTTCAGCGGCGAAAAGATCCAGTGGTACTTGGCCTCGGAACTGCGCGACCGTATCAAGCGGACAGGGGTCAGGATCGACGTGATCGACCGCCAGGCGCGCACCCGCCACACGGTGGTGCCGCGCGAGTTTTCCGGCCGGCTGCTGCATCAATTGCCCTCAGTCGAAACCGCCTGGGGCGAGGCTTATCTGGAGCTCTACCTGGATGACCCGAAGCCGGAGAACCGGGTCGGCCTGTACCGTCACGGCACCCGTGTGCTCGACGACATCGCGCTGCTGGATGCCTTCCAACGAGCCCCGTGGAGTTCCGGCTGCCTCCAGGGCATCATCGATGCGCCGTTCCTCACGCTCACTCCCGGCACACGCACCGGCATCCTGCAGGACGAGCGATTCGACGCCCTCTGCCACGCCCTCGAACCCGCCGAGGCAATGCTGAGTCAGGCGATCGAAGAGCAGAAGCGCGCCGCGGAAGAGCAGGCGAGCAAGGAAATCCTGCGCTCGATCCACCGCGCTTTCCGTGAGGCACTGCTCGCCTTGCCTGCCGAGGAATATGACTGGTTCCAGATAGCCGAAGGCAGGGAGGAAGGCAGGCAGGCCCGTCAAAGAGCGGGCCTCCCATTGGCTGAGCCGGGAGATCAAACCGCGAATGACAGCGGCGAGGGAATCCCGCAACAGCGGGAGTTTTTCGAATTTCCCGGCCCGCTGTTCAGCGTGGTCATAGCCCCTGCGGCATGCACGGTCCCCGTAGGAGAAACGAAAATCCTGCGCGCCATTCCGCGCGATCGCAAGCGGAAGCTGGTGGAGACGAACCTGTCCTTTTCCTGGGAAATCCTGGAAGGTGCGGGTGAGCTGATGGAGACCGGTTCCGAAATGACGACCTTCCACGCGCCCGGGGAGCCGGGACTGACGCGCCTGGGCCTGCTTGCATGCCAGGGGGAAACCGCATGCCGGGCGGAGGGCTTGATTACCGTGACGGATGCACTGATACCGGAACTGCCGAAGTCCTCCAAGGGACGCCAGGGCCTCCCCGCGTACACCTTCGAGCACGCTCCCGGCGAGCTGTGGCGCTCGCGCTACGAAGAGGCCAGAAACCTGATCGTCATCAACAACGCTCACCGCGATTTCGTATACGCGTCACGCAACCGGGCGCTCAAGCTCCGCTACATCTGCCGACTTTATGTCAAGGAGCTGGTGCGGAGCAATTTCCCCGGCCTGGCCGCCGAACAGCTGCTCGAGCGCATGGTGGAACTGTCGCTGTATACCGAAGAACATCTCAAGTGAGGCGGAGGGACAGTCACCGGCGTCCCCGAA
>CAYGWQ010000099.1:0-16487 GCA_964353465.1 uncultured Acidobacteriota bacterium | reverse complement strand
CTCGAATCTCGGGGAGGGTCACCAGCAGTACATCGCCCACCAGCATGTGCTTCAGTTCTTCGCCCCCGGTCGCCGATTTTGACAGGATGAGGATGGCTGCCGCAGACGCGGCTGCATAGATGATCCCGATGAATGCTTCCTGCGGCACCTTTTCTCTCCGCATGCGGGCGACGGCGAATGCTCCGGCGCCCACGAAGGTGAACGCCAGCGAGAAAAGCGATATCCGCAGGGAATCGGTGGCCGGATCATATCCCAACGTCAGGGCAAACGTCGCTCCCAGGGCCGCAATCTGGGCCAGCGCCAGATCGACAAATATCACCCTGCGCGCGATGACGTGAATTCCCAGGTACACATGGTTGATGGACAGGACTAGGCATGCCAGGAAGGGAAGCAGCATCCATTTCAATTCGAGCAGGACAGACACGGCAGCTCCAGAACTTGCATCGGCTTACGCCGAATCACCCATCGTATCGGGATCGCAAGGCCTCTCGGATAACGATAGGTTCGGACTTGAGCGCTTCGGTTATTTTGGCTATCAAGCGATCGATCAGAGCGAAGTACGATGCGACTCCCGGCTCTCCTTCCACCTGGTTGGGTAAGACGACGACTGCGGCTCCGGTTTGCCGCGCAATGCTGTAAGGCAGCGAAGGATCGTAGAAGTTGTCCACCAGGATCAACGGCACCTTGGCCGCCCGGATGGTTTCGGTCACCTGCCGGACATGCTGCGGACCGGGAGGAATCCCGGGCCGCTCTTCTATGGTGCCCAGAAGCTGGATGCCGAAAACCCGAGCGAAATAGGCCCACACCTTGTGGAACTCATAGGCCTTGGCGCTGCTCAGGGATTGTGCGGCTTTAAGCCAGCCCCCGGCATAGGCTGCAAGGGGCTTGCCGCCGAACTGGTTATCCGCCAGAAAGCTGTGCAGCTGCCCGCTCCAGGTGAGCCGGGTGAGCTTTTGGATTCCGATCATCTTCAACAACTCGGGGCCGAAAAGGGCGGTGTCGATTCTCGCGAAAAAGTTCTCCCGCCGGGAGTCGTAATAATTTGCGCCGGCGGGATCGATCCGTTTTAAAGCCTCGCCGATATTGGCAGCCATCTGCTTGGCCTGGAGAGGATCGAGCCATACGTGGGGATTGCCTTGAGGATGAATATCGCCGAACTCGCGGGAGAGCACTTGTGGGATTTCGAGGGCAGCAATGCCTTCACCTGCCACCACTCGTCCCGGAGTGCCACGAAATATCCTGGCGTTCCCCGAACCGTTGACCACCTGGTCCGCCCACAATTCCATGGCGAAGCCGTTCTCGATGAAGAGATCCGCCTCCCGCGTGTCCCGCATCAGGAGGGGCGTCGGGGTGACAAAGTGGGGGTCCTGATCCCCCTTGGCCAGTGCCGTGACCAAGACGCGCTCTCCCCCTATTTCCATGGTCAGAGCCTTTAGCGTCGGGAGCGTGCAGACGACACGGACCTTCTTGGACTGTTGCGCGCGCACATTGGCCGCGGGCCCCATGGTGGATGCCGTCAGCGCGATGCATAGAAACAGTACTCTGGTATTCATCCCCTGCTCCTTACTTGTTGACCCAGTAGGGCTCCGGCGGGTGCGAGCCAAAGACGAAATTCAGTTCGGCAAAGATCGATTTGCGCCGCTCCTCCGTGAGTAGATCGCTCCACCGCTGCTCGTAGTTTAAACGAAAGCGCAAGAACTCGCTAAAGTAATAAGAAAAGTAGGGCGTCAGGCTGCGGCGCTTGAGGGCGGGTTCGTAAAGAACATCGGTGCGGTCCCAGCGGACGCCGGCATACATGCGGCGGTTGAATTGCCACTGCCCGAATGCCGTGACACCGAACGGCTTGCCCTGCGCGAGTGTGCCGCCCGCCGTTTCTGCGGCTCCGGGGATGGCCCGGCGCGCGAACATCAGCTCTCCGCTGACGACGAGTGACTTCCACTCACCACCGCGCAAAGGTTTCCAGCGATATGTGAAATCCAAGCCGTGGAAATCCGATTGCATGATTTCGTTCCCCGCAGGATGGAAGTAGCTGGACCAGCCGAGACTCAGATTGTGAGTGCTGCGGAAGGACCGGAACCATTGCACGTGGCCGAGGTAGGCCGTGCGTGCCGCGCGATCCGGAGAATAAGCCAGGTCGCCACCCGCAAGCACCTGCAGGGTTGCTTCTAGGCTGGATTGCCTGTCCCACGGAGTCGGGATGAAGAAATTGCCGGAGACGCCGCTCTGGATGAACCCTTCTTCACCCATGAATTCTTGAATGGGTAGCGGCCGCATTGTCTGCGGGAGATCGTGCGTGTGGAGGATATTGTTGGTGCCGAAGGAGGGGCGGAATCGGCCGACTTTCAATTTCAGGCCGAGAGGCGGCTGGCTCTGGAAGGGAAGTTTCTTGATAACAGCATAGGCTTCTTCGACATCAGCCGAATATCTGCCGGGGGATTCCGATGCGAGCGCGGCGATAAAAACGCCATCGGCATAAGGATCGATCGCAGCGCGCAGATCGAGCTCGGTCTCGCGCAGGCTCATCTTGTTGTCGATCCGCATCCCCTCTTCGTTGTACACCTTCCGGCTGTCGCCGCGCGCTACGAAATTGCCTACTACAGTCATAGCCGGGTTCAGCGCTCCAAGAATCGATTGGGCCGCCGGGGCCGGCGCCACTGCCGCTACTGCTGCGGGGGTCTCCTGAGTGCTCCGGAGCATCTGCAATTGGAGAGCCTCGACCTGAGCTTCGAGGTCCTTGATGCGCTTTTCGTAATCAGCCTTCAAGGCCTCGATCTGGTTCTTGACCGCCTGCAATGCAGCGGGATCGAGGCTGGCCTCCTTTTGTGCGGGACCTTGCCCGCTCCCGCCCGCGAGCAAGGAAGGTGTCAGAAAAACGGCGATGGCCAGTGTCGCAGGTAGAATCAGGAATCGTCTCATAGGTTTATTCTCCACTTCCGATAATGAGAGCGCTCCCGTGCATTATACATGCCTGGAATTCGGCGCGGGAACGCCAAGGCACTGAAGATGAACCAACCTGGCCTGCACTCCGGCCGCTCCGTGCCGCGCCCGAAATATGCCCCCTGCAGAGTGGAGTAACTATGGGCGTCCCGTGCTATAGTAAAGGCTCTTGCACAGGACTGACTGCTCATGAACTCAGCCATCGGATACGCGTTCCTGTTGACGGCGATCGCGGGTTGCGCCACGGGCATCGGCAGCGCGCTCGCCTATCTCACACATCACACGAAGCGGAGCCTGCTCTCTGCATCACTGGGCTTCTCCGCCGGCGTCATGATCTACGTCTCTTTCGTCGAGCTCTTCCATCAAGCCCAGGGGACGCTAACAGAGATTTACGGGAAAGTCTGGGGCGGAGCCATCACGGCCCTCAGCTTTTTCGGCGGCATGTTGTTGATCGCGACCATCGACTTCCTCGTCCCCTCCTATGAAAATCCGCACGAACTCGGATTGGTGGAGGAAATGCAGCCCGCCATCGACGCCGGCAAGCTGCACCGGCTCGGCCTGTTAACGGCGCTCGCCATCGGCATTCACAATTTCCCGGAGGGGATCGCAACATTCTTTGCCGCCCTGACAGACCGCACCGTAGGCCTGTCCGTTGCACTCGCCATCGCGCTGCACAACATACCCGAAGGGATCTCGATCTCCATTCCCGTCTACTACGCGACCGGAAATCGCAGGAAAGCGTTCTGGTATTCCTTTCTATCCGGAGTTTCCGAACCCCTGGGCGCCATTATCGGTTACCTGATCCTGCGCCCTTTCTTTACGAACCAGATGATGGGCATCATCTTCGCTGCCGTCGCCGGTATCATGGTGTTCATTTCGCTGGACCAACTCGTGCCGCACGCCAAGAAATATGACGAAGGGCATCAATCCGTGTACGGACTGATCAGCGGCATGGCGATTATGGCGATCACCTTGGTTCTCCTCTAGCCTTTGTGCGGATCGGCCTGCCCGCTAGCCTCGGGTTCCCGCAATCCTCGGAACGCAAACCCGGCAAGGATGGCGAGGGCGAGGCCGGTTCCCGCCATCAGCCCCGCGCCCAGATCCGTCTGCAGCGCCAGCCAGCGTTGGAGCAGCCGTGCGAAGTTGTAGCTGAAGTGCACCACGATTCCAGGAAGAATCGAGCCGGTCTTCCAGGCGACCAGGCCATAGAGCCACCCAAACAAGAAAGCGAGCGGAAGAACAATGTGATACTCGCGCCCCCGGGACAAGTGAGCGATCATAAAGATCAGCGCCGAAACTACGGTGGCCACATGCACGCCGTAGCGCTCCTCGAGCACCTTGCGCAGGAAGCCTCGATAGCCTGCCTCCTCAAATACGCCCGCTGCCAGGGCGGTAACCAGGAAGCTCGAGAGCAGCACGCTTGCGGAGCATGCCGGCAGGTCGGGGATTGGGACATCCGGCACTGCCAGCCAGTGCAAACCAGCCATGCGAAACGCATGCACGGCTCCGGTGCCCGCAGCTAGCGTAACGAGGGCAAGGAGCCACTCCCGCATAGATAGCTCATGCGCACAGAGGTGTTCCCTGCGCCACCCGGGACGATTGAGGTACCGCCACACCAGCCACATCCATGCCAGAGCAGCGGGGGCCACCCACGGCACTCTCGGCGTCAGCCGAACCCCCAGTTCGTCGAGGACCGTGGGAGAAAGGATTCCCGCAATAGTTATGGCCATGACCAGCAGAACGCCGCGGAGCAATGCAGGAAGGCCGGCGAACCAATTCATTCCGCCATGATAAGCCAACCTGCTTTGTTCACGAACAGTAATCCACGCGCCCGTGGCGCACCCGCGTGTATGAATGGACGGACGACTTCGGTTGGTAGACGGTCGGGGTCGGAATCGGGATCGGTATCGGTTTTGATGCCTGCCGGCAAGAACCCTCGATACCGATTCCGATACCGACCCCGAGATCGGATGGATTTAGAGGCTATTTTCGGAACCGTAATCCATGGACCTATTGCGCAGCCGCAGGCATGAAAATGGGGCTGTGATGTGGGCGCCGGCTGCCAGACGGCGCTCTGTTCTTAACGCCGCCTCACCCCAAACCCCGTCCGGCGGCCGGGGCCTACTTGCTTGAGCTTACCTGTTAACGGCACGGTCTATTTTCAAAGCAGCGATCACAAGACACTTCGGAACACGGACGAACGCGGACAAGCGCCGATTATCTCCCGGATCCACCGGCGACGGCGCTGAACACCCGCATGAAGTTGCCGCCCAGAATCTTGCGGACGTCCTCTTCATTATACTTGCGCGCCCTCAATTCATCCGTGATGGACATGATGCAACCGATGTTTTCCAGCCCCCTGGGGGTCGCCCCGATGCCGTCATAATCCGATCCCAGGCCGACATGGTTGGCGCTGCCTGTCACCTTAACCACATGATCGATGTGATCCACGACGGTCTTGATGTCGACCACGCCTCCGGCCTTCTCGTACTCGGACATGATCCGGCGAAACTCAGCAAGGGCTTTGTCCCGCACCGCCGGCTCCGCTTTGTCCCAGCCTATCGAGCTGTCAGGGAGCCCGAATTTCCTGGCGATTTCAGCCGTCGCTTCCGCCTGCCTTTTTTCCCAGGCCGCACTCAGGAACCCTGGAGCGAAGTTGATGCCGACAACTCCGTTGTTCTTGGCCAGGGCCTGCAGCATGTCATCGGTAAGATTGCGGAAGTGGTTGCACAAGGCACGCGCGCAAGAGTGGGAGGCAACCACCGGTTTCGTAGAAACTCGCAGGACGTCCCAGAACGTCTCATCGTGAGCATGGGAGACATCGATGATCATGCCCAGCCGGTTCATTTCCCTGATGACCTGCTCCCCGAATTCGGTGAGCCCACCCAGCTCCGCTTTTTTGTCTCCCGATGCGTCAGCCCAATCCGTTCGATTCCAATGGGTCAGCGTGATAAGCCTGACGCCGGCCTTATAAAACGAGCGGAGCAGGCTGAGATCGTTCTCGATGGCGTAGCCTCCCTCAATGGCAATCAGGATGCCCGTTTTGTTGATGTACTTGAGAGGCACAACCTCCGCGGGTCTGAGCACCAGTGCCAGGTCGTTGGGATTTTCGCTGATTAATTTGTGGATCGCGTCGATCTGGTCGAAGGCGCGCTTGGCGGCTCCCTGCTTTTCTGTTTCATTGTGGGGCACGGCGACATAAGCGGCGAACACCTGGAGATCGACCGATCCCTTTTTGAGTTTGGGAATGTCGATATGGCCGGCGGCAAAATCCTTGGTCAGATCTTCTCCGGCCATATAGCGGCTGATCGTATCGCAGTGCATATCGATGACGGTGGCATTGCGGTGGATGAAACGGTTGAAATACAAGGGATCGATCAGCTCTTGGTCCATATTCGCCATTCGAGTGAGGATCTGATAGTGATAGGCGGCCGCGAGTTCCAGGAGTTCAGGCCGGATGTACTCGGGTTTGTCGCCCGGCTGGTGGTATTCAGGGTGTTCGTCGTCGAGTTCCGGGGTCAGCGGATTGCCGGTCCGCAGACTGATCCAGGGAATGCCCTTGCGGCTGAACGACGAATGGTCCGATCCGGCGTATTGCAGCCGTGCATTCAGCTTCTGCTGGATCGCCGGATCCAGCCCGCCCCGGATGATGTCGTACAGCTCGGCAAATTCATAGAGACCGCCAACCCAGAGGTCCGAGTCGCCCGCACCGATCATGTCGATATTCATGTAGAGCGCGGTCCGATCGAGCGGAAACGCCGGGTGTTCGGTATACCACGCCGATCCCAGCAGTCCCATCTCTTCCCCCGTCCAGGCGGCGAACACCAGGGTGCGCTTCGGACTGAAATGATTGACCCGGAGGACGCGCAGGACCTCGAGGATTGTTGCGGCCGAAGCCGCATCGTCATCCGCACCGTTGTAAACAAAACCGTCTGTCCCCATACCGACGTGATCGAGGTGGCCGCCGAGGACAATGCATTCATTCTTGAGCTGGGGATCCGTGCCGGGCAGGATGCCGATCACGTTCGGCGCCGTCCGGCTGTCCGAGACGGCGTGAACTTCCATGTGCACGGCGGTGGGGATTGCGACGGGCGCCGGTTTTTTCTCGCGCATCATCTGGCTGGCATGATACCTCCAGCTCTTTCCGGCAACGTAAAAAGCGTCATCGCAAAAGCCTCGGGTCGCCTGCACCACAACGAAGCGTGCCGGGCAGCCGTCTCGTTTCGGGATGATGCTCATAACTTGTTGATAGGTGCTGAGCCGCTGTCCCGGCACCGTCGGATCCATGAGGATCATGCCGACCGCACCCCGCTCAGCCGCGATCCTTATCTTCTTCCCGAGTGTCCATTCCTTTCTTTCCCCGGCATCGATGCCTGGAGGCGTTCCGGGAAGGATCATGATTACGCGCCCTCTTACATCCAGCGTTCCATAATCATTCCAGCCGGCCTTCTCCGAAACTACACCGTATCCGACGAAAGCCAGCTTGCCCCTGACTACCCCTGAGCCGGTGCCATCAACCGGCTGGAAATCGCGTCCCCAGCCTGCAAAATAGGTGCGCCGCTGGGGAGCGGTGATCACGAGACGGGTAGGCGGCAGATAATCCCTGAAGTCGCTTATCTCGACTTCCTGGAACCATGTGCCCTTGTCTCCAGCAGGCTGGAGGCCATATTCCTTGAATTTGGCCGCGACATATTCGGCCGCCTTGCGGTATTCCGGTGTGCCGGAGAGCCTTCCCCTCATGTTCTCCGCCGCCAGGAACCGGATATGTTCTTGTGCTTTGTTCCCGTCGGGCCTGACGGCGGAGGGCTGCAGCCCGGCCTGCGGCTCCGCGGTTGCAGCCGGGCGCCCTGAGGTCACTGCCAGCAGCGAGGAGAAAGCAACAAGTGTGGCGAACGGCATTCTCATGCAGGATCCCCTAATTCTCTGCCGACGATCCAATCGCTTGCCGGCGATCATCGCGAGGCAGTTTCAATTGAGATAGAGCTGGTTTCTGTCGCGAAACTCGCTCCGCTCTCTAGCCCAGCCCCGTAGGGGCGGTACGATAATAGCCCCGGGCGCAAGCCCGGGGTTAGGGTGGAAAGCAGCGCGGAGCCCTGGAAGGGCGACAGAACAATGTTGCGAACCAATGACTTTCGCCCCTGCCGGGGTTTCATATATATAATGTCCTATCCGGGGGCTTGCGCCCCCGGCTATTGTCTTTCTGCCCCTTGGGGGCTGGGCCGGCACATTCTGCAGCTGAATTTCGCGACAGGAACCAGCTAGACCATAAATGCACGGCGCTTATTCTACCTGATCCCGGCCCGGAATCGTGTATTCTTCTCCTGCCCGGACCGGGCAAACTACCATCATCTTGCGAGGGATCAACATGCGAAAGAATCTTCTTGCTGTGATTCTGGCAGCGATCGTGGCCGGTGCGGTACCGGTCGCGGCTCAACAGCCGCGCGCGCTCACCGCGGCCGATTACGCGCGTGCCGAGAAATTTCTCCAGCCCGCCGTGGGACCGCTCGTCGTCGGAGGCAGTGTCGCCTCCAACTGGCTCGCGGACGAGCGCTTCTGGTATCGCAACACGACGGCGGAAGGTTCGGAATTCATCCTTGTCGATCCGGCCAGGCGGACACGCGCACCGGCATTCGATCATGCCAGGCTGGCCGCAGCGCTGTCGGCGGCCACGGGAGAGAAATATCCGGCAGGCCGGCTCCCCTTTGATTCGTTTGAATTCGCAGCGGACGGCAAGACCATTTCTTTCAATGTGGGAACGCGTCGCTGGGCCTGTAATGTCCAAGGCGCCCAGTGCATCGCGGCCGGAGACGCTACGGGAGCGCGCGGAGCAGGGGCAGGAGGGCGGGGCAGCGGCGGCGGCCGCGGTGCTGCCGGCAATACCGTCATTTCTCCCGACCAGAAGCGGGCGGTGTTTATCCGCGACTGGAACCTCTGGGTGCGCGATGTGGCTACAGGCCAGGAGAAACCGCTCACTACCGATGGTGTCAAGGATTTTGGCTACGCTACCGACAACGCCGGCTGGGCAAGCAGCGATCGGGCCATTGTCCTCTGGTCGCCCGATTCGAAAAAGTTGGCGACCTACCAGCAGGATGAGCGCAAGGTCGGCGATATGTATCTCGTCGAAACCAAGGTGGGCCACCCAACCCTGCGTGCCTGGAAGTATCCGCTCCCGGGAGACAGCGAAGTCGCGATGCTCCATCGGGTCATCATCGACATCGATGCTGCGCGTATCGTCCGGCTGCAGATGCCGCCCGATTACCACCGTGCCACCCTGGGCGACAATTTCAGTCTGCGCGATCTGCAATGGAGCCCGGATTCCGCGCGGCTGGCGTTTGCCTCCACCTCACGCGACCACAAGCAGGCTGTGCTCCGCGTGGCTGACGTGGCCAGCGGCGCGGTGCGCACGGTTATGGAGGAAACGGTGCCGACCCACTATGAGTCCCGGACCGGTTGGCGGGTGCTCTGGCCGAGCAATGAAGTGATCTGGTACTCGCAGCGGGACAACTGGGGGCAACTCTACCTCTACGATTTTGCCTCGGGGAAGCTCAAAAACCAGATTACCACCGGCGAAGGGCCCGTTACTCAGATCGCGCTCGTCGACGAGAAGGCCCGAATGCTCTGGTTCACGGCACTCGGGCGCGAAAAGGCGCAGGATCCGTATTTCCGGCACCTGTATCGCACCGGCCTGGATGGGACCGGCACCATCAGCCTTACGCCTGAGCCCGGCGATCATACCGTGCAACTTGCGCCGTCCGGCCTTTACGTCGTCGATACCTATTCCAAACCCGACGTCCCGCCGGTCGTGGTGCTGCGTGACCGCGACGGCAAACAGATCCTGCTGCTCGAGAAGGCGGACATCTCCAAATTGCTCGCCGCCGGCTGGAAGCCGCCGATTCCGATCACCGTGAAAGCCCGCGACGGCAAGACAGACCTCTATGGCCTTATGTTTCGGCCGACCAATTTCGATCCCTCGAAGAAATATCCGATCATCAACAACGCCTATCCGGGACCGCAGTCCGGGAGCACGGGTTCCCGTTCCTTTGCCGCGGCCCGAGGCGATCGCCAGGCGCTCGCAGAATTGGGATTTGTTGTGGTTACCATCGACGGCATGGGCACACCGGACCGCTCCAAGTCCTTCCATGACGCGTACTATGGCGCAATGGGGCGCGACAATACACTCCCCGATCAGGTGGCGGGGATGAAGGAACTCGCCCTGAAGTATCCGTGGATCGATATTGACCGTGCCGCGATCTGGGGCCACTCCGGCGGCGGCTTCATCGCGGCCGACGCGATGTTCCGCTACCCCGATTTCTTCAAGGTCGGCATCGCCGAGTCAGGCAAACACGACCAACGGGCCTACGAGGACGATTGGGGCGAGCGCTATCAGGGACTGCTTATCAAAAATGCCGACGGTACCGACGACTACGAGGTCGAAGCGAACCAGAATCTCGCCAAGAATCTCAAAGGACGCCTCCTGCTCGCTCATGGAACCATGGACAACAATGTACCGCCATACAACACATTGCTGGTCATGGATGCGCTGATCAAGGCGAACAAGGATTTCGATCTGCTGTTGCTGCCAAACCAGGGCCATGGTTACGGCACTATGGCGCCCTACATGATGCGCCGCCGCTGGGATTACTTCGTGAAGTGGCTCCTTGGCGCCGAACCGCCCAAGGAATACCAGATGCAGCAGCCAACCGGCGGCCGTGGTGGAACACCGCAGGAGCATAGACCATGAAATGGACAGGAATGTGCAGTTATTTCGCCTGGCTGCTCGTAATGCCGGTGCCCTGCCCGCGACAAGGATTGCGTGCGACGGATTTTTAGATAGCATGTTTTGCATGGAGACTATTGTATGTTGCGATCCAGACAAATCATGAAACCGGCTGCAGCACTCCTGTGCGTTCTCCCTCTGTTCCTGCCGCTCCTTGGCGCGCAGGATTGGCCTCAATGGCGAGGTCCGAATCGTGACGGAACGATGCTATCCTTCGCGGAACCCAAAGCCTGGCCCGACCAATTGAAACAGAAGTGGCAGGTGAACGTCGGCATCGGACACTCGACTCCGCTGCTGGTAAATAGGCGTATCTATGTTTTCGCGCGCCTTGGGGATTTGGAAATCGTCAGTTGCCTGGACTTCGATACCGGCAAACAGATCTGGCGTGACGCCTATGCAGCGCCCTACACGATGAATCCAGCGGCCAGAGATCATGGGGCGGGGCCGAAATCGACGCCTCTTTTCCACGCCGGGAAGCTTTTCACCCTTGGCATCAGCGGAATCTTTTCCAGCTACGACGCGGAAAGCGGCAAGTTGCGCTGGCGTCGCGAATTCTCTGCTCAGTTTAAGAGCACCTCGCCCTACTTCGGGACGGCAACCTCCCCGGTAGGTGAGCGCGGCTTGGTGATCGTGCACGTCGGAGGCCATGACAGCGGCGCCCTGACGGCTTTCGATGCCGAAACGGGCAAGGCCGTCTGGAGCTGGAACGGAGATGGACCGGCCTACGCGTCGCCGATCGTGGTGACCCTGGGAGGCACGCGCCAGATCGTGACGCAATCGCAGAAAAACATTATCGGAGTCTCTGCCGCCGACGGCAAGCTGCTCTGGAGCATCCCGTTCACAACCGCCTATGTGCAAAATATCATTACGCCGATCCTTTTCAAGGACACCTTGATTTTTTCCGGCCTGGACAAGGGGGTGATGGCGATCAGGCTCGCGCAGAGCGGAGGGGAGTGGAAGACCGAGAAAATCTGGGAAAACCCGGCGGTTGCTTTCTACACGAGCAATCCGGTGCTGAACCATGATGTGCTGTTCGGCATGTCTCACAAAAACCGGGGCCAGTTTGTGGCATTGGACGCTGCGACTGGGAAAACGCTCTGGACCACCGCCGGCAGAGAAGGGGAAAACGCCGCCCTCCTTTCGGCCGGGGACAAGCTGTTCCTGCTGACCGACAATGCGGAATTGATCGTAGCCAAGGCAAGCGGCATCGCCTTCGAACCGCTCCGCCGCTATACGGTCGCCAATAGCCCGACGTGGGCCAATCCACTGTTCTCCGGAAAGTGCATTCTGGTAAAGGGCGCCGAAACCCTGACTTTGTGGAGCCTTGAATAGCCGAACGGTGACGCATCCGGGAACGCAAACCTCACTGTGGAATCGCCATTGTTGGATAATGTAATACCCAAGCCTTAATTCCAATAAGGTAAACCGCCGCTTCTGGCGGTGAGACTCGAAAGAGCGATGCTGCCCGGGCGAGGAAGAGAATTTAGGATGGTGTTGGATCATGCGAGCGGTCCTATGATAACGAGACGGAGCCCTGAAGGGGCGCAACAGCAAGGCCTAGGGCGTGAGCCCTGGGAACAACCGCAGAGCTCGATAGAACCCTGAAAGGGCGAAGCAGCCTGTGACGCCCCTTCGGGGATGTTTTACGTGGGCGCTCATTCCCAGGGCTTGCGCCCTGGGCTGATCTGCGGCGCCCTTTCAGGGTTCGCAATGCCTCCCTCGGGGAGGATTCCTGAGGCCACTCGCTCTGCGGGTGGAGACTCACTGTGATAGAGGTTGACCTATGAGCGGATCGATGTTTTGCAAATTCTTCTTCTGTGTTCTTCTTGGCCTCACCTCTTTGGTTGCGGCCCAGACGCCGCAGAGGGCCCCGACACGAACCGACATCCTTCGCGGTGCGTATGGCCCTTACCGTGCCAACAACGATCTGCTTTCCTATCACCTGGATATCCGGGTGGATCCCGAGAAAAAATCCATCGGCGGCAAGAACACGATCCGTTTCAGGATGCTGAAGGATGATACGCGCATACAACTCGACCTGGTTGCCAACCTGAATGTCGATAAGATCCTGCTCGGTCCCACTCCGCTGAAATACGAGCGGGAATTCGGCGCCGTGTTCGTCGATTTCCCTGAAACCCTCAAGAAAAACTCAGTGCACGCGATTGACTTTTATTATTCCGGGACTCCGCTGGAAACCGGACGGTTCGGCGGCATCACCTTCCGAAAGGATCCTGCCGGCCGGCATTGGATCACAACCTCATGTCAGGGCCCGGGCGCCAGCATCTGGTGGCCGAATAAGGACCAGCAGCGCGACGAGGTGGAGACCATGCGCCTCAGTGTCGCGATTCCCGGCAACCTGGTGGATGTGTCGAATGGTAAGTTCCAGGGCAATACCGATCTCGGCGACGGATACACACGATGGGACTGGCTGATCCAATACCCGATCAACAGTTACTGCGTTTCATTGAACATCGGCGCCTACGTCCACTTCAGCGACACCCTGAACGGTCAAACGCTCGACTTCTATTGCCTGCCGGAGAATCTGGAAAAAGCCAGGCAGCAATTCGTGCAGGCAAAATCGATGATGCAGTGCTTCGAAAAATACTTCGGCGAGTACCCGTTCAAGAAAGACGGTTACAAACTGATTGAAGTTCCTTACTCCGGCATGGAGCATCAAAGCGCCGTTACCTATGGAAACCGCTTCGCCAACGGATACCTCGAACGGGACTGGACCGGAGTCGGCATCAGTCTGAAGTTCGACTTCATCATCATTCACGAAAGTGCGCACGAATGGTTCGGCAACAGCATCACGGCGGCGGATGTTTGCGACGAATGGATCCACGAGGGTTGGGGCACCTACGCCGAAGTTGTCTATGTCGAGTGCATGTTCGGCTATGAAGACGCCGCAAAATATATCAACGGCTACAAGACAAAGGTCAGAAACCAGGCGCCGGTTATTACCCAGGCCGGCGTCCATGCCACGCCCTCGCAGGATATGTACTTCAAGGGTGCGCTTTTCCTCCACACCCTGCGCAGCGTGATTGACGATGACGCCCGCTGGTGGAAACTGGTGCGCGATTTCTACGGTCACTTCAAATACCGGAACATTGCCACGGAGGACGTGGTGAAGTTCTTCAACGAGCAGACCGGGAGAAACCTCACGCCGATTTTCGATCAATACCTTCGGCACACGGCAATTCCGACGCTCGAACTGCAATTTCCGAACGACGGCAGCATTTCCTACCGCTGGCAAGCGGATGAGCCGCAGTTTGCCATGCCGGTGAAAGTCGGGAAAAAGGGAGCCTGGCAGCTCATCCGGCCGACAGCGGAATGGCAGACGATGAAATCGGCCGTGAGGAAAGATGATTTTGAAGTGGCAACCGATCTGTACTACATCCATGTAGCCAAAAAATAGTACCCGATAGCATCAAATGGAGCAACCAGGGCATGCGGAAGCCCATTTCGGTTGCTGGTCCGAATGGCGCTTAGAAACGGAAAATTTCCACCTCGAAGACTTCCGCGTATTTCCCCGTCAGGCCCAGCGCAGCCGCGATTTCACTGTTGACTCCGAGAATCCTCTCGTCGAAACCAAGACCTCGCATGTTCAGATTGCGTTGCTGCTGTGACCCGTGAATGCGCAGCAAGGCTCCTTTCCACGCCGCCGTCTCCGGGCCGAACTCCAAGTACAGATCGTTCCGCATCGCGGTGGTTTTGGGATCCCGGTTCAGGCAGGCCACCAAGGACAGCTTCTCTTCTTGCACACTCCGCCTGAAAAACTCGTACATCCGGCGATGCCCCCGGTTCGAATCGTTGCCGTGCGGCAAAAATACCAGGTCTGGTCGCTTTGCAGCGAGGTACGCCCGGACGCGGTGAAGGTTTGCCTCACCATCGTCCGGATGCCCGCCCTGGTCTTCAGCCAGGCAGAGAAACTCCAGTCGACTTTCGGCAAGGCCGAAAAACCGACAACTCGCCCGCTGCTCGTTTTCCCGCAGCGCTGCCTTCCCCTCAGGAGTGAAAGCGCCGCCGAATCCATCTTCTACTCCACCGGGGCTCAGAGTTGCGACCGCAACGTCCAGCCGATTTCCATTTTCGTGAAAAAACCGCATGGTGGCTCCGATCGCATCAAAATCATCAGGGTGCGGGGCCAGAACAACCAGGCGCAAGGTCGGCGGCCACTGCAGAGTTGCAAGAGCAAGAGGGCGACGGCCGGGGAACAAGTCAGCGAACCATGCATCCATCTCCATGCTCCCTTCGCAGGCATTCCTGGCCCGCGAAATCTCAGAATCGCGCCGGGCAGCCCGCCGGGTTGGATAGCTTGACGCGGGGACCGTGTTGTTGACCATCGTCCGCCATGCGCGATCATGAGCCCTGAGCAAGGCCTCCCCATGGATCTCGCCCGGCTTTTTGAGCCCCAAGCCAATCACAGGGAATATGGCTGCAAGAATGATCGCGAACGCTGCAAATTTAATAACTCGCCTGGTGCGGTTCATGTGGGTTCCCCGGGATAGCTGGATATAGGAGCGTGATTATAGGGAGAACGCAGCTGGCATGCCAACTATTTCCCACAAGCGTTGTGTATAGTCCAAATCCATCGCCAGACAGGGAGTGGGGCAACCGCCGGATTTCTTTCGGAATCCCGGATTGCACGCCTTCGGCCCTACTTCCCGGCAGTCATGGAAAGACCGGAGTGGCCTGGATGTGCCATTGCGTTGGCTCCGATTTGCATATAAGTTTGCATTGCCATTTCTGTCACGGAGAGGAGCAGGGCTGAGACATGAACACTCTAACAACCTGGTGGCGCCGCTGGGGACCGTCACTGCTGATGATGGCGCTGATTTTCTCCGCTTCCAGCACGCCGGGGAGTGAATTGCCCCAGTTCGGAATCTGGGATTTTGTTTTGAGGAAGGGAGCCCACATGCTGGGTTACGGCTTGTTGGGTGCGTCCTTCATGCATGGATTGACAAAGCCCGCGAGCTCCGTGCAACGCCTGATGCTTCTGGCAACCATTTTGGCGGGATTGTACGCGATGTCGGACGAGTTCCATCAATCCTTTACGCGCGACCGCACGTCATCGTGGATGGATGTGGGCATCGATACGGCAGGAGCCGCTCTGGGTGCATGGATTTGGGTCCGAATCAAATCCATGCTGCCCGCATAGCTTTCCCCCCTGTTTCCTCGCGGCAGGATTACTTGTTTGCCGGGGCTAGGGGGTGACGAAATGGAAGTCGATGATTCCGCGACTGCCGTTATTCTGGCTGTGGTACTCCAATTCGAGCGCCTTGTTCCGGACCAGACCTCTATAATTCACAGTGCCGGAGGAATTGACCGTTGAAAACCGGATGGTGCTCCCGATAACCTGATAGCGGCCGCGGGAGAGATCGCCGGACTCATTCGTCTTCTGCAGCCATCGCATGCATTCGTGGGCCTCGCCGGTCATGCAAATCCCCAAAACCGCGCCGGTCCTGAAAAAACGAAGGTAATTCCAGTACAGGCGGCCGTCCCCGGCATCCAGATACCTTTCTGATTTATAAAGGCCATCGAGGCGGAGCGGAGTGGTAAGTGGCTGGCGTTCATACTGGGGATAGGATTTTCGTCTCAGTTCCAGGAGGATCATTTCATTTTGGACCGAGATCTTATCCGGGTTGACCTTCTCGTCCGCACGTTCCCGCGGAGCGCTCCGGTGCATCTCCAGGTTCCTCTGGTTCCAGGCTGCGAGAGCTTGTTTTTCGGATGCTTGCGTGGGACCACTCGTTCTGCAATTCACGCAGGCCAC
>CAYGWQ010000098.1:0-16582 GCA_964353465.1 uncultured Acidobacteriota bacterium | reverse complement strand
GATGAACTTGCGGAGAGACTGAAGGTCCGCAGGCTTCAGGCGCGCAGTAAATCCAAGCGCGTCGATACCCACAGTGCTCGAATTGGCGATCGAAAGCAGCGCGTCGAACGGCATGCGCGCAATCACCGTGTCCGACGCGCAGTCCAGGCACCTGGAGATAAACTGGAACGTCTTGCCCGGGCCGGTCAGATCCATTTCAGTGCCGCCCCCGAGTCGGAACCGCAGTATCGGCTGGCGGATTCTCAACGGGAAGGTGCCATCCACCGATTCGGCGCGCACATCTATGACGTCGGGCGCGCGGTCGAGCCAGCGACCAGTGAACGCCACCGACGCATAGTAGAAATAAGCTGCAAGATCCATCCGATGCCACCTCCCTTCTGAAGGCAGGCAGGGTCCGGGATGAACCCGGGAAAGCCGGCGTACTCGAGGAACGTCCGGTTGAACCGGGGGACCAGAAGGTCGGCCAAGTCAAGGCATAACTTCATGTTGTCGAGGACAATCCGCCTGGGACAGCCGATGAAGAAGCGAAGGGCTTCTTCGAAGCAGCGGATGACCGACTCCAGATCCTGACGGAAAACCGGGACGGCATCACCCGCGATCTGGAAGCCATGAAACGGGTGGGCGTGGCGGGATTCCAGATCTTCCAGGCCGGGACGGGCATCGTGAAGGGCCCCGTGGATTATGGCAGCCCGCAGCACAACAGAAAGATGACCACTGGCTCACCCTTTCCGTGCTAAAATCCGCCATCGCAGGAGTTGGAATCATCGGCGCCGAACTGTTGCCGGCAGCTTTCCTATAAATCGGGTATATCCAGGAAAACGGAGCTGACTATGCGGAGATTTATAATTTTTCTACTGTGCAGTTGCTTTCTTGTGCCTTTCGTTTTTGACCAGACCAGAAGCGCATTGGAGTCGGACGGATCCGGATGGACAAATCTGTTGGCCGACAAGAGTCTGAAGGACTGGGTTCGCGGGCCGTTGGGAGCCAATCCCATAGTTCGTGCGGGATCGATGAACGATCCTTCGCCGTGGAAGCTGGATCCTTCCGGGGAAATTCTGATTTGCGACGGCAAGAATGCCGGCCACGAGTGGCTTCGATATGCGCTCGAGCTCAAGGATTTCGTGGTGCACGCAGAATACCGTTTTATGCCGGTTGCGGGGGAAACGCGCTATAACAGCGGCGTTTACGTCCGCTCCAGCATGGATGGAACGGTCTGGCACCAGGCACAGGCAACGCTTCCGGGGGGATTCCTCCTGATGAACACGCTTGTGAAGGGAGTGGCGCAGCGTGTCAACATGCAGAAGGAAATGAAGGAAAACCGGGTGAAACCTGCGGGTGAGTGGAATGTGTACGAGATCCGCGCCGTCGGCAGGCAAATTACCCTCTGGGTGAACGGCGCTGTCGTAAATGAGTTCAATGACTGCGAGGTGCTCAGCGGATATCTGGGGCTCGAGGCCGAAGGTTACAGTGTCGAGTTCCGGAACGTCCAGTTGAAGCGGTAGGCCGCACAACCGTAGCGCGCCCGAGCCCCCTGCCGGTGTCTTTATCGCAGGCGCACGGAGTAGAGCGAAGTACGGGCGGCGATGAACATCGTGCGACCGTCCTTGCCGCCGAATACCACTTGAATCGGCCGCTCCGGCGTTTCGATCGTTTCGATCGGCCGGCCGGCCGGGCTGTAAACGCAAATCTGGCCGGCGGCGATATAGACCCTGCCTTCCGCATCCACCGCAACCCCTTCGCCCCCCTGGTTGGCAAATAGCTTCAAACCGGAGAGGTTGCCGTCGGTGCCGACTGCTGCGCTCCACGTCATGACTTCCGCCTCGCTGCTGAGATAAAAGCGCTTGCCGGCCGCCGCCGGCGCAAGCCCGAAGCTGCGCAGCAGATCGCTGCTCTTGACACCCCAGCTTCGAGCACCGGTCGCGAATCCCTGTGTCGCAGAGATGAAGGTCGTGCCGTCGGGAGAGAGATACTGGTACATTCGACTCAGAAGGGCACCGGCTTCGTCTCTTTGCAGACGCCAATCGCTGATCGGCAGCACCGCCGTCATGCCCGGCCGGGGAATAGCGGGCTCGGCCTTAAGGAGTGTGATCTCCTGGCCGGGTGTCCCCGGCCTGAAGGCGTAAACGGTTCCGTCTCCGTTGGACGAGACCACCATGAGGTTGCCTGCCCGGTCGAAGGCCAGGTTGACCGGATCGAGAGGGTTGTCGCGGACTGTGGCAAGCTGACGGGTCGCGGCGGACCAGCGGTATATGCGCTGCCACTTCGCGTCGACGAAGTAAAAATCACCGTTCGGGGCAACGGCGCCCCCGGAAATGTTGTCGAACCCCCCTGCCAGTCTCTCGATTTTCGCGCCCGGCGCCAGAATCGTGGAAACCGGATTTGCAGCCGGCCGGGGCTTATTTCCGGAGAGGGTCAGCCAGGCAAACTCGCGCTGCCGGAGTTCCAGGTCGAGGGTTGAGTCGAATACGGCCGCATCGTAGGAAACTTTGCTGTTGCTGTAGCAATGAAAATTGCGGAACCGGATGTCGCGGGAGTTGCTGACTTTGACTGCCCAGGGAAACGGCTGAAACGTGCTGATCACGCGGTAGACGTGAAAATTGGCGATCGTGATGTTGCTCGAGTTGTCGATTTCGAGAGGCAGGGCGAACCCCCCCTCGCCACGCTCTGCTTCCGTCTGCAGGGCATAGATGTGCCAGTTGGAGACATTGCGCAATTGCAGCTCGCAGCGCACGTGATGTTCGCTGGACATCTCATAGATGCGGCCCTCGGTCGATGTGTCGGAAACGCACATCCCTGCCTGGGCAAACGTGCTGGGAGTCCAGATGTCGAAGAAAGTCCCTCCGCCGCCATCGGTGACCCAGAGGCTCGGATACTGTCCGTCCCAACGCCGGTTCAGGTCAGGATCAGCCGTGTGTGTGTTGTTGTAAGGGTTTTCGCGGGTGCCGTCAGGCTTTGTGGTGCCGTGGCCCCCGAGAAAGCGCACGTCGTTCATCAAGGAGTCTTTGCCGGCCATCCACTTCACGGCAATCGCGCGCGGATTGATGGCGTTTGTGTACAGGCCGATGCCGATCACGATGTTGGTTCCGCCTTTGGGGGCCTCGATCAGCGGCTTGGGATTACCAATCCCCTGGAAGGCCGGCGTGCGGTCGAGAAGATTTATTTGCGTCACGCTGGGATGAAGACCGATCAGAACGGTATCAGGCTGCAACGTGAGCGTATCGCTGACGACGTAGTATCCGGATGGAAGATAAATCGCTCGGTGTTCGGCGATGGCCTTCCTGAACGTGGCGGTGTCGTCGGTGATGCCGTCCCCCTTGGCGCCCAGCGAGCGGATATTCGCCCATGTTTCGCCGGGTGGAAGCGGTGCAAGATCCGACTTTGGGGCCTGCGGCATCGCGTCCAGCGGATCCGCATCAAAAATGTCTCGCGGCGCGGGCTGCGCGCCGAGATCGGCGTAGTGCAGTCCGTGCGAGAACACTCTGACCTCATAGATTTCGCCCTTCGCCGGCACTTTCTTCCCGCTCTCGCGGTACAGGGCGAATGTCGGGACGCGGCGGCAGACCACGTTCTCCATGTTGATTTCGGTGCGCGGGTTTTGTTCGAGGCTGATGATCACGGCGGGCCCGGTCACGTTCTCCATGCGGCCGTCTTTGACCCACAGTTCATCCGGATAGCCGTCGTCGATGGTAATGGCCGTCGGGACGTCGCGGAAATGGGGACGGATCAGAGTGAGGCCAGCCTCGGTTTCGCGGATCGCCGCTTCGCGCTGTCCTTCAAAAACGGCGTCGACGGCGGTGAACTGCCACCCTGGTGAGGGTCTGCGAGTCCAGATCCCGTACCGGCCGCCGTAGAAACGCACGTCCTCCATAACGTTCCCGGTATTGTGAACGGCGGCGATGCCCGAGCGCAGCCGAAAATCCATGTGTGCAAGAAAGCAGTGCTGTGCGTAGGTGCCGCGCACGCCGACCGCGCCTGGATTGCCTGCGCCGATCTCCAGATCGATATTGCTCATCGCCGAGTAAAAGGTGCCGGGACTGGCATCCGGAGGCTTGGCCTCGCCGGTCCCGGGCAGCGGGCCCCCCGGTGTTCGTCGGGCGCCGGGACGGGATCCGGCAAAGAAAATCATGTAGGCTTCGTCGGATTCATTCTGGTAGCCGGGTGTATTCTCGGCGAGGACGAAAACCGGACGCTTCGCGCCGTACCCGATCAGCCGAATCGCCGGCCAGATGCAGATTGTCCTGGAGAGCCGGTAGCGTCCTTCGGGGATAAAGACGATCCCCTGGCTGGTTGTCTCCTGCACTCGATCGATCGCCTGCTGGATAGCGGCGCTGTCGTCGGCAATGCCGTCACCACGAACGACGAAATTGCCAGGCGTGAGGTAGACCGCTTTGGGATCGTCCGGACGAGTGGTGTAATAGGATGCCGTCCACGCCGGGGCGGCTGCGATGATGACTCCGATCACTGGAAGGATTATCTTCAGCATTGGTGGCCCACCTGCCGCGGCAGGATTGACTCGCTGTCGCATGGGCGGCTCCAAGAGAGAGCAGCCTATGAGCGCTATCTTATAGGCATTATTCAGGAGCACAAGGGGAAATCGGCGAGAGAATGTTCTCGATTTCATCGAGCAGGAAATTCAGGCCGAGGCGCTGACGCTAGACAGTTGTTACTGACGCACTGGGAAATCTGTATAATGCGGCTGTTTTTCGAGGGGAACGAGTGAAAGGGGATCTCCAAGTAAGGAGGCACGAAATGAGAACGTACCTGAGACTAACACAATTCGGCTGCATAGCCCTGATCGCAGTCCTCATGGGGGTATGGATCGTCTCCGCGCAGATCTCGGGCGATGCCCTCGAGCGCGGCTTCCTGAATCCGCCGGACAGTGCCAAACCACGGGTATGGTGGCACTGGATGAGCGGCAACATTACCAAGGAAGGCATCAAGGCCGACCTTGAATGGATGAAGCGCGCGGGCATCGGCGGATTCCAGAATTTCGATGCTGGACTGAACACGCCGCAGATTGTAGAGAAGCGGCTCGTCTATATGACCCCGGAGTGGAAGGACGCGTTCAAGTACGCCGCGACGCTGGCCGACGAGCTGGGCCTGGAAATGGCCATCGCGGGTTCGCCCGGCTGGAGCGAGAGCGGCGGTCCGTGGGTTCCGCCCGCCCAGGCAATGAAGAAGTATGTGTGGAGTGAAACGCGCGTCGAAGGCGGCCGCCCGTTCACCGGCGCTCTGCCCAAGCCGCCCTCGACCACCGGACAATACCAGAACCAGGCCGGCGGGCGAGGAGGCGGGATGGGTGGTGCAACACCCCAGGCACCGCCCGAGTTTTACGCTGACAGCGCGGTGGTGGCCTATCGTCAGCCCGACGGCGAACGCCGCCTCGCCTCGGCACAAGCAAAGGTAACGGCGAGCAGCGGTACTTTCAACCCGGCTGAGCTCATCGATGGCGATCTTGCCAAGGCCACTCTTCTCCCGGCCGCTCCGGTCGATCAGAAAGCCTGGATTCAGATCGAGTATCCGGAGCCCCAAACCGTCCGTGGGCTCACCTTTGTAACCGCAGGCGGCGGCCGAGGCGGCGGGCGCGGAGGCGGTCCCAGCAACCAGGCGCTGGAATCAAGCGACGACGGCCAGCAGTTTCGCATCGTCGCGGCGATCCCCGGAGGTGCGCGCACCATCGCCATTCCGCCGGTGACGGCACGCTTCTTCCGCCTGACGATCCGCACACAGCCGCAGCCAGCGGGCCGCGGTGGTGCGGGAGCGCCCGGCGGATTCGGTGGACCTGGAGCGCCCCCAGGAGCGGCGCAAGCCCAGCCTGCCGCCCCTACTGGAACCCAGATCGCCGAAGTAGTCCTGCACGGCGCCACACCCGTGAACAGGTTTCAGGAAAAGGCCGGCTTTTCGGCTGCTATCGGCATTGATGATATGGCGACCCCCGGGGTTCAAGCTGCTGAGGCCATCAACAAAGCCGACGTGGTAGACCTGACTTCGAAGATGCGCGCCGACGGGACGCTCGATTGGACGCCGCCAGCCGGAAACTGGATGGTCCTCCGCATGGGCTATTCGCTGACCGGCGCGCGCAACAGCCCGGCTTCTCCCGAAGCCACCGGTCTCGAAGTGGACAAGCTCAGCAGGCCCCACGTGAAAGCGTACTTCGACAACTATCTCGGCCAGTACAGGGACACGGTCGGAACCATGATGGGCAAGCGTGGACTTCAGTATGTGATCACCGACAGTTGGGAGGCCGGCGTTCAGAACTGGACCGACGACATGATCGCCGAGTTCGCCAAGCGCCGCGGCTACGACATGCGGCCCTGGCTTCCGGTCCTCACCGGCCGCGTCGTGGAAAGTGCCGAGGCGAGCGACCGCTTCCTCTGGGATTTCCGTAAGACCATCGCCGACCTCACCGCAGAGAACCACTACGATCAGCTCACTACCATCCTGCGCGCGCGCGATATGGGCCGCTACACCGAATCGCACGAAAACGGCCGCGCTTTCATCGGCGATGGCATGGAAGTCAAACGCACCGCCGATGTTCCGATGAGCGCGATGTGGACGGCCGGGCCCAATCAAGCCACCGAGCGCTATGACGCCGACGTTCGCGAGTCCGCCTCCGTCGCCCACATCTACGGCCAGAATCTGGTCGCCGCCGAATCGCTCACGGCCGGATCAGGCGCCTGGAGCTTCTCTCCTGAAACGCTCAAGCCTACTGCCGACCGCCTGCTCGCAATGGGTCTCAACCGCTTCGTAATCCACACCTCGGTTCACCAGCCGTCGAACGACAAGATCCCCGGCCTCGGCCTTGGACCTTTCGGCCAGTGGTTTACCCGTCACGAGACCTGGGCCGAGCAGGCTAAGGTTTGGACCACCTATCTTGCCCGCAGTTCCTACATGCTCCAGCAGGGCAAGTTTGTAGCCGATATCATTTATTACTACGGCGAAGATTCCAACATCACCGCCTTGTTCGGCAACCGTTCGCCTGAGATTCCGGCCGGCTACAACTTCGACTATGTCAATGCCGACGCACTCATAAACCGTCTATCGGTGGCCAACGGGCAAATCACCACCACGACGGGCATGAGCTATCGCGTTCTCGGTCTGGATCCCAACAGCCGGCGCATGTCGCTCGCCGTGCTGCGCAAGATCCGCGACCTGGTGAACGCCGGCGCCATCGTGGTGGGGCCCAAGCCCATCGACAGCCCCAGCCAAGCCGATGATCAAGCCGAGTTCAAGACCATGGCAGATCAGCTGTGGGGGCCCGGCATCGGCAAGGGCAAAGTGTACGGCAGCCAGACTATTTCCGAGGTGCTTGCTGCCCTGCAGGTGACTCCTGATTTCGAGTACGGCAAGCCGCAGCGGGACACGAACCTTATGTTCGTACACCGCAGGCTGGCAGACGGAGACTTGTACTGGGTCAATAACCGCAACGCCCGCGTCGAAATCCTGGACGCCAGCTTCCGCGTTACAGGTAAGGCGGCGGAGTTTTGGCATGCCGACACCGGTGTGACCGGGCCAGCTTCCTACCGCATCGCAAACAGCCGCACCACGGTACCGCTGCGTCTGGAGCCGAATGATGCCGTGTTCGTGGTGTTCCGCCGGGCGTCCACCACGCCGTCGCGCTCGCTGCCCTTGCAGGCCGAAACGAAGCTCGGCACGCTGCAAGGAAGCTGGGACGTGGCCTTCCAGGCCGACCGCGGCGCGCCGGCCAAGATCAGCCTCGACTCGCTGAGTTCATGGAGCGACAACTCCGACGCCGGAGTGAAGTACTTCTCCGGCACGGGCACCTATACCAAGACCATCCAGGCGCCCGCGGATTGGTTTAAGACCGGCGCGAAGCTGTGGCTCGATCTGGGCGACGTGAAAAACATCGCCGAGGTCTCGGTCAACGGCAAGCCGCTCGGGATTCTCTGGAAGACACCGTTCCGCGTGGATCTCACTTCCGCGTTGAAGCCCGGCGCCAACACGCTGGAAATCAAGGTGACTAACCTGTGGGTCAACCGCCTGGTCGGCGACCAACAGCCCAATGTCACGAAGAAGTTCACGTACACCGCACAACAATTCTACCGTGCGGATTCGCCCCTGTTGCCTTCCGGGCTTCTGGGACCGGTGCAATTCATCCGAACCGTGAACGAGTAGCAACCGGAAATGATGCATGAAGATGGGGCGTCAGAGTGGGCGCCGGCTGCCAGACGGCGCTCCGTGAGCATCGACACCTCAAGTCAGATCCCGCGGCCGGGACCCCCCTATTTTCGAGCCCTAATGGAATAGGGGAATAGGGGACGCTTGCTCACCTATCTCCAACCGCTTCCGAGGTGAGCGTCCCCTATTTCCCCTATTCCCTTCTTACAGGAGAAACCGGGGGTCGTATCTGTAGAATCCAGTTTTTGGGTTAGAGCCAGCGTTCCCAGTGTTTGGTGGAGAGAAATGGGCAAAGGCAGCTCTGTGCTGACGTCAGCTTTTCTAGTGCAAAAACTGGAAACTACAGATACGGCCCCCATGCCCCTGCCTCGGATCAACGAAACAACCGCGGTGCGAGCGCGTTCAGGTACTGGCGCCAGTTGATCCAGGTGTGGGCGCCGCCGCTGATGTGCAGCTCATTCTTGATTCCGCGCTTGTTGAGCAGTTCCGAGAGGTTCTTTGAGCCGGCCAGGGCGAAATCTTTATCGCCTACGCAGATAGAGAACAACTTAATCAGCTTGTTGATCTTGTCGGCGTTGCCGAGGAACGCCGCATTCTGCTTCTCGAAGTCCGCCGATGTCTGCGGATTGACGCCGGCACTCCAGACGGCCACATAGGCGAACTGATCCGCATGGGTGGTCACAACCCTGAGCGTCTGGCCTCCCCCCATGGATAGTCCGGCAAGCGCCCGGTTCTCGCGCCCGGTTAGTACGCGGTAGTTCTTCTCGATCAACGGAATGATGTCCTTGAGAAGCTCATTGGTAAAGCGGTCCTGTGCGGCGGCTGTCGCGGCAGGGTTCGGCGCTGCACCCGGGACAGCCGGGGTGAGACTTGCCGGGCGTGGGAGGCTGCCGTTGGGCATCACGATGATCATCGGCTTGGCCTTCTTTTCAGCCAGCAGGTTGTCCAGGATAAAACCGGCGCGCCCGATCGTGCTCCACCCCGAGTCCTCATCGCCCCCGCCATGGAGCAGATAAAAGATCGGGTATCGGGCATTGCTGTTCTCGTAGCCCGGCGGCATATAGATGTGCATGCGACGCTGCATGCCGAGCGTCGAGGATTGGTACCAGACCTTACGAATCTCGCCGTGCGGAACTTCCCGGTTGTCCTGAAACGCAGCTTCCGCTCCCGGAAGGAAGAACATATTGTCCAAGCTAGTGATGCCCTGTTTAATTAAGACATTTTTCGGGTCCAGGGTCCGCACCCCGTCTACAGTGAAGGAGTAGCTGTAAAAGTCGGGAACCAGCGGACCGCAGGATACCGACCATACGCCTTTCTCGTCTTTCGTGAGCTTTTGAGGGTCGATTGTTTCCATCCAGTCTCCGCGCAGGGTCACCTCGGACGCTTTGGGCGCGTATATGCGAAATGTCACCTGGCGATCGGGCAGCACCTCAGGGGAGATCAATGTGTCGTTCGGGGTAGGCACTCTCTGAGGTGTCTGGGCGGATGACTGGAGTAACAAGCCCCATGCAAACGCCACAAGACCGGCAAAAAGCACCAGGTTATGATTTTCATGACGAGTCATTTGCACCTTTCCTTTCATCGCGCGACATCGCCGCAGCCAAACCACAGAATTTTCGCACACTTCTCGGCCAAAATTCCGCTAAATCATGGCCTATCACTTCCCCAGCATCCCGTCAAAGGCAGCTCCGAATCCACCACACCCCCCACTTCCTGCTTGCGGGCTTCCGCTTGAAAGGCTATTCTCACGGTATCAAATATAACATGTTTTATCCACTATCCTGTTTGCCCCTTCATTGCCGGCATTAATGGAGATCCAGATGAAAACGCTCGTAATGGCGGCCTTGGCGCTCGCCGCCTTGACAACCTTGAGTGCTGCTGATATTTCCGGAAAATGGCAGGCCGAGTTCGACACCCAGATTGGCAGGCAAAAATACCTTTACACCTTCCGGGTCGACGGAGACAAGATCACCGGCATCGCCGAATCGGAGATCCAGGGTGAAAAACGAAAGACCGAGTTGAAGGAGATAAAACTCGCAGGGGATGATATTTCCTTCGTCGAGATGTTCGAGTTTCAGGGTACTGCCATCTCCATCGTTTACAGGGGGAAGGTCTCCGTGAATGAGATTACGTTTACACGACAGGTCGGCGACTTTGCCACTGAAGAGCTGGTCGCCAAGCGCGTGCAGGAAACACCGGCCGCTCCTGCCGCGGCACGTCCGGGCCGTGTTGGGGGCACGCCTATAGTGCTCGGTCCGGAAGATAAGGCCGCCTTTCCTGCCGCTCCCGCTGGCTTTGATCTCCCACACTCGAACATTTCGAACGGACGGATCGAAACGGTGGATTATGACTCCACGACCGTCGGCATCAAGCGCAGGATGGTCATTTATACCCCGCCGGGATACTCGAAGGATCGGAGATACCCCGTACTCTACCTGATGCACGGCATCGGTGATGACGAAACCGGCTGGCAACAGAAGGGCTCAGCTGCAGTGATTCTCGACAACTTGTATGCAGACAAGCGGGGGGAGCCGATGATCGTGGTCATGCCTAACGGTCGCGCTGCGGCAAACGTCACGATCCAGACGCCATGGAGCGAGCAGGGCGCCGCTTTTGAAGCCTTCGAGCGGGAGCTGTTAACCGATATTATCCCCTATGTGGAATCCCACTACTCGGTGAAGGCGGACCGGGAGAGCCGCGCGCTTGCCGGCCTTTCCATGGGTGGGGGACAGTCCCTGAACTTCGGCCTCAAACATCTCGAGATCTTTGCCTGGATCGGCGGTTTCTCTTCAGCTCCCAACACCAAGCCCGCCGGCCAACTCGTGATCAGCCCTGAGGAGACCCGCGGGAAGCTCAAACTGCTCTGGATATCCTGCGGCGACCAGGACGGGCTGATGCAAATCAGCCGGGATTTTCACGCGTTTCTGAAAGAGCGCAGCATCCCGCATATCTGGCATGTGGACTCCGGCGGCCACACCTGGCCGGTCTGGAAAAACGACTTGTATCTGCTTGCGCAGCGGCTGTTTCGTTGAACGGCAAGGAGCTCGGAGTGCTGTGGAAGGCGCCGTACGTTGTAGAGGTTACCGCTGCCGTGGTGCCCGGAATCAACCTCCTGGAGTTGGACATCACGAACACCTGGATGAACCGCCTGATCGGAGATGCCGGTAAGCCCGAATCGGAACGAACAACCTACCTGGCCAGCGGGGGACGAGGCGGTTTTGGCGGTAGAGGCGGGACTACCACACCGATGCCACTGCTTCCTGCCGGCCGGCGACAGCCAAAACAATAACCACGAAACACACGAAATACACGAAAACGGGCCGGCGACAAACAAACAATACCAGGCTCTTCTACTCGTCCCACGGGGGCCTTTGGCCGCCATCTTGGTTCGGATCTGGTGGGGAAACGCGCTCGGGGCCGACTTGCCGGAGGAAGGCTTGATGCGCGCGCTTCCCCACCAGATCCGAACCAAGATGGCACAACGCGAAGCGTTGTCCCCCGTGGGGCGTACTGAGGAGCGTCCTATCGGGCTTTATCTGCAGAAAGCATTGATATTCCAATCCCTATCGCTGCCGTGATTCAGACATTTCGTGAATTTCGTGTATTTCGTGGTTTACCAAAGCGGCTCGAACGGCTACTGACCTTTTGGCATTTGAGCTTCTGTCAGCGTATTTATGAAATCGGGTACTAAGGATTGGCCCCGCCGGCGGGAGGGAGCAGGCGGTACTCGATCTTGCGCAAAGTTCCGACCGTGCGATAGGAGGCAAACCCCAGAGGTTTGGAGTTCTCGATTTCCCCGGGACGCAGCCCAACCTCTCGTCCATAGAAGCTAACGGAGATAACCAGCTCCTCATCGATCCACGCCTCAATCGTGTAGTCGGTCACTCGCACCCGGAAGGAATACCACTGGCCCTGGTTGAACGTCATGAATACCCTGGTTTCGTTCTCCGAGGCGTCCATTAAGTCCAGGCTGGACAGGCCTACGATCATTCCACCCCAGCCGCCGTTCACAAATGTACAAAATGATTTGTGCACCGGAAACGTGACGGCGCCGAAGAAGTCGCTCCCCTGAATCCGGGCAGCCTCATAACGGATCTCGTAGTTGGCCGTGGGAAAGTCCTTGGTCCATGTGATGCCCGTCATATAGCCGCTGCCCAAAACAACGGTTCCCTGCTCGACGCTGACCTTGCCGCGAGCGACGAACGGCGTCTCTTTCCAGCCGTCCAGGGTCTTGCCGTCGAACAGCGGATGCCACTCGGCAGTCGTCGTTTGCTGCGGAGTTTTGGCGGGCGGGGCGTCCTGCGCCATGGATAGTCCAATCGCTACGCATAGAGCTGCGCCAAGAGGTAAAGCAAGATGCCTGCATGTCATGGGATCATTATCCGGCTAGAGCTTGTCCCAGACAAGATGTATGAGCGCAATATTCGGAGAACTTCACACTTCGTGAAAAGTCCAAGCCGTTACGACAGGCACTACGACAGCCCGGCGCCAGCTGCCGCGGAGCGGTCGCCTCCAAAGCCCAATATCGGAAGCTGGAGGGGTAACAACTCTCTTCTGCGGAACAGCAGCTATCTTAAAAAGATATCACTGTTTGGGATTCGAAGATGAGCTATGATTCATCCATCCGACAAGAAAGGAGATCCGATGCACGGGCCATTCATGAAAAAGCTTGTTTTGGTTTCTTTACTTGTTTTTTCCGTTTTCGCCTGGACACAGGCCCAGGAAGCACAGACCATCAAACTTGCCGAGCCGACTAAAAAGGGCGGTCTCCCGGTAATGGAGGCCTTGTCCATAAGGGCATCTGTCGGGGGCTGGTCTGACAGGGAGTTGAGCTCGCAGGACCTTTCCGATCTGCTCTGGGCTGCAAATGGCATCAACCGGCCTGACATCAAAAAGCGTACCGCCTCATCGGCCATGAATGCGCAGGATGTAGATATCTATGTGTTCATGAAGGCTGGCGTGTACATCTATGACGCTGCCAATCACGCGCTGGATCCCGTGGTAAGTGGCGACCATCGTGCGGAGATCAGGATGTCGCCGGGAGGAGCAGGACCCGGCGGCCGACCGGCAGGACCACCCCCTGGCAGACCGGCAGGAGCTCCTGCCGGCGCACCGGGAAGCGGTCCTGGAGGACAGGGCTCTCCAGCTCCTGTAAACCTGGTGCTGATATCGGACACTTCCCGGTTTGGCGCAGGCACGCCGGAATTGAAATATGAATGGGGTGCAATCGACACCGGCATCGTGTCGCAGAACATTGCGCTGTTTTGTATCGCAAAAGGTCTCGGAACCAGGCCCCGGGCGTCAATCAGCAAGGACAATTTAAGGAAACTGCTGAAACTGAAAGACACCCAGCATCCGTTTTTGGAGCATCCGGTCGGCTATCCTGCTGCCATTAAATGATCCTTAATTGACCTTGGGATGAGAAGCCGTGCTTCCTTCGGTCAGGCCCATGACCCACTTGACCGCTTCGGTATACATTTTGAGGATGTCGGGATTCTCCCATGCCTCTTTCGTGTGTCCGAAGGTCGAGTAAAAAACGCGTCCTTTGCCGTACATCTTTGCCCAGGCGACAGCTTGGTCCTTGTCCGTACGCATCGATGGCTCGCCGCCACGCGCAGCGCCGCCGGCGCCCGGAGGACCGCCGCTTGCCGCCGCTCCACCCCGCGCCGCGCCGGCAGCACCGCCAGCGGGCGGAGCACCACCCGGAGGACCGCCGCCGAACTGTGGGCTGCTGTAGTTGAGTTTGGATTCATCAAGGCGCATGAGCACGTTCAGTTTGTCCCGCGACCAGCTCTTGGTCGAGTACATCTCGTCGTGAAGTTTGAGATACTTCGGGAAGTGGCGCATGGCAGGGAACGACTGATCCTCGACGATGATGGACCCCGCGAACGTTCCCCAGGGATGGCCATTAAACCATCCTCCCGTCAGTTCGGCCCACTCCGGCCAGTTGTAGTTCGAGTCGATCGCCGCGTGCACCAGGACGATTCCCTTGCCATCATCGCGGACAAAAGACAGCAGAGCCTCCTTTTGTTCGTCATCGAGCTTCCAATTGCCGGTTGTGTTGACAAACACGACCGCGTCGAAATAGGGAAGGCTGTGGGCTTCGCTTCCCGGATCCTTCTTGGTGACCCACTCCATGTCCGTCTTCAACTCGGTGTCCCAGTCATTGGAGTCCTTGCCCATTTTCCAGAAGCTGGCGACGCCTTCGGAAGTCGAGCCATGGTGGAAGGAGCCCATGGTTTGGCCGATCACCAGGAGGTGCTTCTTCGCGACTGCCGGCGGACCACCGCGCCCGCCCGGTGTAGGAGTACCTCTCCCGCCGGCTGCCTGGCCTGTAACCCCCTGGCCGCCACGGCCCGGCTGGGCCTGTGCACCTTGTGCCTGGACGGGCCCCTGGCCGGATTGAGCCGCAGCACCCTGAGCCTGTCCAGGCTGAACCTGAGCCCCCTGTTGCGGGAGGTGACCCTGCGCCGCCGCCGTCCGAGCTTGCATTGCAGCGATCCAAATAACCGCAGCGCCGCCCAACGCGAGTGCGGCGCTGAAAGCTATACTAAGTGACCTACGCATAGAACCTGCCTTTCTTTTTTCCCTTTGGGATCTCCTGGCGAGGACTCGCCGCATGCATTGGCCATCATTACCCGACGCCGGAAGAACCGGTCTTTTTTCTCATATGATCATCCTTCAGGGTTGCCGTCAGTGATGTTCCAGGTCCGAAGACAACTGCTTATTCCTACGAGACGCCTTGGCCAGAGGTTGGTCACTTCCTGCCGCAGGATTTTAGAGCTCCAATTTCCCGCGATATTCCATATCTTTCAATTTAAACTTTCCCTTGGTCGTCACCCTGTCAATGGTGAATTCGATGGTCACTTCCTTGTGACTAGCCATAATTGCGTTTTTCCGGCTGAACAAGAGATATAAACCCGGGCCTTGGGCTGTGCGGATCACCATGATCTTATCGACTGGAAAGGCCTGCTTGTCATCGCATTTGATCCAGGCACCCCGAAGATTTGGCAGATCAGCGTTGGGGTTCGCGCCCGCAGGCGGAGTTCCGATGCCTTGATCGCCCTTCTTTTGTGCACCTCGCGCGCCGGGTTCGGATTCCCCCGGGGGAGCGCCGCGCCTTGAGGCACGAGCCTGGAATCCGGTAAGCGACACGACGTAATTCTCCTGTGACCACTGGGCAATCTCCGCGGAGTGACCGAATTGCCTGCGAGCATTCGCTGCCCGTACAGGCGCCGCGCCTTCCCAACGTACGATTATCGGAGACGCTGGCGGGCCCGAGGGAGCACCGCCGCCTATCCCACCGCCTCCTCGCGCGCCGCCGCCACCTCCCATGCCGCCGCCCCCGCGCATATCACCACTGCCGCTCATGCCACCGAGGTCCGATGGTGTGGCGATCGCGGTTGCGGGTGTAATCGCCTTTGCCCAGGGAGATTTCGTTAGCATTTTGGTAACTTCATCGTCATTCCATTGATCCGGCTCTTTGGTCTTCCAGAAGTCAGCTGCATACAGCGAAACAGCGAAGAGGATGGCAACAAAAGGTAGTGGTCGTTTCATTGCAATCTCCTTTCGAATCGATCATGATGGCCGAAAGAGCGCATTATAGTAATTCGCCCCGCATGGCGGAATCAAAATATCAGCGATCTTTGCAGGGGGAAAACCGGGGACGTCTCCCATGCCTACCTGTTTTCCTCGCTTCCATTTATCTCCGGACTGACTGAGAAAACCAGTGAACATGGGAGACGTCCCCGGTTTTACAGGTACAGCTGCATGAACTTGAGGAATTGCTCCCAGTCGGAGGGGATGGCCCCATGGCCGCCGGCATGCATGAAATAGCCGAGCGTTTGCCCGATCGCCTGTCCGGCTTGCGGCATCTGTTCGGTATCCAATCCTTGCTTGCCCAGCAGCCGGTATACCGGCCCCGCCGCAACCGCCGCCAGGAATTCGCCCTTGGGGTCCGACCATCTGTCGGTGTCGCCGGTCTGCAGCAACACGGGCCGTGGAGCGATCAGCGCAATCAGCATGTGCGCATCGACAGGGAATTGATCAACGCGATCTCCATACCTGGCGTAATTGGCGCAAAACTGATACGGGTATCGTGTCGGTGCAGTCAAGTGCTTGATAGTCTCGCCGTAGTTGCGCCGGCTCAAGGCCGCGCCTCCTTCACCGGAGCAGCTGGCGATTACCAGGGCAAAGCGCGTATCGCGGGCGGCTGCCCATAGGACGGTCTTGCCCAGCCGGGAGACTCCCATGATGGCAACCCGCTTCGCGTCCACCCCTTTGTCGGTCTCGAAATAGTCCATGGCCCGGCTCAGACCCCAACCCCATGCTGCGATCGAACCCCATTCGTTTGGAGCAGGTTCGCTCTGTCCCGGCTTCAGATAGAGGCGCCGGATGCCATAAGAAACGCCGCCCAGGAAATCCGGATCGATGTCACCGTAAT
>CAYGWQ010000097.1:0-16613 GCA_964353465.1 uncultured Acidobacteriota bacterium | reverse complement strand
ATTGTTCGATCCGTAGCGCCGGCTGGATTGAAGTCGAACGTGGGGGCGGGCTTTAGCCCGCGCATTAATGAAAACAACCTCGACCGGTAGATTTCATGAGCGTAATTCATTTGTTATTAAGGCAATGCGTGGACAGAAGCCCCGATCCATCATTCAGGCACACCGGGCACGGGCTAAAGCCCGCCCGCACGTGATTGCTTTGGTTGAAGGACAATTCAGCCCCAAAAGTGAGTTTCGCGACAGAAACTAATTAGTCCCAACAAGGGCAGCCCTCTGAGGGGAGCCGGTTCGATGGGAAGACGATTCCGATGTGGGCGCCGGATGCCAGACGGCGCTCCCCAAAGAGCGGTACCCCAAGCCCCGTCCGGCGGCCGGGGCCTACATGCGGCCGGGGCTTGCTGGCTGAGGCTGCACAATAGCGCAAGGATGTCAGAATGATTTCGAAATCTGCTGTGAGAATGTGGCTGCGGCTTGCCGGCCTTGCCGTCCTACCCATTCTGCTGCAAGCTCCTGTGCGTGCTCAGCGCAATATCGCGGGTTCCGTCCGGACCCGGCTCGCCCTGGAACGCCTGAACAATCTGGGCAGCGTCCTGATGATCGGCGCCCACCCGGATGACGAGAACACAGGCCTGCTTGCCTACCTGGCGCGGGGGCGCAAGGTGCGCGCCGCCTATCTTTCCGCGACACGCGGCGAGGGGGGCCAAAACCTGATCGGGTCGGAGCAGGCCGAAATGCTCGGACTGATCCGCACACAGGAGCTCCTTGCCGCCCGCAGGATCGACGGAGCCGAGCAGTTCTTCACCCGGGCGATCGATTTCGGTTATTCGAAAACGGCCGAGGAGACTCTGGCCAAGTGGGACCGGGAGAGGGTGCTCGCCGATATCGTCTGGACGATCCGTCGTTTCCGCCCTGATGTGATAGTGATTCAGCATTCGGGAACGCCTTCGGATGGTCACGGACATCATCAGGCGGTCGGCATCCTGGGCAGAGAAGCCTTCGTCGCCGCCGCATCCAAATCCATGTTCCCGGAACAATTGCGCTGGACCGAGCCTTGGCAGGCCAAGCGTATGCTGGGACGCGGCGGCGGTGCAGGCATCCCGATAGACACCGGCGAGTTCGATCCTCTGCTCGGATTTTCCTATGGCGAAATCGCAGGGATGAGCCGGAGCATGCACAAGAGTCAGGGCATGGGCGCGCCGGAGCAGCGCGGCGCCTCAAGAAGCAATCTGAGCAACGTCGCCGGTGATGCGGCATCGGGTGATATTTTTGACGGCATCGACACAACCTGGAATCGTCTCCCGGGCGGCGCCGCAGTGGGAAAGATCCTCGAAGAGGTGTTGCGGACCTTTGTCCCCGAGCAGCCCGACAAGACGGTGCCGCTTCTCGTCAAGGCGCGACCGCTCATTGGCGCGATAAAGGACCCCCTGGCCATACGGAAGCTGGAGGAACTCGACGAAGCGATCGCCATGTGCACGGGGCTTTGGCTCGATGCCTCGGCAGACCGGCACGCTGCAGTCCCCGGGGAGTCGCTCCAGGTCAACCTCGAAGCCATCAACCGTTCCCGCGCGCCGCTGGCGCTCAAGAGCGTTAAGCTCGAAGGAATGGCCGGAGCACCGGAGGCGGATTTCGCCATGGTTTCACTCGCGTATAATGTGCCGCAACGGCGCGCGCTCCAGGTTGCGGTCCCGGCGGACCAGCCGTATTCACAACCTTTTTGGCTCCTGAAACCGAACCGCGGCAGCACCTATATGATCGAGAATCAGGAAATGATCGGGCTTGCGGAACCGCCCGCAATTTTACGCGCCCGATTCCTGATCCTGGCTGGCTCGGAGGAAATCGACTTGGTGCGCCCGGTGATACGCCGCTATGTCGACCGGGTGGAGGGCGAGACATCCAGGCCCCTCGTAGCCGTGCCGCCGGTTGCAGTCAGAATCCCGGAGCCGGTCCTGGTATTTCCGGATGGGAAAGCGAAAAACGTCGAGGTGCTGATACGCACCAATATCGTCGGCGCGGCCGGCGAACTCAGGCTGGCAGCACCCGCAAACTGGCGCATTCAGCCGGCGTCCTTGCCATTCCGGATTTCGGAGGCAGATGCGGAAACAACCCTATCCTTCTCGGTCAGCGCACCCCCAGGCCCTGCGGTCGGCGAACTGCGTGCCGTTGCAACCCTGAACGGAAGGGAAATATCTTCCGACATGCAGGTCATTGCCTATACGGGCATGCCGATTCAGGCGGTATTTCCCCCTTCGACTGCACGGCTTGTACGTGCGGATATCAAGAACCTGGCCGTCAAAATCGGGTACATCATGGGAGCCGGAGACGAAGTGCCTGCCGTGCTCCGGCAATTGGGCTGTGAGGTGACGCTTTTGGGGAGCGAAGACCTGGCAACCGGAGACCTCGCCCGCTGTGACGCGATAGTCGCCGGCGTGCGTGCGTACAACGTTCGCGCGGATCTCCGGGCCAACCAAAAACGGTTGCTGGAGTATGTGCAGCAGGGCGGCGCCCTGGTGGTTCAGTACAACGTTGTGGATCGCCGTTCGCCAACCTTGCAAGCCATCGGGCCTTTTCCGCTGCAGATCGGATCTGCCCGTGTTTCCGTGGAAGAGGCGCCGGTCAGTTTCCTGAATCCGCAGCATCCGCTGCTTGCCGCGCCCAACAAGATCGGAGAGGACGATTTCCGCGGCTGGATCCAGGAGCGCGGGCTGAATTTCGCTGCGCAGTGGGACGGACAATATGAGGCGCTGTTCGAAATGCACGATCCAAACGAAGATCCTCTCAAGGGGGGACTCTCTACGCGCGCTACGGCAAAGGTGTGTACATCTTTACCGCCTTTTCGTGGTTCCGGCAGTTGCCGGCCGGCGTGCCGGGAGCGTTCCGACTATTTGCCAACTTGTTGAGCGCCGCCAAATCTGCCCGATGAACGAGACCGCACCCAAGCCCGTTCCGAATCAACCACGTGAAGACCCGCCCCCTCTGCTGGGCACGTGGCGGCGCCTTTATCTGGTGGTCATCGGCTGGTTGCTCCTCCTGATCCTCGCCTTCTACCTGTTCGCCTGGAGGTTCGCGCCGTGAGGCTTGCCGACTGGCTGGTGTTGTGCGGTTCTCTCACCTTCGTTGTGCTCTACGGGCTCTGGCGGGGCCGGGGCAGTAACAGCGTCAACAAGTATCTGCTTGCCGGCAAGACGATGCCGTGGCACGCCATGGCATTATCGATCATGGCCACGCAGGCCAGCGCAGTCACATTCATCTCTACCACCGGCCAATCGTACGTTGACGGCATGCGCTTCGTGCAGTTCTACTTCGGGCTGCCGCTGGCCATGGTGATCCTGGCTGTCACCGCCGTCCCGATCTTTCACCGAGCCAACGTCTACACAGCATACGAATACCTGGAGCAGCGCTTCGATACCCGGACCCGGGCCCTGGTGAGCGTGATCTTCCTGATTCAGAGAGGCCTCGCGCTGGGCATCACCCTCTATGCCCCGGCGGTTGTCCTGACGGTGATCCTCGGGTGGCCGGTGCAGTGGACGACGCTCATCATGGGCGCGGTCGCCGTCCTTTACACCACGCTGGGGGGCGCCAAGACCGTAGCCTGGAGCGACTTCCAGCAGATGCTGGTCATGACCACGGGACTGGTAGCGGCACTCATCGCCGCGGTGCTCCTCCTGCCGCGCAGCGTCTCCTTTCTGGATGCCGTCTCCCTGGCAGGGGCGGCCGGCAGGCTGAATGCGGTCACCCTCAATCTGGATTGGAATGACCGCTATAACCTCTGGAGCGGCTTGATCGGCGGCATGTTCCTGGCCCTCGCTTACTTCGGCTGCGATCAATCGCAGGTTCAGCGCTACCTGACGGGAAAGTCGATTGCACAGAGCCGTCTGAGCCTGTTGTTCAACGGCATGGCCAAAGTGCCGATGCAGTTCTTCATTCTGTTTATCGGGGCCATGGTGTTCGTTTTCTACATCTATGAAAAACCGCCGCTGCTGTTCCAGCGCACGGAGCTGGCAAGAATTCAGGATCCTTCGTTGCGCGACGAATACAGGCCTCTGGAGCAACGCTACGACGCGGCGTTCGAGAGCCGCAGAGCAGCGGCGGACCGTTTGATACAGGCGCGGCGCAGCGGCGACACCGGGCTACGGCAGGAGGGAGTGCAGGAATTCAGCAGCGCGCAGCGCGAGCTGGACGAGGTGCGCCGTCGGAGCGTAGCCCTCGTGGAAAAGGCCGGGGGCACCAGGGGACTGGTCGATACCAACTATATCTTCCTCACTTTCGTAACCCGCCACCTGCCGGCCGGCCTGGTGGGGCTGGTGCTCGCGGTCATTTTCGGGGCAACCATGGCATCCATCTCGGCCGAGATCAATTCGCTGGCAACGGTGAGCATGGTGGACCTTTACAAGCGGCATTTCCGCAAGAGCGCTACGGATCATCATTATCTGAACATTTCGCGCGCCGCCACGGTGTTCTGGGGATGTTACGCCGTCGTCACGTCGAGGTATGCCGGAAACCTGGGCTCGCTGGTGGAAGCGGTCAATGTGCTGGGATCCTTCTTCTATGGCGGCATGCTCGGTGTGTTCGTACTCGCGTTCTATTTCCCGCGCGTGCGGGCGCGGGGCGCGTTTTACGGAGTGCTGGCCGGGGAGGCCGTGATTTTTGCCGCCTACTTCTTCACGAAGATCGCTTTTCTCTGGTACAACGTGATCGGGTGCCTGGTGGTAGTCGCCACCGGCATCCTGATTTCACGCCTTGAGAATGCGGCTTCGCCTGGAATGGCACGTTAATTCGGCAATGCCCCGTGTGCCAGTGGCAAAGCAGGAGGAGAAGCAGTAGGATAGGTTCGTGAATGCAACAACTCGAAAGCGTCTGATTTTGCAGGGCTACTCGGAAGTCGATATCTGTGACTGCAAAAATATCGACCTCCTCGCACGTTGGACTCCTTCCGCCTGTGCGCTGTTTGGCGCCGTGGGGCTAATCCTGCGATCCCCGCTGTATTTCTGGATTCTGGGAGCCTGCACACTGCTAGGGGCATTTGGACCCCAGAGTGCCTACGACTATTTGTACATTCTGTTTATCAGGCCGGTGTTGCATACAGGTGAAATGCCCAATCATGGAAATCAGAGGCGTTTCGGCTGCGCGATTGGAGCCTTTCTTTTTGTCCTCAGCGGTTTTGGATTTCATGCTGCCAATCCCTGGTTGGCCTGGCTGCCATCGGCGACCATTGTTTTTCTGGCCTTGATCGCGGCCACAACACAATGGTGCTTCGCCTCTACTTTGTATGTGCTTATTTGGGGCTCAACAAGCGAAGAGTAAATCCCTGGCGGGGAGGATATTGTGAAAGAATTCGCCGGTTTTCTGATCGTTATGATTGCCCTGGCCGCATCGCCCGTTGGTGCCGGAACTCCCGCCTCTGCCAATTCCCCGCGGCTGGTGCTGCTTTTTGACGAAGGATGGAAGTTCCACCTTGGGGATGCCGCCGGCGCCTCGGAGGCTGCATTTGACGACCGCAATTGGCGCTCCGTCGACCTCCCGCACGACTGGAGCATCGAGCTGCCGTTCGATCCCAAACTCGCCAGTGGGACCGGATACCTTCCCGGAGGCTACGGGTGGTACCGGAAATCCTTCCGTCGGCCCTCCCCGGCAACAGGAAAGCGCGTAAGCGTCCTATTCGACGGCGTATACATGAACAGCGAGGTATGGATCAACGGCCATTATCTCGGCAAACGGCCCAACGGCTATGTCAGCTTTTCGTATGACCTCACGCCATACCTCCAGCCGGGAGCAAAGCAGAATGTCCTCGCGGTCAAGGTGGATCACTCCAAACATGCGGATTCACGCTGGTACACCGGCTCGGGGATCTACCGGCACGTTTGGATTATGGCCACGAACGACATTCATATCGCCCAGTGGGGGACCGCCATCTCGACCCCGCAGGTTACCCGCCAGTCCGCCTCCGTCGCCATCAAGACCCGCCTGCGGAATGACGGGACGCGCTCCGGGGATGTCGTGCTCGAATCGACAGTCAAGGACGGCGCGGGTAAGACCGTGGCAACCGTCGAGACCGCGCGCACCATCCCATCCAAAGCCGAACTGGTTGTGGAGCAGACCGCCAGGATTGCTGAGCCCGGATTATGGTCTCCTGAAAATCCCCAGCTTTATAAAGTCGTCAGCCGCTTGAAAGCGGGGCGCACCATCCTGGATGAGTATGAAATCCCGGCCGGCATCCGATCCGTCTCCTTCGATGCCGATCGGGGCTTTTTCCTGAATGGCGCCAGAACGCCGATCAAAGGAGTGTGCATCCACCACGATGCCGGCTGCCTGGGGGCGGCGGTCCCGGACAAGGCTTTGGAAAGAAGGCTGCGGCTGCTGAAAGAACTGGGGTGCAACGCCATCCGAACCAGTCACAATCCGCCGGCGCCTGAACTGCTCGATCTGTGCGACAGGATGGGCTTCCTGGTTATGGACGAAGCTTTCGATGAATGGGCCAAGCCCAAGAGGAAATGGATAGAAGGATGGAATCTCGGCAAGCCCGGTCTGGATGGCTATGCCGAATACTTCGACGAATGGGCGATACGAGACGTCCAGAGCATGGTCGAACGCGACAAGAACCACCCCTCCGTCATTCTCTGGAGCATTGGGAACGAGATCGATTACGAAAGGGATCCTTACTTCGATCCGGAGTCGAAGGACTACACGCCCGGGAGGCCCTCGGCGGCGGAGTTGCCGGCAATCGCCACAAAGCTCATCAAGACTGTCAAAGAGATCGACCCGTCGCGACCCGTAACCGCTGCGCTGGCCAACATCACGGTCTCGAACCGTTTCGGCCTCGCGGATTTGCTCGATGTGGTCGGCTACAACTACCTGGAGAAGTTTTATGTTCAGGACCACAGCCGGTACCTGGAGAGGAAAATCCTTGGGAGCGAGAACTCCCATGCCTACAGCGCGTGGAAAATCATGGAAGACCTGGCCTATGTGAGCGGCCAGTTCTTGTGGACCGGCTTTGATTTTCTCGGTGAGGCGCGCCAGTGGCCTGCCCGGAGCTCCGGCGCAGGGGTGCTTGACCAATGCGGTTTCAAAAAGCCTGCCTTCTATTTCAGGCAAAGCCTCTGGTCCGAAAAGCCGATGGTCTACATCGCCGCCCGGACTCCTGCAGGAAAGCCGGGCGAGGGGCGCGCCGCTCGATCCGAGATCGTCGCCAACTGGAACTGGCCTGTGAAGGAAGGCGACCCCGTGACCGTAGTCGGCTACACCAACTGTGAAACGGTGGAGTTGTTCCTCAATGAGAAATCGCTCGGCGAAAGAACCCTTGCCTCAGCCCAGGAACGTATTCTCTCCTGGGAGGTCCCCTATGCGGCAGGAACGCTAAAAGCCGTCGCCAGGAATGGCGGCACGGCTGCCGGCTCCTTCGTTGTTCAAACATCCGGCAGGCAGGAACGGATCAAGCTCAGCGCCGATGCGACCGCGATCACCGCCGATGGCCGCGATCTGTGTCATGTGGAGGTGTCTCTGGTCGACAGTGCCGGGAATCCGGTCTACGCTGCCGAAGATAAGATCAGTTTCGAAATCTCCGGCAAAGGCCGCATTCTCGGCCTAGACAGCGGCGACATCCGCAGCCATGAAAGCTTCAAGGCGGCCTCGCGCACGGCATACCAGGGCAGATGCCTCGTGATCCTTCAGTCCACGTCTGAAGCGGGAACAATCCGGTTGCGGGCGACGGCGCCCGGCCTGCTCGGAGATCAAATCGAAATCAAGACTGCGGCGATCAAGAAACGCTAACAGGCCGGTTTCAGAGCTTCCCCGAATGACTTATCGGACATTCTATAGGTGTTTCAGGCTGGCAGGATGGCTGCGTAACCGCGCTTGCGGGCGGCTTCGAATAGACCTCTGTCGAAGGTGACCAGGGAGGCGCCGCTCCCTTTGGAAAATGCGAGCAGGTAACAGTCGCCGACCCACTTCGAGGCCGCCTTTGCGGCGAACGGCGCTGTGGCTTCCCGGAACGCGGCATCCAGGCCGCGTGGTTCCGGGTAGAATTCGACACGCGGGTCGCTCAGCCACCGATCGTATACGCTCCAGGCCTTCTTTAGGGTCAGCGCTTGATCACCCATGGCGGATTCATTCGTGAGTAAACGCAATAGACCCACTTGGGTGTACCGAGAGAAGATGAGCCGTACTTCTTTGGGCAACGTGCCCAGCCAGTTCCAGGCTTCGGCATTGTGAGTATGGCCCTCGACGGACAGAGCGATCCACACATTAAGGTCAGGAAAAAACGAGGTCATGAGGGTTCTCGTCTTTTGGAAAACTCGGGCCAAGCTTGCCCGGACCCGTAACAAGTGGGCCGGTCACATAGGATCCCTTCCCGGTTTCACCATAGACCTGCTCGATCGCTCGTATGACCAACGCGCGAATCGAGGTGCCCGACCGCTCCGCCCTGTGGCGCAGCCGGTCGTGCAACGGCTCTGGGATATCAACCGTAGTCCTGATTGCCATGACAGTATTATGTCATGACTAACATAAGCCTGTCAAATCAGACCAGTTGCGAGAGGAATGTCGTGACGGGCACCCTGACGGGAGTGCGTACACCGAACGCATCGGCATCCACGTGATCCAGATCAAACGCCGCCTGAATGGCGTGTTCGGTCTTCAGGTGCTCGTGGAAGTAGGCCAGCGAGGGCGAGAGGGTTCGATCCTTCGACTTCGCTTCCACCAGTACCCAGGGCTTGCCATTGCGGACCAGAATGTAAATACCATTTTATGTATTATCGTAAATTGGTCCGGACCATTTTGCGAGATTCAAAAGATCGGGACGGATTCCCTTCCTGGCGCTGAGGCCATGCGATGCCGGTGCGGGACAAATTCATACTCCAGGATTCGCTTTTGGAGCTTGAGGAGTTGACCCTGAATCCGACTCACTCGCCGAACATATGGGTGATCAGCCGCTGGAGGGCGGAATCCTCATATAAGGTAGGAAGCCGATCCTCGATTGTAGCCGGGCCTTTCTGATTGTTCGGATCGCTTCTACCGCGATATTGCGGGCCTGCGCTTCCAGAAACTCGAGGTTGACACGGATCTCACAATGTGTTACAATATGTAACATGACACACCGTAACACTGCGACATCTGTGATGACAACTCTTTATCGGGCGATTCTGGATCTCACCCTCTCGTCCGGTTCGGCCACTACATGACAAGGAGGGCAACACGATGGCATGCTATCCAATGATTCTGCTTATGACCATGATTGCCTCGAACCTAAGCCCGGCACCCGGATCGCGACCATCCTATCCCTGCGAGCCGGCGCCTGAGATCCGGCGGGCGCTGAACAGCCTGCCGAACATGGCGGATTTTCGCATCCCGTTCGAACAGCGCATGAAGCCGTTGCGCGCGCTGCTGGAGAAGTATCCGCGCGACATTTTCGTGCAGCGGCGCTATCAGGACACATTCCGGCAGAAGTTCAATATCTATCAGGAGTTTGACCGTGCGCTGGCGATGTATCGCAGCAAGCCGGGTGATCCGGTCTTCGGTTACCTCGAGGCCCGGCTTACTGGAGGATTCGACACGGCAAAGGCCGAAGCGATGCTGAACGAGATTATCGCCAAAGAGCCGGGCTTTCCCTGGCCTCACCTGGCGATCGCCGAATTGACGGATCGGCCCGGCGCCCGTGACGCCGGGAAAGCGGAGACCCACCTACGCGCATTTCTGGCGGCATGCCCTTCGAGCGTGGATGGGTACGCTCTGCTCAGGACCGTCGAGGATTCGGAAATGATTCGTGACGGCGCTCCCCCGATGCAGGATCGATGGTCCCTCCCCTGCCGGTCCGACTGGCAGAGCTTTACCTTCGGTGGGGTGCGCGTTTCGATCAGGTCCCGGAGTTGATCCAGGAAGGACTGCGCAACGGGGAATTAAGGAAAAGAAGTACAGCTTCCCGGTCATTGCCTCCAAGGACCTGGTCGAAAAGCTCTTTCCCGTGGCCGGCCTGCCGATGTATTGGATCATCGACGCTCAAGGCCGCCGCTCTTCACCCTATCGGGGGATTGTCAGCGTGGATCGGACAATTGCGGACCTGCAGGCTGCTGCCGCCGCAAAATGATGACGGATCGCAGCGGATGAAAAATCGGAGTCATGATCTTGGCGGGGCAGGATGTTAGTAGAATTAGGAGAAAGAGGCTGCCGTTTTGGCGCTCGGCTTTGACGGATCGTGTTCCGATTCGGGCCAAGCGGAGGACTTAGGGACCGGCTCGCGTGGCTGGATTTCAATTTTCAGGGCCTGACACGAGATCCCTTGGATTCGGCCGTGACCGGGATCCTGCTGTCGCCCCCCGGCACTACCACACCGCCAGCTTTACCCGTCGCCGGATCGATTTGTCTTTGGTCAGTAATGGGATCCCCCGGCATAGCGCCTGGGCACAGATGAGTCGATCAAAAGGATCGCGGGTCCAGTGCAATGTCATCGCCCGATTAACGACGATGCCAAAAGGCAGATCGCAGACGATCAGTCCGATCTGCCCGTCGAGGTCTTCGACAATCCGGGCACCCGGCAGGGTGGTGCGGCCAATCTCGAAGAGATATTGCAGTTCCAATTTCACACATGGCGATATCAGCAGTTCGTTTTGTTCCAGCAACCGGCGGCCCGTGGCAGTGAATCGATCGAGCAATCCCGCGTGGAGCCAGAGAAGCACGTGAGTATCGAGGTAAATCATGAGCGCGGACCTTCCGACCACTCCGCGGACCAATCCATGTGGACGATATCCTCGGGATCGCCGACGATGGTATCGGGATTCTTTGCCAGTTTCTGCAGCTTGGACTTCGGCTTGATCGGTTCCAGCCGAACCCTCTCCCCTTTGCGTTCGATCTCCACCGGCACACCCGTCTTGATTACGCGGTCGACAATCTCGTACAGATTTTCCCGAAGCTTCGTTACTGAGATAGCCATGGCAGCCCCTTATCGTACGTACATATTATATCATTTATGTACGTACCGTCCCAGTATGGTTTTGGGTCTGACTCCTGACTCCTTCTGGATCAATGTCCACACATTTGTGAATTGACTAGTAGCTCCACTTTTCTTTGCCGGCGTGTAATAATGAGGCTTCCCGCGCGTATGGGATGATGAGGCGACCGGATATGGGAACAGCCAGCAGTGCACTCGACGCGCGGCCCATTGCCATGACTTCATTGACAGGGCTTGCCGAACAGTACGAACGCTATCACGCCACGGTTTACGGCACGGCTCTCCGGGTCACCGGGAGCCCGGCCGATGCCGAGGATGTCCTGCAGTCTGTGTTTCTCCGCATTCTCAACCAGGGCGCCCGCCTGGATCTAGCGCAGATGCCGGAGGCTTACTTCCGGCGCGCAGCGACCAATGCTGCCGTGGACCTGCTGCGCCGCAGGATTTCGCACCGTGAGGCCGAGCTCGAGGAAGCGTCTGCGTACGCCGCCATCGAAAGCCCGGCACTTCTCAAGGAGCGTTTGCGGCGCGCCATCGCGAAGCTGGAGCCGAGCGATGCGGAGTTGTTCCTGCTGCGCCATATCGAGGGATTGTCCAACGGAGAATTGGCCGAAATGTTCGGCCAGGAGAAGAACCATATAGCCGTTCGGTTGCACCGTATCCGGCAGACGCTGCAAGAAGAGATGGAGCGTTAGACAGGAGGTCGGCAATGTCTGAAGATCGTTTGGAGAAGGCTTTGGAGGCAATGAAGAGCGAAAGCGTTAATCCCGATGAACTTGCCGGGACACGGGCGCGTGTTTGGGAGAGGCTGAAGCTTCATGGTACGGCGGCATGTGCGGAGTTCCAGCCGGGCTTCCGCGAATACCTGGACGGCCGGCTGGCCGGCAACCGGCGGCTGCTGATGGAAGACCACCTCAGCCGCTGCCCGCAGTGCCGCACACAGCTTTCCGTGCTGAAGGGCGATCAGAAAGTGATTGCTATGCCGCAGCGGCGTGTTTCCTGGTGGCCGCGCTGGGGGACCTGGGCGGCGGCAGCTGCGCTGGTCCTGGCAGCGCTCTACCTCGGGCGCGACCGCATTGACACGCTGCTCGCACCGGCCGGCGCGCGCGCCACGGTGGCTTCCCTCAGCGGCGGCCTGTATCGCCTGCCGGAGGGCGTACTGCAAACCGGCGGCACCGTTGGCGAGGGCGAAGTGATCCGCACCGGCCCGGGCGCCCGCGCCATGCTGCGCCTCGCCGACGACTCGCTGGTCGAGGTCAATGAGCGCACCGAGCTGTTCCTGCGCTCTGCCTGGAGCGGCCAAGCCGTTCATTTGCAGCGCGGCGACATCATTGTGCAGGCGGCCAAGCAACGCCGCGGCCACCTGCGCGTGCTGACTCGCGACGCGGTCGCATCGGTGAAAGGCACAGTATTCGCCGTTTCCACCGGTCTCGGCGGCACGGTTGTCTCCGTGGTCGAGGGAGAGGTGGCCGTCACCCGGCCCGGAGGCGAGATCGTCCTGAACGCGGGCGAACAGACGGCCACGAACCCGGTATTCGCACAGTCGGTGCAGGAGGCGGTGTCCTGGAGCCCCGAGGCCGACACCCACATCGCGCTGTTGGAGTCGATCGCCAAGGTCGAGAGGCAGCTCACTGCTCTGCCGACTTCAATGCTGCGCACACAGAGCCGGCTGCTTTCGCAGATGCCGGCGAACTTCGACGTATATGGCGCGTTTCCCAACCTGGGCGCCACCATCGGCCAGGCCATGTTCCTGTTCGAGCAGCAATCGGCTGACAATCCTGTCTTCCGGGAATGGTGGAATTCGAGCACCGGCCTGGAACTCAAGCAACTGGTCAACCGTATCCAGGCGGTGACACCGCTGCTCGGCGACGAGATCGTATTTGGGTTCTCATCCGGAGCAAAGGTCCCGATGCTCCTCGCTGAAGTGCAACCGGGCAAAAGGGCGGAATTGGCAGGCGCATTGGACACCCTGCGCAGCCAGGCGGGCGATGTGCCGTTTACTTACTCTTTAAGCGACACACTGCTCGTCGCATCCGACTCCCAGGAGCATCTGCAATGGCTGCTCGGCCATCTGGGTGAGGGCGCCGCGACGCCATTCGCCGCGGCCATAGCCGCCCGATACCAGCGTGGAGCCGGCTGGCTGCTTGCCATGGACATAGAGTCGGCCTCTGCCTCTGCTGCCATCGACCCCGCTGATACCATCACAGGCGTACAGCAGATGAAGTACCTCTTCCTGGAGCGGCGCCCCGTCCAGGGCGTCGAGGAGAATGAGGTCACGCTCGCGTTCAAAGGTCCGCGCATGGGCATGGCTTCCTGGCTCGCCGACTCAGGTTCCGGCGGCGCGGCGGAATACCTCTCCAGCGACGCTGTTTTCGCAGCCTACGTTTCCACCCGCGAGCCGCGGCAGTTGTTTGAGGAACTCACCGCGCAGCTTGCAAAGGCAGACCCGTCCTCAAAGCAGGATCTTGCCGAAGCAGAAGCCAGGCTCGGCATTAATTTCGCCAGTGATCTGGCGGCCGCCTTCGGCACCGAATCGGCGTTTGGGCTGGAAGGCCTCTCGGTGACCGGCCCGGTCTGGGTCATGGCCGTGCTGGTGAACGACCCCGGGACACTCGACATTTCGATCCGCAAGCTTGTGGATGTGTTCAATGCCGAGTTGGGGCCGGAAGACCAGGCCAAGCGGATCACCATCGAGCAGGAAACTGCCGACGGCCGGATCTGGACTACCATGAGATCGGGCCTTGCTTTCCTGACGGTCACCTGGACATACGACCGGGGTTACCTGGTGGCGGCATCCGACCGCGCCGCCGCCATGCGTGCGATCGCAACGCGCAACGGCGGTTTGCCGCTCGTCGTGTCGTCCGCCTTCCTCCAGCAGCTGCCGTCGTCCGCCGGTCTGCACCCGTCCGGATTCGCCTGGCTCAACACCAAGGGGGCGTTTCAGGGCTTTGCCGCGATGGCGCCCAGTCCGATCCTGCAGAAACTGCTCGCCGAGCGGGACCCGATTCTGGTAGTTTACAACGGAACTATTGAACAAATTCACGCCGCGAGTCGTACTCAGTTATCGGGTTTGATCGTGGACATGATGCTGCTGGAGAGCCTGAGCCGGGCACGTATCGGACCGTAAACCGCAACCCCGCAGCAGGGTAGCGTGCAACCAGGAACACGCTGAATGACATCGCCGGTCGTTGAACTGGACAATCTCAGGGTCAAGTTGGGACGGCGGGAGATCCTTCGCGGGATCTCCTGCCGTCTCGGCGTTTCCGGGGTCGGAAAAGCCATAGGTCTGTTAGGACCCAACGGTGCGGGTAAATCGACCCTGATCCTGACACTGCTGGGATTCCACAAGCCCATTGGCGGCCAGGCCCGTGTGCTGGGATTCGATTCCCGCCGCCAGATGCGCGAGGTCCGGTCCCGCATAGGCTACATGCCCGAGACCGATTCCTTCATCGCCAACATGACCGCAGTCACCTTTCTGCGCCTGATGGCAGGGCTTTCCGGACTTCCCGGGGAGGCTGCGCTCGAGAAGGCGCACGAGGTGTTGTTCCATGTGGGTCTCGGCGAGGCGCGTTACCGTGAACTGAGAACCTACTCTTTCGGTATGAAGCAGATGGCCAAGCTCGCACAAGCCATCGTCCACGGCCCCGAGCTGGTAATTCTCGATGAGCCTACCAACGGCCTCGATCCCTCCGCACGCCAGCGCATGCTCAAGCTGGTCCGCGAAATGAAAGAAGAGCAGGGTATGAATGTGCTCCTCTGCTCGCACCTGCTGCGTGATGTCGAACAGGTGTGCGACGAAGTCGTTATCATGAAAGACGGCATGATCGTGCATGAGTGCAACCTCGAGGAGGAACGGCGTTCGAACAAGAGCTTTGTCGAACTCGAGGTTACCGGGGACGACCGCTGCCTGCACGGCGCGCTGCCGCAGATCGGCGCCGACGGTGTCACCGAGGGGGATGGGCGCTGGCGCATCGTCCTCCCGCCCAACGTTGATGTCCAGGCGATATGGGATCTCCTGGCGCGGGAGAACCTCCTGGTGCGCAAGCTCAACCACCGCCGCGATACGCTTGAGGAGATCTTTTTAAAGGCCATGGGCCATATCACCCATACCCCGGGAGAAGGCTTGCAGCCGGGTAACGGAAACTATAAGACACAACACCACGAAGACCTCAAAGAGAAAAGATAATGCGCTTTGTTCAATGTGCCGGCAAATCCGCGGCACAATGGAAAGGATTTACATTAGCGAAATCCAGTACGGGGAGGCGCGAAGCGCCGGCAGTAAATAGCCCCGCCCGTGAGGGCGGGGTTGAGTGCGACAAAGAGTTGAGGTCCGAAGGACCGGCACCGATGTCTTGTGCCGCACCTTCGGTGCTCATCCCACTTATCCCAAGACCCCGGCCTCACGGCCGGGGCTATGGTCTGCCGCCTCTTCGAGGCTCCTTTTCTCCGCAGCTCTGCGGTGAACTTTAGTTTTGGCTGCGGTTATGCTTTACCGTGGCCTTTGTGGGTTTGACGTTCTGACGAGGTCGGAGTAAGGGATGGCGGTTTACAGGCGCGGGTATCACAGGTATCAGGGACGGATCACGGGCCGTTGGGCGCGGTTCATGGTGTTGCCGGGATTTTCCTGGCGGCGCCTGTTCCATCAGCGCCTGGTCGTCCTGCTTATGGTGGTGGCGGTGATCTGGCCCCTGCTGTGCGCCGGCTTCATCTACCTCACCAACCGCGCCGAGTTGCTCAAAGGGCTGCCCAGGGAGTTTCAGAGCTTCATCGAGGTGAACGGCAAGTTCTTTCTGGTGTTCATGAACGTCCAGGCGGCTTTCGCTATTTTTCTGTCGGCACTCATCGGGCCGGGGCTGATCGCGCCCGATCTTGCGAATAACGCGCTGCCTCTCTATTTCAGCCGTCCGCTCACCCGGTCCGAATATGCGCTGGCACGACTCACTGTTCTGTTCGGAGTGCTTTCGCTGATCACCTGGATTCCGGGCTTGCTCCTGTTCGGCATGCAGGTAGGCATGGCCGGCACATGGTGGTTCTGGGGGAATTGGACGGTCGGCCTGGGCATCATCGCCGGTTTCGCCATCTGGGTCCTGCTGGTGAGCATGGTGGCACTGGCGAGTTCCGCTTATGTGAAGTGGAAAATAATCGCGGGCGCGCTGGTGCTCGGCTTCTTCTTTATCCTCAGCGGCGTGGCGGCGATGATCAACGGCGTCTTTCGCGTGACCTGGGGCCACGCGCTGAATCCGGCTTGGGCCGTCAACTCAGTATGGTGCACCCTGCTCAGCGTTGATCCGCCCGATGGTCCCGGGGCGGCAACATGCGCCCTGGTGCTGGCCACCATCATCCTCTTGCTCGCGCTGGTTCTCGAACGCAAACTGCGCCCCGTGGAGGTGATCAAGTGACCGCGCCTGCAGTGATCTTCGACGAGGTCTCGAAGTTTTACGGGGAAGTGCTCGGCGTCAATCGTGTCACCCTGAACATCCCGCCGGGAATCACGAGCATGGTCGGGCCGAATGGCTCTGGCAAGACCACGCTGATGAACCTGATGACGGGGCTCATTCACCCGGACCATGGCTCAATCCTCATGCGGGGCATCTCGCCCCGCGATCCGGAAACCCTGATGCGCCTTACCGGCTACGCCACGCAGTACGATGCCGCGCCGCGCTGGGCGACCGGTTTCAGC
>CAYGWQ010000096.1:0-16706 GCA_964353465.1 uncultured Acidobacteriota bacterium | reverse complement strand
CGCACATTCCAGGGCTTTTTTTCACATTTCAGCAAAAAACCACGCTTTTTCTAGGCCTAGTGGTAGCGTATAGACCAAAGCAGGTTGAGCCATTAACTCGCAAGCTTGATCGAATGGCATCCGTTGTTACGGGAGCAGCGGAACATGTAAGCAGTTCGTGAATGCGGTCGGGGAGGAGATCCTGCTCATAGGTTCCCTCCGTAGTTTCGGAGGAGAGTCTCAAGTAGGGGACCTGATCGGACGCTGCAGAAGAACTGAGTTCAATGGGCAGAGGACCAAGACCTGGAGCCGATCGGTGCTCCGCCAGGAGGACTACTTTATCCCCGCGGCGCTGGAGGCAGATCAACGAATCGACCCAAGCATATAATTCGCCACTGCCTCGCAGGGTGTAACCGGCTCCTGCACTGGAAGAACTATTCATTCGCACGGTGGTGTGACAGGAACAGCGGGCGACTCCCTACCTATCTTGATGCTCCTCAGTTCCCGTTCTGCCGTTTTCGACACGGATTTCTAAAGATCCCTAGTTCAACGGATGTGACGGATATACTATAATTTGATCCGCGGAGCTCCTTTGGGATGCGAGGAAGGCGAAATACAATCTCAAGAAGCACCGAGTAGTTTTCGAAGAGGATGTTTCGGTCTTCGGAGACACGCTGGACGCAATTTTCGACGATAAGGCTAATTCTCATGATGAACGGCGCGAGGTGATCATTGGGCATTCCAGTCGCGGCCGCTTGATGCTGGTGTGCTTCACAGAAACAGAGAGGGGCAGGGTCCGGCTATTCAGTGCGCGGGCAGCGACCCGGAAAGAGCGCAAGGATTATGAAGAAGGCAAAGGCTTACACAACTGCTAAGGGGTCCGAGTCTGAGGAAATGCTTGCGGAATACAGTCTCGACTATCGTAATGCGCGTCCCAACCGCTTCGCGAAACGTATGGAGGGGGAGCATCGTGTAGTTCTCCTCGATCCGGACATTGCCGCCGTTTTTACCACCCAGGAGTCAGTGAACAAAGCGCTGCGTGCGTTGATTTCGGCTTTACCACGCTCCCCAAAAAGAAAAACTGCCAGCCGCAGGTCATAGCTAATGCCAAGGCCTTTGCCCGCGCCTTGAAGGAACAGGGATTGGACGTCCAGGGTGATCCGGCAGTGAGCTTCTCGGAAACTCACCAGGTGATCGTCAAGGTCGGTTATGCTCAGGGATGCGAGGTTGCCCGGAACCTGGAACGGAACAACATCATCGTAAACTACCAGGCGATCCCGAGCGACGAGAGCTTTACCGCCAGCTCGGCCCTTCGCCTGGGCGTGTCCGAAATGACCCGGTTCGGAATGAAGGAAAAGGATTTCCGCACATTTGCCGGAATCTTCGCCGACGGCATCAGAGGCAAGGGTGTGGGTGAGGAAGTAGCGAAATTCCGGCAGAACTTCCTCACCATGCAGTTTTGCTTCGCCGGCAAGGACATGGAGGAGCAAAGGACACAGCTGCTCTCGACCTTCTAGGCGGGAGCCTTCAATCGAACCTCAAAGACCTCAAAGACCTCAAAGAATTTATTTATAAATTTCTCTTTGAGGTCTTTGAGGTCTTCGTGGTTATATTTCCTTAGAACCTGTCGCCGAGCGCGAAACGGATAGAACCGCGCGGATCCGCCAGGCGCAATGGAGAGGATAATCCACCGATCAGTTTGTCGAGCCTGAGGGGATTCCAGGAGAAAATCAATCGTCCCGGCTGATGAATCACCGGAAGCTGCAAGCGAAATTCCCCGCCGACGGAAGCGCGCCATAGCCTGTTAGTTGTGGAGATCAATCTCGAGCTCGTGTTAAGAGCCGCGCTCTTGCCTGACAGGCTGCTCCATCCCAGATCAACGAATGCCGCCGCACTCAGCGGCCCATGGATCGGGATCCTGTATTCCGCGGAAAATCCGAGCACCGTGTCGGCTCCTGCCGGGCGCGGCGCAAGCTGCAGGTCGGACGGGTAAGCCCAGGGAGCCAAGCCGCCGCGCGGAAAGCCGCGCACGATCTCGTCTCCGGGATAAAAACGCCGATCCGGTGTCAGAGGCACGCCATTTCGCGGACGGGTAAACGCAGCCTGGAAATGGAACGCAAAGGCATTCCTTCCTTTCGTGTACGGATCGTCCAGATATCTGGAAAAGCCCAGCGACTGGGAGGTGGAGTCGATCGAGCGAAGAAAGGGGGATCCGGCCCAGGAAGTGGCAGCTGCAAGTCGCGTGCCCCGGGTCGCATGCCCGGTTCCTTCGGTGTCATCGAAAGCAAATGAGGGGGTCAGCTCCGTTCTCCGCTGCACGCTGTCTTGGGCTCCGCTGCTGCCGTCTACGCCGTTCTCCGATATGGTGGAGTGTTCAAACTGGGCGCCGAGACCCACCTGCGCCTTGGAAGTTACCGCGTATGCGCCCGACAATCTCATGCCCGTCGAGCGGTGTCTGAGCAGATGGAGGAGATCATCTGTGTCGGGCACCAGGCTGGCCACATTGATGCTGGTCAGCCGGTGGAAGACCGAAAGACCCAAAGTGAAGGGGAAACCGAGAAACCGGCTGCCCACCACATTGAGCAGAACATTGGATTGCGACGCACCGCCATCTACTTCCAGGGAAAGAGCCTCACCAAGTCCAAGCAGATCAAACCCGGTGTAAAGTAATCCGAGATATCCCCCGCCGATGCCTCCTGTCCCCCCCGTTGCATATACTCCCTGTCGTTCCTTTTCCTTGATTTTGAAGGTAACATCCAGCGCCGCAGTTTTTTCATTCATTTCAAGGTTGAGATCCGAGCGCCGGATCTCCTGGATCATGCCGCTGCGATTGAGGCGCTCGATGCTCTTGTCAAGCTTCGCGGAGTCAAAGATCTCCCCTTCGCGGGCAAGCACCTCACGCCGAAGGAACTTGTCCCTGAGCCGGGTGTTTCCCTGGAAGTTGATCCTGCCGATGGTGACCGGTTCGCCCGGCGAGATCCGGAAATGAGCGCGAACCGTGCGATCGGCATCGTTGATCGCCTGATCGAGTTGAACTTGTGCAAAGGCATACCCCGCCTGCCCGAGGATATCGACTATCTTCCGGCGCGTCGATTCCAGCAAATCAGCGTCATAAGCGGCGGGCGTCCTGATGGCGGCGAGGATGGCTGCCACCTCGGAAACAGCTGATTTCCCATCGCCTTCGCTATCCACCGACGCCAGCGTGAAACGGGGACCTTCCGTGATCGGAATCAGGATCGAAAACTTCTGCTTCGGCCCGCCAAGCTTAGGCAGAGGCATCCACCAGCGTCGTGGAAACTCCTGCGCAATCGTTCGCGGCTGGCCGATGGCTATGGCTGCGAAGCCTTGGGATTGATAGTGGCGCCTCAGATTCTCCAGGTCAGCGACGACATTCTCAAACATAAAAGCGCCTGTCCGGGTCCAGAGCGGCTGGATCAGAGCGGGACGCGTGCGCGGCATCTGTTTCAGCAGATCCCGGGATGGAATGGATTGATTCCCGAGGAACTGCACTTTGCCAATGTCCATTCGCGGTCCGGAGGTGATATGCAGTGTTACCCGCAGGGTATTCCCTTTCTCCTGCGCTGTCTGCACACGGACTTCAGAAAAAGGGTACTTGCGCGCGCGCATATAAGCCCGGACGGACAGAGCCGCCTTATTCGCAGCCCCGGGATGAAATGGCGTCGCAGGCTGCAGCCACAGCTTCTCCCGCTCCAGCAGGCGGCGAATCTGTTCCCCCTGCGTAGCACTCACTCCATCGATCGCGAACTCGGAAACAAAGCGGCGTTCGCGTACTCGATAGATCAACTCGATCCCTCCGTTCCCGTCATCCTGAGTCTGGATTTCAAGGGATTCGAAGATCCCCAACGCATGAAGCCTGCGCAGGTCCTCATGTGCCTGAATTTCGCCGTAGGTCGCATCCGGCGCGGCGGAAACATAGTGGAGGATGGTCGCCGTCGGGACGCGCACGTTCCCCAGCACCAGCACCTTGCGGATAGTCTGTTGACTTGCCGCTTGCGCAAACAATGGAGGGGCTGCCCCAAGGAGGCAGCCCATGAGGAGAAAACGTAGGATCATCACAGATCAGCCAAGCTTATATACTCCGGCAGTCATTTCGAGTTCCTGGAATTCTCCCTTAGGCAAAATTGAAATGATCCGCGCTTTTCTTCGGGGGTACCCATGAAACGGTCTATCACCTTATATATCAATTATTTGCAGGTAGATATTGAGCTTGACTCCACCACCCAAGAGTGTTAGATTCCGCATGCGCTTAGCCGCGAATTGCGATGAGGCCCGACTACGGGATACGAAAATCAGTCAGAGCGGAGGTTTACCCTATGTACCCCGAGGAAAACCTGTACACAAAGGATCACGAGTGGATTCTTGTCCAAGGAGATGTAGGAATCATCGGCATCACTGATTACGCCCAACACGCACTCGGGGACGTAGTCTACGTTGATCTGCCCGAGGTGGGAGACTCCTTTGAGGCAGCCGAGCCGTTCGGCTCCGTGGAATCGGTCAAGGCAGTTTCCGAAGTGTTCAGCCCCGTGGGCGGAGAAGTTCTCGAAGTAAACACCAAGCTGGAAGACACGCCGGAGCTGGTCAACGAGTCGCCGCATCAAAAGGCCTGGATGATCAAGATCCGAATCCCCAATCCCGACGAGCTTAAGGAGATGCTCAGCGCGGAGGAATACGAGGAATATATTCAGGAGTTGTCGGGCAGCTGATCCGGCTCTTGAAAACGGGAATCAAAACAAAACGCCGTCCCGCTGAGCGGGACGGCGGCAAACTCCATTCTTGCTTTTGGCTTTCTGCTCTCCCGCTCCGATTACGCGCTTCCCGGCATTTTCACAGGCGCAAGAACGCACACCAGGTGGCGATCACCATAGACATTGTCGATACGACCCACCGCGGGCCAGAACTTGCTCTCGCGGGTCGCTGCCGATGGATAAGCCGCTTCGAGGCGTGTGTAAGGATGGGTCCACTCTTCGGACAACAGCGCTTTGGCTGAATGCGGCGCGTTTTTCAGGGGATTGTCCTTGGGATCCATTCTGCCCTGTTCGATCGCCTCCACCTCTTTGCGGATGGCGATCATCGCTTCGCAAAAGCGGTCCAATTCCTCCTTCGATTCGCTCTCGGTCGGCTCCACCATTATGGTGCCCGCGACCGGGAAGGAAACCGTCGGGGCATGAATGCCGAAATCCATGAGGCGCTTGGCAACATCGTCCACCTCGATCCCGGCGCTCTTTTTGAGCGGCCGCAGATCAAGAATGCACTCATGGGCGATCATGCCGTTCTTGCCCTTGTACACCACGGGGTAGTACGGATCCAGCCGTTTGGCGATGTAATTAGCGTTGAGGATGGCGTACCGGGTGGCCTCTGTCAGTCCCTGCGGTCCCATGAGTGCAATATAGGCCCATGAGATCGGCAGGATGCTAGGGCTCCCGAAGGGGGCTGCCGAAATCGGACCGATGTTTTTTTCTCCTCCGACCGGAATCACAGGGTGACCGGGCAGGAAGGGAACGAGGTGCGACGCCACCGCGATCGGCCCTACGCCGGGGCCGCCGCCGCCGTGGGGAATGGCGAAGGTCTTGTGCAGGTTCAGGTGGCAGACGTCCGCGCCAAGTTCGGCCGGGCGGCACAATCCGACCTGTGCATTCATGTTGGCGCCGTCCATGTAGACCTGTCCCCCGTGCGCGTGCACGATGGCGCAGATCTCCTGGATCGCTTCCTCGAACACGCCGTGCGTCGAGGGATACGTGATCATCAAGGCTCCGAGGTCGCGGGCGTGAGCCGCCGCTTTTGCCTTGAGAGCCGCCACGTCGACGTTGCCGCTATCGTCGCATTCGACGACCACCACTTTGAACCCGGCCATGATGGCGCTGGCAGGATTCGTCCCATGAGCGGAATGGGGAATAAGGCAGACATTGCGGTGGTCTTCCCCGCGGCTCTTGAGGTACTTGCTGATCACCAGAAGTCCGGCGAATTCCCCCTGGGCGCCGGAATTGGGCTGCAGCGAAACGCCGGCAAAACCGGTGATCTCCGTCAGCGATTTCTCCAGCAGCTGAAACAGTATCTGATAGCCGGCAGCCTGATCGAGCGGTGCAAAGGGGTGGATCTTGCCGAACTCAGGCCAACTCACTGGAACCATCTCCGCCGCCGCGTTGAGCTTCATGGTGCAGGAGCCAAGCGGGATCATCGAGGCCGTGAGGGAAAGGTCCCTGGCTTCGAGGCGCCGCATATACCGCAACAACTCAGTTTCAGAGTGATAGCGGCTGAAAACCGGGTGGGTCAGGTAGCTGCTGGTGCGGGCGAGGTGCGACGGGAAAGAAGCATCCACGGTCTCTGCCAGCGATTCAATCGCTCCCTCGTTCAGATCCTGCCCGGCGCCGAAAACTGCCAGCAGGTCTTTCAAGTCACCGACCGTGACGGTTTCATCCAAACTCACTCCGACCGTCGTGTCGTTCACCACGCGCAGATTGATCCTGCGGCCGCGCGCCGCCTCCAGGATGTCGGCGAGGCGCCGATTTCCCAGCTCCACACGCAGTGTGTCGAAGAAAACCCCGGGACCGACTGAATAGCCAAGCTCCTCCAGCCCTTTCGCCAGAACGCAGGTCAGCAGATGAATTCTCCGGGCAATATTCCGCAGCCCGCCGGGACCGTGGTACACGGCGTACATGCCGGCCATGACCGCGAGCAATACCTGCGCCGTGCAAATGTTGCTGGTCGCCTTCTCGCGCCGGATGTGCTGCTCGCGCGTCTGCAGGGAGAGTCGCAGGGCATCATTGCCCAGGGAGTCCTTGGAAACGCCCACGATCCGCCCGGGCATATTCCGCTTGAACTCATCGCGTGCGGAGAGATAAGCCGCGTGCGGCCCACCGTAGCCGAGCGGGACGCCAAAACGCTGCGTTGTGCCCACGGCAATATCCGCGCCGAATTCGCCCGGAGCCTTCAGAAGCGTGAGACCAAGCAGATCGGCGGCTACCGCCACCAGAGCCCCGGCGCGATGGGCCCGCTCGATAAAGGCCATGTAATCACAGACCGAGCCGTCGGTGGCCGGATATTGCAGGAGTGCGCCGCAGACCGGATGCGAAAAATCAAAGCGCTCATGGGCGCCAACCACAACCTCGATCCTCTTGGCATCCGCCCTGGTCTTAACCACCTCAATGGTTTGCGGGTGGCACATGTCCGAGACAAAGAAGCAGTTGCGCTCTTCCTTGCTCAGTGCATAGCACATGTTCATGGCCTCGGCAGCAGCTGTCCCTTCATCCAGCAGGGACGCATTCGCGACCGGCAGGCCGGTCAGATCCGCAATCATGGTCTGAAAGATGAGCAGTGCTTCCAGCCGCCCTTGGGAAATCTCCGGCTGATAGGGAGTGTATTGTGTGTACCACCCGGGATTTTCGAGTATGTTGCGCTGGATCACCGGCGGCGTGATGCAGTCGGCATAGCCCATCCCGATGTAAGATCGGAAGACCTTGTTCATCGAGGCAATCTCGCGAAGCCGGCACAAAGCCCTGTACTCGCTCATCGGCTCCTCGAGCCGCAGAGGAACCTTGGTACGGATTTGCGCCGGGATGGTCTTATCGATCATCACAGCCAGGGAAGGCAGGCCCAGGACATCGAGCATGGCTCGGGAATCCTGTTCGCTGGGCCCGATATGGCGATGAATGAAGCCGCCCGCGTCGTGCATCATTTCCCTGACTGGAGACTTCTTGTGATCCTTGGTGTTATCGAAAACCATAATCCATCCATTCAGTATGAAGGCTAATCCGAATAATACTAACGAGTGGTTACTATACAGGAGTCCTGACTCCCATTGCCAGTGCAAGCAGGCAACGGGACGGATCATGGCGTGCATCGCGGGAAACAAAAAGGGGACATGCCGATTTTCCGCCAAGAGATAACTGATTGAAATCAAGTGGCTTAAAAACGGAATGTCCCCATTTCTTGACGGTCAGGGGGTGAGGTTAGCGGCGGCCTCCCTGCATGGGCCCGCGGCCACGCATGCCTGAAGGTATGCCGTTTTCATCGCGCAGCTTAATGCTCTTTTGTGTGCTGGCGTTCAGGATCTCTGCAGCCACGTAGGAGCCCTCCTGCTGGAGAGAGGGATAAGCTACAACCGATAGAGAATCCCCTGCGGAAATCTTGAAGTCGGCCTGCTGAAGTGCCCAGAACGGACTGGCGATGATAACAATCGCTTTGCCGTCCACTGAAAGGGTGAAGCTCGGCATGCCCAGGCCGGGTCCCATTTCGACACTCTGCACGGTACCGGCCAGGGTCTTCCTGGCTTTGAGATCGAGGTTGGTGCAGATTTCACAATCGCCCATGCCTGGCCCGCCATGCATTCCCCGCATCGAACCGGCACCACGCATCATCCCCCGCCCCATGGCACCGGCACCACGCATTCCCTGGGCGCCACCGCGGTTGAAGGGCATTCCTGCGGCATTGCTCAGGACCACAACGGCGCCATTGCCGTCCCTGATTTCCGTCGCAACATAGGCGTTCGCCATTCGAGGATCAGGAAAAGCTTTGATCTGCAGAACCTGTGCTGGCGTGATTTCAAACTTGCTTTCCGCCAATCCCCGGTATGGGCCGATCAGTACCGTGACGGCGCCGAGCAGGTTCTCCCGCAGCGTGATGGATGGCATCCCCTGCCCGGGAGCCAGATTTACGGCGGTGACGGCGCCGGTCAGTGTGACGATTTTCTCCTGGATGGCCGCCTGCGCACCTTGCCGTGCCATACCTCGATGCAGCATCTGGCTCTGAGCTGTGCCTGCACCCACCAGAAATACCAGGATCATCACAACCGAACCGCCAATGAACGATTTGTTTCTCATGATAATGTCCCTCCCTTTTTTGCGCCGGTTTTTTGCCGGCTTATTTCCGAAATCTCATTGCTCCCTGCTTCTTGCGGAGGTCTCATGCTTACTTGGCTCAAACCTGCGCGAGATGCACATTTTAATTAGGCAAAGTGCGTGCCAGCAGCCGCAACGGAGGGCAGCAGATCGCAATGTGATGAACTATGTCCTAATATTTCAGCAATTGGCGAGATAATAAAGATAGGGAACAGCCGTCCCGCGCCGTCGGAAACGGCGTCAGAACGCAAACTTTGCACTTCCGCATCATCTAAACCGCAAGCTTTGCACTCGAAGCAAGCGCAAATCCCGAACTTCCCGTCATTCGGCGACAGCAAAAGCATCCACCACGAAATACACGAAATACACGAAAACGTGCCTGCGACAAGCAAAGGATACCCGGCTCTTCTGCTCGCAACATGGGGGAGTCCTTGGTTGCCATCTTGATTCGGCCATTTCGTGTATTTCGTGTATTTCGTGGTTACCAGAAGCGCAGCCCCTGCCTGGTCTGAGGTCGGAAGTCCGAAGTCGGAGGTCGGAAGTCGGCATTAGTCCTTGCCGGCAAGGCCGTATTCCTTCAGCCGATACTGAAGTGTTCGCAGGCTCATGCCGAGCTGTTCGGCGGTACTGCGGCGTTCTCCCCGGTTGCGCGCCAAAGCCTCGAGGATGGCGGCTCTTTCGATTTCGGCAAGGGTGACGGGGCGGGAGGCGGCAGGATGCGCGCGCTCAAACTGAAGCGGGAGGTCTTCGGCCAGAACGGTGTTGGTTTTGGCTACAATCAGCGAGCGCTCCAGCGCGTTTTGCAGTTCGCGGACATTGCCGGGCCACTCATACTGGTACAGCATCTTCTGCACTTCAGTATGGAGCCCGTCAAAGCGACGCCCGATGCGCGCCGCTATCTTGGCTGCGAAATAGTTCGCCAGAGGGAGGATATCCTCGCGCCTGTCGCGCAGTGCCGGGATGTGGATGGGAAACACGTTGAGCCGGTAGTAGAGATCTTCGCGGAAGGACTTCTGCTCCAATGCGTTCGCGAGATCCATGTTCGTGGCCGCGATCACGCGCACATCCACGACGATGGTCCGCGTCCCGCCGATTCTCTCGAATTGCTGTTCCTGAAGCACGCGCAGCAGCTTGGCCTGCACATTCGCGCTCATCTCCGCCACTTCGTCGAGAAACAGGGTGCCGCCGTGAGCGAGTTCGAAGCGGCCTCTGCGCGCCTGAACCGCGCCGGTGAACGCTCCTTTTTCATGCCCGAAGAGTTCGGATTCCAGAAGAGTTTCGGGCAAAGCGGCGCAGTTGACGGCAACGATGGGCTCTTCGTTTCGCGGGCTGCGCCGGTGGATGAAGCGCGCGACTACTTCCTTTCCGGTACCCGATTCGCCCGTCAGGAACACAGTGGTCGACTGTTGGGCGACCTGCGATGCCAGCGTGAGCACTCGTTTCATGGCGGCGCTTTCCGCGACAATGTCGGGCGGAAATTGCGCCTCGGTTTCTGCCTGCAACACCAGACTCCGATCAATCAGCATGCGTTGGCGCAGCGTCCGTGCGACGACCATGCGCAGCTCGTCCGGGCTTTTGAGCGGTTTCGTGAGATACTCCTGGGCGCCAAGCTTCATGGCTTCCACGGCCGTCGCGATCGAACCGTAGGCGGTGAGCACGAGGACCGGAACTTCCGGCATGCGCTCGCGCATCCACTTGACCAGCTCAATGCCGCCCATATCGGGCATGCGTTCGTCGGTAACGACCAGGTCGAAGCTGCGCGCAGACAGCAGTTGGATCGCCTCCCGGCCGTTGGCTGCAGGCACAACCATGTAGTCCTTGTTGAGAGCGGCGGTGAGCAGCTGCCGCTGAGCAGGTTCGTCATCAACCACCAGGATAGAGTTCTTCATGGTATTTTCCGTTGTGGGTATTAGCCTGCTTTATTCATGAATAAAGGACAGCAAAACATCTCGGGACACGGAAGAACGCGGACAAAAACGGACCGGATCCGTGTTTGTCCGTGTCCTAAAAGCCTTCTGTCATGAGCAAATCCTGGCACCGTGTACTGTTTTTCATTCGTTTGCGAACGACGTTCATGAATCATGCGGGTTAGCGGAATCGCACCGCAATCATTCCGTTACCGGCGCGTGAAGCGGCAAACTGAGCATGCACCGGGCGCCTCCTCCGGGGCGGTTGGCGAGCTGCAAACTGCCGCCAAGTCGTTCGGCGATCTGGCGCGAGATCGGCAGCCCCAGGCCGGTCCCTTTTGTCTTCGTGGTGGCAAACGGCTGGAACAGCTCCTCCGGGTCCCGATTGCCAAGTCCCGGTCCGGAATCATCAACCTCGACGATCAGCGCATGAGCCTTTTCGTCGCGCCGAACCCGGACGGTAATGGCACCCTCGGGCAGGGTACTATCCATCGCGTTGAGCAGGACATTCAGGAGTATCTGCCGCAGGCCGCTTTCGTCGGAGTGAATTACCAGCCCATCCGACGAGGACGCAATATCCAGCCTTATCCGGGCAGCCTCGAGCTTTGGCTGCAGCACGGTCCTGACATCCGAGAGGGTGCGCATGATATCGAATTGGCTGATCTGCGGATCGCGCGGCCGCGCGAAACTGAGCAGATCGGTAACCAGCTGCTCCAAGCGCTCGGCCTCGCGCACAACAGTGCTCATGAGCGATTGTGTCTTGTGGTCGCCGGGGAGGTCCTCTTGAGCAAGTTGTGTCAATCCCTTCATGGCGCCCAACGGATTGCGGATCTCATGTGCCAGGGTCGCGGCCATGGAGCCCAGCGCCGTCAGATGTCGTGCGGACTCCTCGCTGGCCTTGAGCTGCAGAAAACGATTCAGAGTGCGCAGAAAGTAGCGAGCCAGCGCGAGGAGGGTAAGGATGGCGACGCCGTTCATTACCAGATGCAGGATCGCCTGCCACCGGATGAAGTCGGCGGAGGAGGAGTAGACGCCAACGCGGAGCCGGGCGGGCACGGAGCGGCGTGCCATGCCCGGGCCCATGCCTTGTCCCATGCCCTGTCCGCCGCCGGGGCCCATGCCCCTGCCTCTGCCCGCCGCACCTCGGGGAAAGGGCAGGGATGCGTCATAGATGTAGATCCCGGTCCCCTGCGAGCGGACAAAGCCGGGTTCGCTGTTAAATAAAGTGGCAAAACGATCTCCTTCGCCGCCCAATATCTGCCCGGATTCATCGAGAAGCGTCATAAATGCCACGGACTGGCCTCGGGCTTTGACGCTTTCGGCGAACAGGCTCTGCCACACGCTGGGATTGCTCCGGTCGGGCCCGCGCACCTGGGCATCGATGGCAGCTGCCAGGTCGGCGGCAGTTTTGCGCAGGTATTCGACCCGCAGTCCATTCAGACGGATAAAGTCATAGGCGGCGCTGACAGCCAGGCCAAGACAGACGGCACCCACAACGGCAATGAACACTTTGGTGGGAAATGCACTCAATCGCCGATGCGTTTTGTTGGCCACCTCTTCCACAGATCGCTCCCCACAAGCCGGTTCTTCAATATGGCGTGCACGATTCGGGCCAATATCATACTCCATAGTGTGCGAACATCCCATATCCGGCAACATCGGATTGCTAAAGATGGTTTTTCTCTGCAGTGAGAGTTTCTTAGGCCCGCCGGAAAAGACCGGTCCGAACCAGTACCTCAGCATCGCGTGGATCAATGAGTTGACCGGCTTCACCGGGGCGAAACGTGCAGGCACGTCCGGTGCGGGGTCCACGGATGAGGATGGCGGAACGGCCCAGGTAGCGAATCGCCACACCGGGCTGCGTCGGCTGTGCCGCCGCAGTCTCCGGTGTCACCGAGGCATACTCGCCTCGGGCCGCTTCACGAGCCTTACCGCAGCAGCCCATCAGGGGGATCTCCTTTCCCTGAGGGGAGACGCTCGATCAGGACCGGTTCCGGACTGGCGCGCTCGAGCAGACACGCTGCGCCGGAGATCGCCAGCCAGACGACGACGAATTCGGCGGGAGTTGGGCGTAGAAAGAGGGCGAATGGAGCGGATATCCAAATGCTAAGGCAGTGAAAACAATCCATCAGTCTCCCCAGAACACTCCGGCCGAGGCGGCGGCGAAGACGGGCGAGAATGTCCCAGGGACCATCTTCGCAGGCGAGCAAGTGGGTCACGCGCCACGCCGCGAGTGCGGCAAGTAACAAACGAAAAACTGCTTCCCAGCCAGTCACGGTTGTCCTCCGGAATGCCCGGCGGGCGTTCAGGCGCAAGTCCGCCGGGCATTGTATGCGTCAAACCACAGCCACGGATATGAACGGAGTGACATATAGGTACACCGGATCGTAGTTCCAGTTGACCAGATGGGCGCCGTCTCCGCCGCTGGGATTGAAGGCGCGGCTATCCGCTTCAATCACGAAGGTGTACGCTCCGGCGGCCGCGCCCGCCGCGATCCCATATGTGGCAGTCCGTACGCCGGCGTTATCGGCCGGCGCCACATGCCAGTGCTGAACCGAGGAAAGCGCCGAGGTGCGCATGGGGATCCCGGCCCCGCAGCCGTAGGCATCGAGTCGGAACGATCGCAGATGCGACGCCATGACGCGATAGCTGACCTCGACTTCGATGTCGACCGGTGGCGCGCCACGAGAGATGACCGGGCAGATGAGCGGCAGGTCATGCCATGCGCCACCCGTTTTACGCCAGCGCAACCCGACAAACTGCGCCATGGGATAGGAGTTGTCGGTGCGCAGGCCCACGGTTGCTGAGGTAGCCAGCACGGCCTTGCCGGCGTCGGCAGTCTGAACATCGAGCCGGTAGAGCCCGTTGGCGTAGCCGGACGTGTTCCACTCGAGAAGCAGGCTGGGCGGCGACCAGTTATCTGCCGGATTCACGATCGGATACCAGCCTGCCGCGTCGGCAGCGGCCCAGTGGGTTTGCAGAACCCCGCCAACCACCCGATACAGCGGCCAGGTAATCCCGGTGAAAGGCGCCGGAGCGCCGCCGTTGAATGCATGGCGAACGCGGTAGTAGGCCGCGTTGCCGACAGCACTGCAACCATACAGCTGGAGCGTCCGGCAAAAAGGCGCAGTCGCCAGCGGATTCGGCAAGGGATCGAGGTAATCGCCGGAAGGATGCGGCCGGTTAGGTCGTTTGGCATATCCGGCGATCGAGTCGACGAAAGGATCCTCCGGAGCCGCGGGATTGACCAGAGGCATGAGGCCGGCAAAGAGAATGGCCGGGACGTCACCGCAAGGCACCGTCGGCGGATCGCAGGCATAGAACGCAAGAGCATTGGGCCAGGCGTGAAGAGTCACGTCGGGAATGGGACCGGTGTCCCAACGGACCTGGAAAAAGCCCTCGGCGTATATGGTCTCTTCATCGCCGTCTCCGTCCACGTCCTGCGTGACGCGGAACGTGACGTCCGGCACGTCCAACACCGGCGCCCATTCGGGAACAAAGATATCGAAGCAGCGCCAGAACGGCCCAATGTAGTGGTTCAGGTCGATCTCTTTCAGGGCGGCCTCCTGGAGATGGACCCGGGCGGCGAGAGTGCTTCGTACTTCGGAATCTCGATCGCCAACCAGCGTCACTTCGCGGGCAGGCGCCGGCGTCTGGTGAAATTCGGCCGGCAACGGCGGCCGCACTTCCTCAGGAAACGCGGGTTGGGACAGCAGTTGATTCTGGAGACCTGCAGCGCCGCCGAACGTGGATGTCGCGCTGATGTCGGCAATACGGGCGGTGATGTTCCTGCCCAGGAGGGATTCAACGCGCTGGAGCACGTCGGGGCTGAGGCGCTCGAGGATGGAGCCGGGATCGGGACCGGGGCCGGGCCACGGGCCGTGCGGTTTGACGCGCGGCGGACGGGGTTCCAGCACCAGGCGGTCGAGAATGTCGAGGATCGAGGGCCGGACGAAAATCCAGGGGAAGCAGATTCGCTCTCGACGCCAGCGAAGGATCCAGTCAATTTCGAATCGGGGTATCCAGACGCAGAAGCGACCGCAGGCGTCGGTCTTGACGGTCGCGATCTCTTCGCGATGGCAATGGAATGGGAAGAACCAGCACCAGTCGTAGCCGGCGGGAGAGAAAGCCAGAAAACTGCAATCCGTGTCTTCCACATGCACGGTGGCATTCGGGACAACATACTCCACACCGGTGACGGGATCCTTCTTCACGACTCTGCCGCAGATGCGGCGAAACAGGAGCAACTCCGGATCGATGCGCCAGCGGAATCTGGTCTGGATTTCCGCCAGCGGCATGTCGGCGAGCTCTTTGAGGGAAAGCCCGGATACTGCCGCCAGTCGGGCGGTCTGGGATGTGGTGAGCGGCCTCTTGTCCGGGGCCGGGGCATTATCAAGCGATGGCATCTTCATGGAAGCACCCTCCTTTTCGGGTCGATGGGGGAGTCCCTGCGCTGCCGCGAGTCGAGAGAAGCTCGAGCCTGACGGGGCGGCATCGCATTCCTTATGTTGGGCTCCGCAGAGACTCAACAATCAGTGGTTTGACGTCCCATCATGATTCTGGGATCGGGGAAGGTATTACTTCAACCGCTCTGAGCTCGCAAAAGTGGAAAAAGACATCCCATCTCTGGAATTCGCTCCGGGAGTCTGGATTGTCAGAGCCCGAAAGCTGCTCGGGCTCTGCCCTGTCTTTGTTCTCAGGAGACGCCACAATGACTTTGGAGATGTATATCCCAGCACGCTCGCAACCTGCTTAATGAGGAGAGGCTTCTTACCGAGGAGCTGGAGCGCGGTTGCCAATAGCCTGATTTGGCGATACTCCCGAAACGCCATGGACGTCACGGCCTTGACGGAACGTTCTATCACGTGGCGCTCACAGGCAAGATCCGATGCAAGCCGCGACAAATGGATCCCCGGATTGGAGGCAAGTCTTGCTTCGACATGCTTGAACACGAGCTGCGGGTCGTGCGGCATTGAGTTCAGTCCCTCAACCCTGTTGGCGGACTTTTCCTGGAGCATCTGCAGGTCGGCCTGTTTCAGGGCCTCCAGCAGGGTACTGGATACCCTTGCCGTCGCCGCTCCAAGCGAGAAGCTGAGGAGCATCGCGGACTGGCCGGCATTATGAGAAGACAGCCGGTCTCTGATACGGTCCAGCGCTGCCCTTGCCGTCGTCGCATCCGTCTTCGGTAGCAGTACCGCAAATTCGTCTCCTCCCATGCGAGCCACAACTTCGTCCGCCCGGAATGCTTCCTTCAGGACCGATGCGGTTCTTTTCAGCAGATCGTCGCCGGCGGCGTGTCCCTGCCTGTCGTTGATCTGCTTCAGCCCATCGACGTCGGCCACAATGACGGAAATGGGGAATTGCCTTCCGCGTTCCAGCCTGGACATCTCATCCTCGAAAAAGATGCGGTTGTAAAGACCCGTGAGTCCATCGTGGGTGACCAGGTGTTTGCAGTTCTGCTCGGTCTCCTGGCATTCCGCCAGGCGTGTTTCCAAGTGAGCGACCCGCCGGCGCAGACGGACCATCTCCGCCAGCAGCTGCTTCTTGGTCATTCTCTCGTCCGAATCCATGATTATCATCCCATACAGATCCTTCCGTTGCGGTTGGATCCTGCAGCCAGGAAGCACTTTGCCTGGACTCGTATGCGAGCAGGGATGCCGGAAACGGCCGTTATTCGCCTATGAGGGGATACATCCTTTATCCGTCACTTCGTTGCGTTATTCAAGGAAAAACAATGCGACGAATGTAAAATAGGCCCTATAAAACAGCTGGCTGAATTCGATGATGCGCAGCCGGTGCAGCCACTAGCCCGGCACAACCTCCTCCACTATGACACTATGACACTATGACAAAACGGGGCGATGCCAGGGCAACGGGCATGGCAGGGCTTGGGACAGTCACGAATGGCACTAAGGCGGCGTAAATATATTAACTTTACAACTGTTTCAGAGATTGCTTCGGTAGG
>CAYGWQ010000095.1:0-16736 GCA_964353465.1 uncultured Acidobacteriota bacterium | reverse complement strand
TAACCCCATCGCGACTACGGGGAGGGGCTGGCCATGTGCCTGCCCCTTACCCTCTAACAGGAAAAGGGTGCGGACAAAGATCTTTCGCCCCTGCCGGGGCTCTTTCAATGCAACATCCTATCCGGGGGCTTGCGCCCCCGGCTACTATCTCTTGGCCCCTCTGGGGCGGCACCGCTAGAGTTCAAACCGCGATTCGCGACAGAAACCAGCCACGCGCCATCCGAGGATGTTCCCGGTTTTAGGCACTTCAGGCCGCCGAGCGCTGCACGGAGCGCCGTTCGACAAGGACGCTGCCGATCCAGAAAAAGACGATAACTACTGCATGGAAGGACCACCCTGGGGGTGGCCAGAAACTGGGCAGGTTGCCGGATTGCAACGGAATGAGGATACTGGGCGCCAGCAGCAGAAGACAGGCAGCCGTAAAGGCCCGCCGCATGATGCCTGCTTCAGAATTGCGCGGGCGGGTTACCGCAATGCCGAGTATCAGCCCGACCAATACGGCCAAGAAAATGAAAGCCATGAGCCGCATCGGCAATGAAATCCCGCTCGGGAGCCAGTATTCACTTATCCGCGTCCCCAGGCGAAACAGGACGACACACAATACCGCGGCCACAATCCCCTGCGCATGATGCCGGCGGTTGGCCTGCATCATCGCGTGGAAGGCAACATGCTGCATCTGCACCTGTCGCAGGATAAGAATCCCCAGATTCCGCAATAGTTCACGCCAATACCATAGCCGCGCCGTTTTTTCCCCGCCGTCGTGCACCCGCTGATGAAACTCCTCGCTCATGTCGCCTGCGATTTGCGGGAAGAGGGGATCGCTGGAAAACAGATTCAAGACCCTGAATGCGCCCCTTGGAGGCTTCACAGGCTCAGACATGTTCCCGTCCTCCATCGAGATGCAATCCGGCGATCAATCCCGACAGGGAACGCTGCGTCTCCCTCAAAACTTCCAGCCCCGCTTTCGACACGCGGTAATAGCGCTTCGCCCTGCCGCCGCGCTCGGCCGTCGGCTCCCCCACCCGGGATTCGACGAACCCCTTGCGAGCCAGCCGTTCGAGACCCGTGTAGATGGCGCCGATGGCGACGTCCTTGTGCGCTCTCTCGCGCAGCTCTCTGCGGATCGATACCCCATAGGCGTTCTCCCCGAGGCGCAGGACCGCAAGCAAAAGCAACGATTCGAAACCTCCCAGAAGTCTGTTGGCATTCATTATTACTGCATTGTAGTACATATAAATAACTAAAGCAAGGCTCGCAGCAGCGGACGGGGATTTCAGTGGGCGCCGGCTGCCAGACGGCGCTCGAGCTCCCTCGCCGCAACACCCCAAACCCCGTCCGGCGTCCGGGGCCTACTGGAAGCGCTCCTGCATGCCCATGAGGCGATAGCTCTCGCAGAGCCAGGCCTGGATTTCTTCATCCAGCTGGCTGGACTCGGTGATGCGCAGCCGGTGCATCCACCAGCCCGGCACAACCTCCTTCACCACGACAAAACGGGGCGATGCCAGTGGATAAGGCATGGCAAATGAGCACGTCATTCCCTTTTCAGAAAGACTCGTAATGCCGGCAAAGCGCACGCGAGCCAGGAACGCTATGCGCGTCTTGGCCGGCGCCACGTGGAACTCACCGCATTCTGCGATCATCCGCTCGAAGCGCTCGTAGAACTTGCGGGCCCGCGCTCCCATGCGAGCCTTCCACTCATCCAGCGTAGCCCTGCCGCAGGAATGCCAAAGATTCTTCGTGATGCACTTCGCCCCGCACTTGGGGCAGGTCCACAAGGGCTGTGTCCGATCTTTCTTCATGAAGGCTCTGCATTCCCTCTCGCGTGTGCCGCAATGAAAAACGGGGGACGTCTCCCCTATTTGCCGCTTCAAGCCGTGCCATAAGAGGTAAATGGGGGAGACGTCCCCGGATTTCCCAGCTCCTGCGTTGACAGCAGCCTTTATTTTGTTTGCAGCCACAAGCACATTTCACCGTCGCCGCGGTTGGACCAGGTGTAGTAAGGAATGGCGGTGAAGGTGGAGCGCACGGGGCGTTTCGTCTTATCGGAGCTTACTTTTTCCCTAAGGAAACCATGTTCGCGAAGAGCCGATACGCACCGGGCACGCCTGCCGAAAGCTCGCGAAAGAATACGAGGCCTGTATATACGAAATAGCCCTTGCCGTACTGAGCCACGAGAAGACCGCTCTTGAGCGGCTCCTCACCCGGATCGCCGCTTGCGAGGATGGCAGTCCAGCGGTCGTCCCACTGGTTCGGATAATAAATCCCGCGCTCCTGGATCCAGCCCTCGAAATCGGCGCTCGAGATTCTATTGGGAGTGGTAAGTACCGGATGGCCCGGCGCCAGAAACGTCACCGCCGCGTCTTCGTCGGTCACGCGATCATTCGAAAGCCGCAGGCTGTATGGCGCGAACTGGTCCGCCTTCAGGCCGGAGGGCCGGTTGTATTGCTCGATGACGTTGCCGCCGGCGTTGACAAATGCAAACAGAGCCGGCAAATGTGCCGCAAGGTCGTCCCGGACGTTGAAGGCGCGCACGCCGATCACGACGGCATCCAGGCCGCGGAGTCCCTCGGCGGTCAGATCGCCACCTGTCAGCGGCTTTACTTCGTAACCCATCTGTGCCAAAGCTTCAGCCACGCTGTCGCCGGCTCCCGGAAGGTAGCCGACCCGGCTGCCACGCTTCTGCAGATCGAGGCTTACGGCCCTGATGCGCGCGAGCGGCTGAAGCAGAATCGGCGGGATATGTTCGTAATGGATCTCAACGCGCGCGTTCCGGTAACGCCGGCCACCGACATCCGCCTCAGCGGTGATGACCACCGCGGCCGGCTGGGCAGGCGCAGTGACATGGAACGAGAGTCTTGTCCTGTCGCCGATCTTTGCAAGCCGGAAGGATTGCGCGGAGGGGGCGACCTGCCAGCCGGCGGGCGCGTCAAGGCGCAGTGAACCACCGGCACCGGGACGGAGAGCCTTGACTTCAACCTCCACCGTTCGCACGGCGGCAGGTGCGAAAAGCCGGACCTCCGAAGCGAATGCAAGCGCAACCGGCGCGATTACCCCCAGTTTGCGGCCCTCGGTGTCAAGGAGGCTGTCCGCGTTTCCGCTCTTTCCCGGCTCCGTTTCTACCCGCACCGGCTCGGCGGTGATCGAAAATTGTTGGCCGCCGATTTCCAGATCAAAATGGACAGGGAGAACCGGCGGATTTCCCGGCAGGCCGATAAGCCTCGGATTGTCGACCCGGTGCAAACCCGTGGCAGGCTCTTCGCGCAGCCAATAGGGCTGGCTCAGCGGCAGGTCGGAGGGCAGCTTCAGCTGAGCGTCGCGGCTCGCCGGTTGGTTTACCCGCAACGCTTCCCCGAATTGGAGCGGCTTCGCCATGCCGGGTGCGCGGAACCCTTTCCACCCTGCCGGAACGACGGCTGATCGCACCGTGACTGTGTTGCGCAATGTGAGCGTTTCGCCGGGGACAACTTCGGACTGGCGCAACGTCGATTCGACGGTGAGTCCGAGACAGTCCAGGATGATCTTGTCCAGTTGCTGGCGCTTTTCATGCACCAAGACTTCGCCCGGAAGAGCTGCAGCCCTGGCGCGTATCGCCAACAGCATGGGGACGCTGGCCGCTGGATTATTCGGATCGAGCTTCTCGATGGCTTCGCCCGTGATCTTGGCGATCTCGGCGCCGCCTGGGATCCGAGCCCAGGTGGTGTCGATGCCTTCCATCAAGTCCGATGTCGCGGGCGCGCCGCCAAGAAGCACAAATGACTGATAGGACGCTCCGCCGCCGCCCCGGCCGGAGATATTACCGAAGCCCTGGGTTTTATGTTGTGAACGGCTGCGGCCGGAGATTGAGGAGAACGACTCTCCGGTCAGCGGGTCGGTGCCGCCGACATCGATGCGGATGGCTTGCGCGTTTTCGCCCGCCCCACCCCGGCCGAATCCACTACCCGTAAAGATGCGCCTGGGCTGCCAGGGGGTTAGAGTGTCGAGCTGATCCGGAAAGGCATTGGAGTCGCCGGCCATTTTAAAGGCTTCCAGCCCCAGGATCGCGGAAGCTGTATGATGACCATGCTGGCCGCGGGCAGTTTCAGGGGAAAAACCGATGGTCACCACGTCGGGGCGGAAGGTGCGAATCACACGCACAACGTCGGAGAGCACCTGTCGGCGGTCCCAGATCCTGAGCGTCTCGTCGGGACTCTTCGAGTAGCCGAAATCGATAGCACGCGTGAAGAACTGCCGTCCGCCGTCGATGCGTCGAGCAGCCAACAGTTCCTGGGTGCGGATCACGCCGAGTTCCTCGCCGAACTCGGGACCCAGGACGTTCTGGCCTCCGTCGCCGCGCGTCACGGACAGGTAGGCCACGCGGTAGTGGCGGCCGCGCGACAGGTAGGTGATGAGCTGGGAGTTTTCGTCATCCGGGTGCGCCGCGATGTGGAGCACACTGCCCAGCACTCCGAAGGCTCGCAATTCCTGCGCGATGGAAGAGGCCGGGACGGCCGGCGCGACGGCGGGCATGCCGCCCTGGAAAGGGGCCGCCAGAACGGCACTCACGGCCAACACGGACAGAAACGCGCTCACGCGCCGGTAAGACTTTGGGATCGATCTTGACTGCATGGTTCACGCTCGATTCGCTGGAAACACATCACGCGCACTGCCGGCGGCAATGGTTTGAATTGTATCGAAACGCATGGTCGAGCAGGCCGAGTCTCTGACCCGGCCTGACATGGGGTGAAATGACTCCGGCAATGGTGCTCGATGATGATCGGCGTCACTTCTTGGCGGTGGACGTGGTGAACGCCACCGAGAATTGGGTTTTTTCCCAGGAGATCTTGATGATGCCGCCTCCGGATGGGTTGCTGTCGATCGTTAGCGTGAGCTGATCGACCTGCTCGTCGACTGAGGTCTTGATGAGGTCAACGCGCGCAAAGTCCTGTTTCTCGTCATATTGAGTTCCCCAGTGACCGATCTGATTGTTGATGATCAGCTTCGAGGGACCGCTTTCCTCCGGCAGCATGAACAGCGAGTGGGCGCCCGCGGGGATCTCCGTGTTGCCGATCATGATCGGCTGTTGTGTGATGAGCAGCGTGGCCTCGTCGGCGCCCAGGCGCCACGGCTTGGCGTAAGGCACCAGGCCTCCCCAGATCTTGCGCATCTCGCCCGTTTTGGGATCCTTGGTGAAAGGCCGTCCGTAAACGATTATGACGCGGTTGGTGCGGTCGATGACCCGGTTGATCGTGTCGTGCGGGCTGACACGAGCCTGAGTCAACTGTGACGATGGGAGCACCCGAGCTGCCGTCTGGGCGCTCGCCGGCACCGTTGCGCCGGCGATCATAACAGCCAGGCCGATAAAGAGGTTGCGTGAGAGTCGCAGTCCTTTCATAGTGTCTCCTCTGGTGGTCGAACCATTGTTTGAGTGTTACTTATCGGTACGACGATCTCTTTCGGCTGAATGCTGTTCATCCCGCCGCTCGAATCTGACAGGAAATCTCATACCCTTCCCAACCCAATGGCCCAAATTATGCCTGAATCAAGCCGGCATGCCCAGACGAAAGTTGTCAGGTTTTTGTGGATCACCTTGAGAGATGGGCGGTCTTGGAAATCTTCGGATTTTAATGGGGAGGTTCTACTTTAGAGGGGCTTTTTGGGGAACCAGAAGCGTCCCCTTGGCTTCTGATTATTGCTATGGCGCATGCATCTTCCGGCAGGGCCTTGACAGAATGTATATACATATGTATAGTGATGACATGCGGTTCGCCTGGGACCGGAAAAAGAGCGATGCCAATTATCGGGAGCGTGGCTTTGACTTCGCCTTCGCATCACTGGTTTTTGACGGTCCCATTTTAATGGTGGAGGATGCGCGCCGAGAGTACGGAGAGCGGCGGTTCGTTGCCATCGGCCTCGCCGATCAGATCCACATCACTTTGGTATTCACGGATCGAACGGGGTCGAAAAACGACATCATTCGACGGATCATCTCCGCCCGACGAAGCAGTCGGAAAGAGAGAAAGCTATATGACCAGACTTGCAGGTAAAATCAAAAAGCCCAGCCGCGGCCGGGCAGATCTCGCCCTTCTACGGCGACTTACGGATGCGGAGATCGCTCGCACGGCACCGCCTGAACTTGCGGATCTTCCGGATAACTTCTGGAATGAGCCGGCACTGGTCTTCCCAGTCGCCAAAAAGGCGATTTCTCTTCGAGTGGATGAGGATGTCCTTTCCTGGTTTAAGACCGCCGGACCACGATACCAGTCACGAATGAACGCGGTCTTGCGAAGCTACATGGCGCACATGCGAAAGCACTCGCATCGGCAAGGGCCAGGCTAGCAGCAACCTGAGGTTCTGGGCGACGGTACTATTCTCCGGCGAGCCATACGAGCCGTGCCCCCTCCGATGGGCCGGCTTGTGCACGACCGAGCGCACATAAGACTGCATTGTCTCTTTGGCCGTCTCGGCGAAGGGGGTCGAGCTCTCCTTCTACCATTGAAGCGGAGCCCTCTGTGTCTGAGATGGCTGCGCCAGCCTTTGCTGCGCCTGCAAAGAGGCCCAGATCAGCGCGTGTGAGGACGGCTGCCGCCACACCCCGGACAAGGAAAGAGACCGTTGTCAAGCGACCGGCCGCTCCGCAAGACCTCAGAATCATTCACGAGGAAATCGCTCGGCTCGCCTACTTCTGTTGGGAGGCTCGACAGCATCCGTATGGTTCCGCGGAGGACGACTGGTTCCATGCCGAATGGGAGTTGCGGGCAAGGATCAGGTCAGTGAGATAGCACCCGCACCGTCAATGAACACATGTCTTCAAATCCTGCACGACTCTGCAGCCAGCGGTCAGCTCAATTCTCGCGTTGCCACGGGCTCACCGGAAGTTCTCCACCAGCATCAGGTCCATGGTGTTCCGATCCGTTTGCGACCACACTACGTAAGCATCGTCCGGCGAAACGCATATGCCCCCGCCTGCTGGCTTGTCGAGGGTAGCCAGCGTGCTTACCTTGCCGGTTGCCGCGTCCAGAAACTGGATCGTCCTTCTATTCGTCACGAAGTAGACGCCCTTCGCGGTCACGCCAAAGCTACTAAAGCCAGCAATCTGGCTTGGCAGCACCTGCTTCTCCTCGCCGCCCTCCGCTGCCATTCTGAACAAGCCCGGCACGCCCGGTCCCTTCAGATAGTAAATGTACTTGCCATCAGGCGATCCGTGTGCAGCGTAGCCGCCCGAGAACGTGACCTGGACCTCTGGCCCGCCGTCTTTGGGCACTTTCCAAAGCTCGTAACGCCCGCTACGGTCCGAGGCGAAATAAATCCATCGGCCGTCGCGCGACCAGCTGGGGATCACATCATTACCGGAGTGATCCGTCATGCGCCGCGGCGCGCCCCCGTCTGCCGCGATCACGTAGATATCCGGCTGCCCCTCCAAACGGGAATCCAGAGCCAGCCACCGGCTGTCCGGCGACCAGCGCGGCGTGCCGCATTGCGGCCCGCCGAAGGAAGTAAGCTGTTGACAGTTCAACCCGTCCGCGTCGCAGGTCCAAACCTCAGGGTTTCCACTCCGGTTGGACTGAAAAGCGATCTTGCGGCCGTCCGGCGAGTACTGTGGGATGCGACTATCATAAGTTGAGCCAATGAGCAACCTGCGCTCTCCGGTGCGGGTGTCCAGGCGCCAAAGGTTGACGTTGTAGACCATCCAGCTGTATGCAAGGCGGGGCGGCGTGCGTGCAACCGCGGGAGACAAGGCGGCTGGAAGCACGTAAGGAAGCCGCCTCGGCGCCTGCCGCCCGGAAACGGGAATTCGCCAGAGATTCTGGATCTGGGCACCGCCCGCCGAGTACACGATTTCGCGTCCATCGGCGGTCCAGGCAAGGCCTGGCATGGTGGCGTAGCGCTGATCTGTAACCCTCGCTGGCTCCCCGGACGGCCGCAGATCCGACGTGAGCCGTAGCGCATGGAGTTCGAAAACGTAATCCTTCACCAGCCGGGCGAATGCCAGAGTGCGGCCATCCGGCGAGAACGAAGGAGAGTAGTCGCCCAAAACGCCTGTCACGGCTTTGCCCGTGGTCAGGAACGTGGTCAGCCGGCGACGCTCGCCGGTATCGGCGGACACCATCCAGATGCTGCGCGTCTCCTGCCGTGATTCGAGCCCGCCGCAGGCAAGCCACTTCCCATCCGGCGTCCAGGACAGCCCCCCGACGCCGATCATCTCAGTCAGCTTGCGCTCCGGCCCGCCAAGGGGTGAGATTAACATGACCGCCACGTTGTCCTGTTCCTGTTGATAGCGCGTGAACGCGATCCAGCGGTCATCCGGAGACCAGGCGGGATTGGACTCTGCCGACGGGCTCGTGGTCAGCCGCATGGGGGTTCCCGCCGAGCCGATCTGCTGGATGTAGATGTCCTGGTTGTCTTCCTTTTCGCCGTTCCAGACGAAGGCCACCTTGCTGCCGTCCGGCGAAAACGATGGTTGCATCTCGATGCCCGGATAGGAGGTCAGCGCGACGGCGCTGAGGTCGCTGGGCGGCGATGCCTCCCGCAGCCGCCAAACCAGGACTGCAGCCAACAGCAACGCCGCGGCGGCGGCAGCAGCCCACAGCCACCGCCAGGGGCGCTTCCGCTCAGTAACCCGGATGCCGGTCAGTTTGCCCGATTCCGAATCCTCCTTCAGTTCTTCCAGGGCGACTTTGACGTCACCCATGTGCTGGAAGCGACGTTCCGGATCTTTGCGCAGCACGCGAGTAATGATTTTTTCAAGGTCATGCGGCACGTTGTCACCCAGAGGTGCAGGCTCGCGTTCAATGACGGCGGCAAGCGTGGAGAACTTCGAGTCCCCTTCAAAGGCCCGCCGACCGCTAACCATCTCATACAGCACTGAGCCGAATGAGAAAATATCCGAGCGCCCATCGATCTTCTTGTTACCCTCGGCCTGTTCGGGGGACATGTAGGCCACTGTGCCTACAATCGTGCCCTTCTCCGTCGTCGCCTGGTCGGTGCGCGTGGATGCGCCCTCGTCTGGCGAGGCAATTTCGGTGAGCTTTGCCAGGCCGAAGTCCAGAATCTTCACCAGACCGTGCTCGTCGACCATGATATTCGAAGGCTTCAGGTCGCGGTGCATAATGCCCGCGGCATGCGCCCGCGCCAACGCGTCGGTGATGGGGATGGCATATTTCAGGGTCTCATTCAGTCGCAGCCCTTTGCGCGGGATCAGCTGATCCAGCGTCTTGCTGTCAATGAACTCCATGACGATAAAGTCTGTCTCGCCTTCCTGAGCGATATCGTGGATGGTGACAATGTTGGGGTGGTTGAGCGCTGAGGCGGCTTTAGCCTCCTGTACAAAACGCCTCTTGCGGTCGGGATCGGCGACCTTTTCCGGCGGCAGGATCTTCAGTGCCACAAATCGGTCCAGGTGCAGATCCTGGGCCTTGAAGACGACACCCATGCCGCCTGCGCCGAGCTTCGCAACAATTCGATAGTGGGCGAGCGTCTTGCCGATCATGAAAGAAATTTCTCCGCCGGGCAAAGACGGAAACCTAAGGCCTTTTTTGAGCGCCCTGAATATTTTGCCGGCATTATACTACCGATATCGGCGATCATGAGACTTTTCTTGCCCGAGTGCAGAGAGTGGCTGGAAACCGGGCGATCGTAAACCGATGATGAAAACCACAGCATTCGCACTCTGGGACACCTCTGCTAAACCCACCCTGTTTACTTGTATTGGAGTCTGCCGGCAGGCGATAATCCAAGCACCCGGGGAACTGAAGATTATCAACGATCCATCGTAGGATCTCCCCAACAGTAAAAAGCATTTGCCTATTGTTTTATTCATTTGCCTATTATTCAATTGCTGGGTACTGAGTGCTGGCGGGCCCGGATGGGTTTACGTGTTTACAGGGCACGGATAAGCACGGATGACCGCTGATCGTGCAAGCAGAATCCGCGGTCATCGGCGTTTATCCGTGTTCGCAAAATGAGTCCGCACATTGATGGGATATGGAAAGCGGAGTTGAGAGATGAACATCACGGAAATCTTCATTCGGCGCCCAGTGATGACCACGCTGGTGATGCTGGCAATCCTTATTTTCGGCGTGGTCGGGTATCGCACGCTGCCCGTCAGCGATCTTCCCAACGTCGACTTCCCGACAGTCATGGTGAACGCCGGCCTGCCCGGCGCCAGCCCCGAGATGATGGCCGCGTCGGTCGCGACCCCGCTGGAGCGCCAATTCTCAACCATTCCGGGGGTTGATTCGATGTCGTCGACAAGCTCGCTCGGATCGACCAGCATCACGATCCAGTTCGCACTGGACCGCGATATCGACGGCGCAGCACAGGATGTGCAGACCGCAATCGCCACCGCACAGCGGATGCTGCCGCCGGGGATGCCGAGCCCGCCGACATTCCGCAAGGTCAATCCGGCGGACATGCCCATCCTGATGATATCGCTCAACTCGCCGACGCTGCCGTTCTCCGAGGTGGACAATTACGCCGAGAACATTATTGCACAGCGCATCTCTATGGTCTCAGGCGTCGCCCAGGTCAATGTCTTCGGCAGCATGAAATACGCGGTGCGCGCACAGCTGGACCCGACCATCCTGGCCAGCCGCGGCATCTCCATCAACGAGGTCAGCGCCGCCATCAGCGCGCACAACGTCAACATGCCGAGCGGAACGCTCTGGGGGCCAAGGCAGGCTTACACGGTGCAGGCCACGGGACAGCTCACCAGCGCCGAAGCCTATCGGCCGCTCGTTGTCGCCTACCGCAACGGCGCGCCGGTGCGCCTGCAGGAACTGGGCCGGGTGATCGACAGCGTGCAGAACGACAAGGCGGCCGCATGGTTCAACGACAAGCGCTCCGTCACCCTGGCGGTCCAGCGGCAGCCGGGCACGAACACCGTGGAGGTCGTCGACTCGATCAAAAATCTGCTGCCTTCATTCCGTTCGTTCCTTCCCCCCTCAGTGAACATGGACATCCTGATCGACCGTTCGGAGTCGATCCGCGAATCGGTCAATGATGTAAAGGTCACGCTTTTACTCACCGTAATCCTTGTGGTTCTGGTCATCTTCATTTTCCTGCGTAATGTCACAGCGACCCTGATCCCGAGCCTGGCGCTGCCGATGTCGATCATCGGCACCTTTGCCGCTATGGCACTGCTGGGGTATACGCTTGACAACCTGTCCCTGATGGCCCTTACCCTTTCGGTAGCATTCGTCGCCGACGACGCGATCGTTATGCTCGAGAACATCTTCCGGCACCTCGAGATGGGAAAGGCGCGTTGGCAGGCGGCGCTCGACGGTGCTAAGGAGGTCGGCTTCACGATCCTCTCGATGACCCTGTCACTGGCGGCGGTGTTCATTCCGGTCCTGTTCATGACCGGAATCATGGGGAGGCTGTTCCACGAGTTTGCGGTCGTAATCAGCGTGGCAATCCTGATCTCGGGTTTCGTGGCTTTAAGCCTTACCCCCATGCTTGCCAGCCGAATGATCAAATCGGAACACGGGAGACGACACAATTGGCTGTACAACATCACCGAACGCGGATTCGATGCGATCCGCAACGGGTATGGCTGGAGCTTGCGGGGCGTCATTCGCCATCGCTTTCTCACCTTGCTCGTGGCCGTGGGCACGCTGATGGCGACGATCTATGTATACGGATTTGTGCCCAAAGGTTTCATACCCAGCCAGGACACCGGCACCCTTTCCGGATCCACCGAGGCGTCGCAGGATATTTCGTTCGAGGGCATGGCCAGGCTGCAACGCCAGGTCGCGGCCGTAATCGGCGCCGACCCCAACGTGGCTGCGTATTCCTCCAATGTCGGGTCGGGCATGGGAGGAAGCGGCAACGCCGGCCGCTTCAACATCCGGTTGAATCCCCGCACGGAGCGCTACCTGACACCGGAGCAGGTGATCGAGGAGCTGCGACCGAAGCTGAACGCGATTCCGGGAATCCGGACATTCCTGCAGAACCCGCCCCTGGTACGCATCGGCGGAATGATGAGCCGCAGCCTGTACCAGTTTACGCTGCAGGGTCCCGAGATCGCGGAGCTTTATCGGGTCGGGACGGATTTCGAGAAACGGATGCGCGCTCTCCCGGTGCTGGTGGACGTGACAAGCGACCTCCAGCTCAACAATCCCCAGGTCACCGTCAAGATCGACCGCGAAATGGCTTCGCGACTGAACGTGACCGCTGACGTGATTGAATCAGCGCTCTACAACGCCTACGGTTCGCGCCAGGTATCCACCATCTACACGGCGGCCGATGCGTATTACGTCATCCTCGAACTGCTCCCCGAATATCAGCAGGACCCGAACGCATTGGGCCTGCTCTACGTCAAGTCGTCCACCGGCAGGTTGGTGCCGCTAAACCAGGTTGCCAGCCTGACGTCCGGGGTCGGCCCGCTCACCGTCGCGCACTATGGACTGCTGCCTGCCGTCACCCTTTCCTTCAATCTGCAACCCGGTGTTTCGCTCGGCCGGGCCGTGGATACGATCCAGCAGGCCGCCAGCGAGTCCCTGCCGGCGAGTATCAACACGACGTTCCTGGGGACGGCCGCGGCATATCAATCGTCGTTGCAGGGCATGGGCGTGCTGCTGGTCCTCGCCATCTTCGTGATCTACATGGTGCTCGGCATCTTGTACGAGAGCTTCATCCATCCCGTGACGATTCTCTCCGGACTGCCATCGGCAGGATTGGGCGCCCTCGCAACCCTTCTCCTATTCAAACAGGAGCTGAACATCTACTCGTTCGTAGGGATCATCATGCTGATTGGCATCGTCAAGAAAAATGCAATCATGATGATCGACTTTGCACTCGAGGCACAGAGGCAGCAGGGGAGTTCGCCGGGGGACGCCATCTACCAGGCCTGCCTCGTGCGCTTCCGCCCCATCATGATGACCACGATGGCCGCCATGATGGGAACGCTGCCGATTGCATTGGGCATGGGAGCCGGCTCGGAAGCCAGGCGCCCGCTCGGTCTTGCTGTGGTGGGCGGCCTGGTAGTCTCCCAGCTGCTGACGCTATACATCACTCCGGTCATCTACATCTGGCTCGAAAAAGCGCGCGCAATGTTGCACAACATCCGGACTGCGCCCGCGGCGGTCGCGCAGGAAGCGGGCGCCGGCAAGTAACGGCCGCTTGCCAGGCAGGAGTCCTTTGGCTCAGGGAGGTTCATACTGGTATGCATGCAAGAATTCAGGGTAAATCCCGCCCGGTGTACACCTTGATCATCTGCGCGGGCGCTATTGCTTTTCTGTCTTCCTTGTTGTTCTCAGGGTGCGTGGGTAGGGAGTCCTCTGAGCCCGCTGCGAAAAAAGGCCCGGGCGGCGGCGCGGTTCCGGTGACAGTGACGAAGGTCTCCCGGAAGGATGTGCCCGTCGATCTCGATGTTGTCGGCAATGTGGAGTCCTACCTCACGGTCGCAGTCAAGTCCCAGGTGAGTGGTGAAATCACTCAGGTTTTCTTCCAAGAAGGTGATTTTGTCAAAAAGGACGACCAGCTCTTTACCATAGACTCGCGTACTTACCAGGGCCAGGTGAACCAGGTCCAGGCGAACCTGGCGCGGGACCAGGCCACACTGGCCCAGATCGAGTCGAACCTTGCCCGGGACCAGGCACAGGAAAAATATGCCCAAGCCACCTTGGCGCGTTATGCCAGCCTGTTCGAACGCAACCTCATGACCAAGGAAATGATGGAGCAGGCCCGCGCCAACGCCGACGCGGTCTCGGCAACGGTGCGCGCCGACGCGGCGGCCATTCAAAGCGCCCGCGCCACCATCGAAGCGACCAAGGCGGCTTTGGAAAACGCCAAGGTGATGCTCGGGTACACCGTCATCCGCTCGCCGCTCAACGGCCGCACCGGCAGCCTGGACGCGAAGCAGGGAAACGTGGTAAGCCCAAACACGACCCTGATGACGATTAACCAGATCGAGCCTGTTTATGTGACCTTCTCGGTCCCCGAGGCTCGATTGCAATCGATACGCACTTCCCAGATGGTGACGGCGACGACACAGGACAATCCGTCCTCGCCTCAAACCGGGCGTGTGACCTTCATTGACAACGCGGTTGACGCCACCACAGGGACCATCCGGATCAAGGGTACTTTTCCAAACACGAACCATCGCCTGTGGCCCGGCCAGTTCGCGCGCGTGACCCTCAGATTGGCGACCCTGCCCGACGCCCTGGTGGTGCCGCGCCAGGCGGTCCAGACGGGGCAGGAAGGCCCGTACGTTTTCGTGGTAAAGGCAGACCGTACGGTGGAATCTCGCCCGGTCGTTACCGGACAGCAGTTACAGGAAGAGATGGTCATCCAGAGCGGACTTGCCGACGGGGAAGTCGTGGTCGTCGAAGGCCAGCTCCGCCTGGCCCCCGGCAGCCGAGTTCAACTGACCGAGAGTCCTGAAGATATCCGCCGCGGAGGTGCGAAGGCGCAGAAAGCCACGGAGGAAAGGACCCATAAATAGTTGCCATCTTGAGATAGTCTCTGCGGCCGAAGGAATAACAAGCGACAGAGTTCAATAAAGGAGATGCACCCATGAAAAAGACGATTCCAATCTGTGTTGTAATAATCATCGGCGCGGCAAGCCTGCTCTGGGCTCAGCAGCCGCCGCTAAGTCCAGCCGCACAGACCTCGGTTACAATCGGCGGCAAGGTTCTCACCATCAAGTACAGCGCACCGAGCGTCCGCAACCGGCAGATATTCGGCGAGGGCGGAGTGGTTAGCAAAGACAGGACCTACCCCGTCTGGCGAGCCGGCGCCAACGCCGCCACCTCCTTTCACACTGATGCGGATCTCGTCATCAAGGGCCTGGCCGTACCCAAAGGCGACTATACCATCTATGTGCTGGTAAATACCGATCCGTGGCAGTTGATCATCAACAAACAGACCGGCCCTGGGGCCTCACCTATAACAAGGACCAGGATCTCGGCCGGGCCCCAATGGACATGAGCAAACCTTCCGCCTTGATTGAAACCTATAAGATGACGCTTTCGAGCGCGGGAGCCGATGCAGGCAAGCTCCAGCTGGAGTGGGAGCACTACATCGCGTCAGTTCCCTTCACTGTAAAGTGATGCCGGGAGAATTTTCGCAACAAGGCTAATTATTTCCAAAACTCTAAAATCTGCGGGACACCGGTGACTGTCCCGAATGGTACTAAGATAAGGATTTTAATTGTGACCCTGAAAGGGTCCAGCAGCAGAGCCCAGGGCGCTGCCCTGGGGACGGACGCCGAGCAGGGAATCAGCCCTGAAAGGGCGGCGCAGGCTGTGTCGCCCTTTCAGGGCTGTTCTCAACTAATTACGCCTGATCCCAGGGTTTCACCCTGGGCTGGTCTGCACCGCCCTTTCAGGGCTTACATCCTTAACTTCGTGCCATTCGTGACTGTCCCCCCTTACCCCGCGCATCGCGATCAAGCCTTCAGCGTCCATGGGTTGAGGTCTTTTCGGACAGGATTCACGAATCGGGATCAAGCTCGACTTTGGTCGGGCGGCGCGGCAGCTTCAAGGTGACTGAAGTCTGCGTCCCGATGGCGCGGATGTTGGTGTTGGCCACCTGATTGCCGCCCAAAGCAAAGGTTACGGGCAGCAGCATGGCCCAATTATCCGGCGCATTCTCCTGAAAGACAGTGCCGCGCAAAATCACGGCACCACCCGGCTGATCTTCGAGCGTGTACTCGAGGCGATAGGAAGGCAACGGCACCTGCATAACCCATTGATTGAAGAACCAATCCAGGTCGATGGCATTGTGCTGGATATCGACGAGGTCCTGTGTGTCCGAGTAAGCGACGCTGCCGCGGTCATAGTCCTCGATGCCATAAAAGGCCATCCAGATTTCATTAAAGTAGAGCCCCTGGCGGTAAGAGAATATCAGGCCTTTTTCGCCGCCGTTCAACCCGAAATGGGCGACCGGGATACGGTTCTGATAGTCGAGCAGCAGGCTGAACCGGCCGCGGTTGCCGCCGTCGAACTGGACGCAAAAAAAGCCGGGCTGTTCCTGGTTGAGAATGGATGCGGCCGCGCGCGCGGCCAGGTTGACTCCGGTTTCCCTCAGGATGCTGGGCACGAAATCCGCCGCCAGCCTCTGGGCTTCCGCGGGAATGCCGCCGCCGGGCCGGCGGCTGCTGCCGGCGCTGATCTTCTGAAACGTGTCGTCGGTGAAGATCATGACCGCGGTCTCAAAGCTGGATTCAACACTGTCGGCCTTGAGCAGGCGCCGCACATTCTCACGTTCGAAGATACTCGGCGGCACCGGAGCCCGGAATGAGACCTGTCCCTGGAATACGGTGCCGGTCACTCGATCGCCCACGGGGCCTGTGAATACAAAAGTGCCGGTGAAGGTCATTTCAGCGCGATCGCGCTTGAAAAGCAGATTTTCGACCGCGAGAGCAGGGCTGGTCAGGCCGAAGCTGCGGATCTTGTCGTACATCGCCCTCGGGGGATCAGGCGATGGCTGTGCCCGGCCTGGCATTGCGGCCACGAGCATGAGCAGAGCCGTTAGGACGACACCGGGCCAAAAAGCTGCACTTCGCGTAGACATGGATGTCCTCCAACAGGCATAAGGTCCTGCAATCGCTATTCACCGCAGTTCCACGGACAGCGGGCAAAAAGCCCCGTCCGGCGAGTCTGTCTCAGAACTGGCTCGTGGCCGCTCCATGGCAATCGATAATTGCTGAATCAGCCGCGATGCGGCGGCAGATAATAGCCGGGGGCTTGCGCCCCCGGATAGGACACAAATCCGATATAGCCCCAGGGGCGACAGAAGCCTTTGCTTTTCAATCG
>CAYGWQ010000094.1:0-16748 GCA_964353465.1 uncultured Acidobacteriota bacterium | reverse complement strand
CTTCCTGCTGAACCTTGCGCTTGAACCGCCGCAATGCGCTCTCCAGGGATTCTCCATCGTTGACGATGACTTCCGCCAAGCTATACACCTCCTTCCAGTGACGAGGGCATAAATTACTCTCCCGATGCGCGCCTGTCAAGATCTAACCCATTTCTGAAATTACACAAATAGTTGAAAATGAAGGGAATTGGGTTTCGTGGCGCAGGGCTTTAGCCCGTCTGTTGAAGGGATCTTGCTTTGAGTATTGACGGGCTAAAGCCCTGCGCCACGAATTGTGCTTCGTGCCCTTTCCGAAATTAGCGAATAAGTGTGTTGCGTTTCGGCCGGATATGGGACTCCGCTATTCGACCTTTGGGTGCGCTTCCTGGCTGCCGGCCGCTTTGCCGGGGTCTTGCTTTCCAGCTGGGGACGGTTCCATTCCAGCTCAAAGCCCTTGTCTATCCTCTTTCGCTTCTCGTTAAGGCGCGCGATCTCGCGCTGGATGTATTGTTCGCTTTCCGGAGTCTTGTCCAACTTGCCGATCGTTTCGATGGCGCGGTCGAATTCAAACAGATTCTCGTAAGTCTCTGCCAGATTGAGAATCGCGCTCCGCCGGCATTCCTGGCAAGTTGCGGTGAGTACCTTTCGGAACGGCTCGACCGCATCGGTAAATTTTTTCTGAATCTGATAGATGTTTCCAATCTTCAGCGATATCTGGTCGGCTTGATGGCCGCGGATACCGGAATCTTCGAGGCTGCGCAATTCACGCAGCGCGCGGTAATAATCGCCTTTTTTAAAGTAGGCATCCGCGCGCTGAAACAGGATATCAGCACGATCCTCGAGGTTTTCCGCGGCGAGTATTTTGTCGTACTCGACAATCGCCTGATCCAGGTCGAGGAAGTCGGGGCTGGCGTAGATGCCGGCCAGTTTCCGGTGCGCCTCGAGGGCTTCCGCCCTGTCGGGGAATTCCTGGGTGAGCTTATTGTAAAATTCGATCGCCTGCTTGAGCTGGCGCAGGTTGAGATAGTAGATATTGCCGAGGTTCAGAAGAGCCCGTGCCGCATATCTGCCGCGCTGCTCAAGCCGATAGAGGGCTTCGTTGTCCTGAATCGCCTCGTGGTAGCGTCCCTTGCGCCAGTTCGCCTCCGCCCGGTCCAGCAACTGGCGGGAATTGGAATTGCAGGCCGCAAGCAGCGCGGCGAGCAGCAGGAGGCCGCCTGTGAGGCGCCTGCGTTTATCAGGAGGGGGGGCTGCCATTCCCGGGCTCCTCCTGCTCGGATTCCTCACCAGCCGCGACAGTGACGCTCGTAACCACATCGCCTTCGTCGAGGTCGATGCATTTGACTCCCAGGGCGGCCCGGCTCTGCGTGTTCCGAATCTGGTCGACGTACAGCTTGATCAGCTTTCCCTGAGCGGTAATCAGCATTACGCAGGAGTTTTCCTGCACGTGGCAGGTGTTTACCACCTCGCCGTTCTTTTCCCCCACCCGGATATTGATCACTCCGGATCCGCCGCGCCCCTGACGAGGGTACTCATCCACCGCGGTTCGCTTGCCGAAGCCCTTCTCCGTGACGGTAAGGAACTGCCCAGCGCCGCTTAAAGCCGACATGGCCACAACCTTGTCGTTCTGGGCCAGACGAATTCCGATCACGCCGCGGGCTGTCCGCCCCATCTCCCGGGCGGCCTTCTCTGAAAAGCGGATCGACTTGCCTTTGCGAGTAGCGAGCAAAATATCAAAGGACCCGTCTGTCAGTTGACAGCCGATCAGCTCGTCGTTTTCCGGCACCGAAATAGCAATGATCCCCGAGCTGCGCGGGTTGGAATACTCGCTCAACGCTGTCTTTTTGACAATGCCGTTGCTGGTGGCCATCACGACATAGCGTTCGGCCTCGAATTCCTTGACCGAGATGATGTCCGCGATCTTCTCCTCCCTTGACATATTGACCAGGTTGACGATCGCCTTGCCCTTGCCGGCGGTCCCGACGTCAGGGATTTCATAGACCTTGAGCCAATAGACCCGGCCCTGGTTTGTGAAGATGAGCAGGTAGCTGTGAGTCGAGGCCACGAAGACGTGGTCGATAAAGTCTTCCTCGCGCGTTGTCATCCCGATGCGCCCCTTGCCGCCCCTGCCCTGGGAGTGATACAGCGAGGCGCTGGTGCGCTTGATGTAGCCGGAGTGCGTCACGGTAATCACGACGTCTTCGACCGCAATCAGGTCTTCAAGGGTGATTTCAACTTCCTCATCGACAATCTCGGTGCGGCGCTCATCCCCATAGGTCATCTGCAGCTCCCGCAACTCCTCCACGATCACGCTCTTCAGAACCTGCTCGCTGCCGAGGATTTCCTTCAAGCGCGCAATGAGTTTCAGCATTTCTTCGTATTCGGCGTAGAGCTTTTCCCTCTCGAGTCCGGTCAGGCGCTGCAAGCGCATGTCGAGAATGGCTTGGGCCTGCAGCTCGCTGAATTGCATTTGCGTCATCAGGCCTTGCTTGGCAACCGCAGGCTCCCTGGACGAACGGATCAGGGCAATGATCGCGTCGATCATGTCGAGCGCCCGCCGGAGGCCGTCCAGGATGTGGAGGCGCGCCTCCGCTTTGCGCAGGTCGAATATAGTCCTGCGGCGGACAACATCCTTGCGATGATCGATGAAGCAGTTCAGTGCCTCTGCCAGCGACAGGATGCGCGGCTGGTTGTTAACGATCGCGAGGAGGATGATACCGAAGCTCGACTGCATCGGCGTCATTTTGTACAGGTTGTTCAGCACCACCTGGGCCGGTTGGTCTTTCCTGATTTCGATGACAATGCGCATTCCTTCCCGGTCTGATTCGTCCCTGAGATCGGAGATGCCCTCCAGCTTTTTGTCCCGCACCAGCTCGGCGATGCGTTCGATCAGCTTGGCCTTGTTGGTCTGGAAGGGAATTTCGGTCACAATGATGGCTTCGCGATCGCGCCCGAGGCGCTCGATGGCGGCCCGGGCCCGCATGCTGATGATGCCGCGTCCCGTTTGATACGCCGATCGGATCCCGCTGCGGCCGTAAATGAATCCTGCCGTGGGGAAGTCCGGGCCGGGCACCTGCGCCATCAGTTCATCCAGAGAAGCCTGAGGATTATCGATCAGGAGGATCGTCGCGCCGATGATCTCCGTAAGGTTGTGGGGTGGAATGTTCGTCGCCATGCCGACGGCGATCCCGGAGGATCCGTTGACGAGCAGATTGGGGAATCTGGCTGGCAGGACCAGGGGCTCGGTCAGTGCCCCGTCGTAGTTGGGACCGAAATCGACGGTCTCCTTGTCGATGTCGGCAAGCAGCTCATCCGAGATATGCGCCATGCGGATCTCGGTGTAACGCATGGCTGCGGCATTGTCGCCGTCGACCGAGCCGAAGTTGCCCTGGCCGCCGATCAGCGGGTAGCGAATCGAAAAGTCCTGCACCAGACGCACGATCGTGTCATAGACCGCGGTGTCGCCGTGTGGATGGTATTTGCCGATGACATCACCGACGATGCGCGCCGATTTCTTGTAGGCCTTGTTGTAAGTGTTGCCAAGGTCATGCATCGCATACAGCACCCGGCGATGCACGGGCTTGAGTCCGTCGCGCGCATCCGGAAGGGCTCTGCCGATGATGACGCTCATCGCATAGTCCAGGTAGGACTTGCGCATCTCGTCGATCAGATTTACGGGTACCTGCTCCAACGCTGGATTCATAGCCGGGCTCAGATGTCCAGATTGCGAACGTTGAGGGCGTTTTCTTCGATGAACCGGCGCCTGGGTTCGACGGCATCACCCATCAGGATCGTAAAGATGGCATCGGTCTGCACCGCGTCGACGATCGAGACTTTCATCAGGGTGCGGCTCTCCGGATTCATGGTGGTGCTCCAGAGCTGCTCCGGGTTCATTTCGCCCAGGCCCTTGTACCTCTGGATGGTGAGGTCCTTTTTCCCCAGAGCTAGGATGTGTTCGAGCAGTGCTTCCCGGGACGCGACGGTGCTTTTGCCGCCGTTCTGCCTGATGAAAAACGGCGGTTTTTCCAGCGGCGCCATTTCCGCATAGAGATGAAAAAGGCGCTGCCATTCAACGGATGAAAGAAAATCCCAATTGATCGTGACCTTCCTGCCGTTGCCGTTCTTCTGAATTACCAGGGAGTGCAGCCCGTGTTCCTCATCGAGCAGAGTGGAATATTGATAGCCGATCTCCGCCAGGATCTGCCCCAGCGTCTCCAGCAACTCCTTCTGCTGGAAAAGTTCCTTCAAGGCAAACCCTTGCTGCAGCAGCGCTCCTTCCCCCGCTACAAACAGCAGCAGGCGATCCAGCAGCTCCGCATCTTCCAGCCGCCGGTTGAGCTTGGCGTAGATTGACGAGCGCTCAGTAATGCCGTTCAGCAGCTTCACGAGCTGGGCGCCGCTGAACTGCATGCCGGTCCTCTCGACCGTCACAACGACATCCTGCGTGGCGCGCTGCATCAAGTACTCCTCCATCTCCCGCTCTGCCCGGAGGTACTTGATGGTCTTGCCGTGCTTGACGGAGTAAAGAGGCGGCTGCGCGATGTAGATGTGGCCCCCTTCGACCAACTCCGGCATCTGCCGGTAGAAGAAGGTGAGCAGGAGCGTGCGAATGTGGGAGCCGTCAACGTCCGCATCCGTCATGATAATAATCCGGTCGTAGCGGAGCTTGTCCAGGCTGAAATCCTCCTTGCCGATTCCGGTCCCGATGGCCGAGATCATGGTGGTGATTTCCTGGTTGCTCAGCATTTTGTCAAAACGCGCCTTTTCGACATTGAGGATCTTCCCTTTGATGGGAAGAATGGCCTGGAACTTGCGGTCTCGGCCCTGCTTGGCAGAACCGCCGGCGCTGTCCCCTTCGACGATGTAAATCTCGCAGAACTTCGGATCACGCTCCTGGCAGTCGGCGAGCTTGCCGGGGAGAAGCGCGCTGTCGAGAGCCCCCTTCCTGCGCGTCAGATCGCGCGCCTTGCGTGCCGCTTCCCGCGCGCGCGCCGCTTCGACTGCTTTCATGAGAATCTTGCGCGACCACTGCGGATTTTCCTCGAAGAACGCTCCCAGGCTTTCATTGACCGCGGTTTCCACGATTCCCTTGATCTCACTGTTGCCCAGCTTGGTCTTGGTCTGCCCCTCGAACTGCGGGTTCCTCAGCTTCACGCTGATGACCGCAACCAGACCCTCGCGCACGTCATCCCCGGTGGGATTTTCCTTCAGATCCTTCAGGAGGTCGTGGGCTTGGGCATAGGAGTTCAACGTGCGCGTGAGGGCGGATTTGAAGCCGATCAGATGCGTGCCGCCTTCATGCGTGTTTATATTGTTGGCGAACGAGAAGATGGTTTCGCTGTATGCGTCGTTGTACTGCATGGCCACTTCTACGATCACATCTTCTTTCTGCGTCTGGAAGTATATGGGGGACGGGTGAAGCACGTTTTTGTTCGTATTCAAGTGCTCAACGAACGAGACGATCCCGCCTTCGTATTTGAATTCCACGCGCCGGTCGGAGCGCAGGTCCTCGAGAACAATCTCCAGCCCGCGGTTGAGAAAAGATAATTCCCTCAGGCGCCCGGCAATCGTGTCGTAATTGAACTCGAGAGTCTCGAAGATGGCCGCGTCCGGCGCGAAGGTGATCTTGGTCCCGCGGCGCCTGGTTTTGCCCGTCTCCTTGAACTCGGTGACCGGCTTCCCGCGCTCATAGCTCTGCTCGTATACCTTGCCGCCGCGCCAGATTTCCAGGTCCAGCCGCTGGCTCAAAGCGTTGACGACCGATACTCCGACGCCATGCAAACCGCCCGAAACCTTGTAGGAGTCATTGTCGAATTTGCCGCCGGCATGCAGCACCGTCATGACCACTTCCGCCGCCGACTTCTGGGTCTGCTCATGAAAATCGGTCGGGATGCCGCGCCCGTTGTCCACGACGGTTATGCTGTTGTCTATGTGGATAGTGACTTCGATCCGGGTGCAATACCCATTCAGAGCCTCGTCGACTGAGTTGTCCACGACCTCATAGACAAGGTGGTGCAGCCCTTCCGCGGAAGTCGAACCGATATACATGGCAGGCCGCAGGCGCACGGCCTCAATGCCCTCCAGGACCTTGATGTTGTCGGCGCTGTAAGCTTCCTCCGCCTCGCGCTCTGGGGCTTGAGGATTGATCTCCAGGCCCCCGGTTGCCGGCGTATCTGGTTCCCTGTCCTGCATGCTCAAACTCTCTTCTCTGTCACCTAGGGAAGTTGGGTGAAACCTTTTTGTTTGTAATGATTTATTCGTATAGATCGAACCCTGCATTATAGCATGGATTGAGGTAAGAAGTGGAGCGAAATCCTGGGTGCGACAGGGCATCAGCAAAGTCCGCCGACCCAGTCGGATTCGGGATCGGCATCGCCATCAGAATCGCGATCGGCCATTCAGGTATTATCTAATCGGCGAGTATTTTTCCATCTGCCACACGAAATCGGCGCGCGTCCGGTCCGAGGGGAGGCAGGGCGTGCTCTTTCGCTGTGGTCAGGAACGTCTGAGTCCTGCCGGACAAATATCCCAGAAACAATTGAAGTCGCTGGTCGTCCAGTTCTGCCTCCACATCATCCATAAGAAACACCGGGAAAAAGCCGCAAGTCTTGCGGTGGATCTCCATCTGGGAAAAATAGAGTGACAACAGCCAGCTGCGCTGTTGTCCGGCAGAGCCGAAGTCTGTGAGTGATTTTCCGTCCAGCAGCAGCCTCAGATCGTCCCGGTGGGGTCCCACGGACGTAAAGCCTCTCCTTTCATCCAAGCTCCGCACCTCGCCTATTCGCCTTCGGAATCCGGCTTCGATCTCGTCCAGACCATTCCCTTCGACCGGGATCGTCGATGCGTATTGGATCTCCAGAGTCTCATGGTTCCAGAAATCATGGGCAAGCTCCTTCCTGATCTCCTCGACGTAACGCCGGCGGTTGCTCAAGATGCGTATTCCTTCACGGATCAGCTTTTCATCCCAGCTTTCCAGCAGCGTCGGATCCGGCTTCCTACCCTGGGCAAGGGCGGCGCCAAGCATGTGGTTCCTGTGCTTCAAGGTCCTGCAATAGGCTGCAAGGCCTTGCATATGCCCGGGATAGATGGAGATCATGGCGCGGTCGAGAAATGCGCGCCGCTCGCCGGGCCCACCACGGACAACTCTGAGATGCTCCTGGGTGAAGGCCAGGATATGAAGACTCCCGATAAATTGGCCCAGATCCACAGGCTTCCGGTAGAGCAGCAGTTGTTTTCCCTGCTCCCTGGAGATCGATATGCCAACCTCCCGCACGGCGGCTCCGTGTTCAACTTTTCCCTCGAGAGCGCACTCCTGCCGGCGGTGTTGAATGCACTCTTTAGGGTTGTTGGTGCGAAAACTCCGGCCGTATCCGAGCAGATAAATCGCTTCCAGAAGATTTGTCTTTCCCTGCCCGTTCCATCCGAATAACAGGTTTGTGCCCGGACAGAACTCGATCTCCTGCGGATCGAAGTTGCGGTACTGATAGATGCGGAGATTGCGTACCTGCACGCCTAAAACTTCATGGGCATGACTACGTAGCGGTAGTCCAACTCAGCGGAGCCCACGGGGCTCAGCATACCCTGGGTCTCGGAATCTTTGACCATGATGCTGACGGAATCCGAGCCGCAAACCCCCAGGAATTCCAGAAGGTACTGGGGATTGAACCCGATGCTGATCTCTCTCCCTTCGAACTCGACTTCGACGATGTCCCGGGCCTCTCCCGCATCGGCGCTGCTCGCGGTGATCTCAACCACACCCGGGCTGAACGCCAGGCGAATGGCCCTCAGTTTTTCATCCGACATCACTGCCACTCTTCGGATCCCCTCGGCAAGCTGCCGACTCGGCGCAACCACCCGTTTGTCATTGTCTCGTGGTATCACCATCTCGTAATTCGGAAACTGCCCCGCAAGAACCCGGGAAATGAGCCTCTTGCCCTGGAAGGCGAAGAAGAGGTGATTTTCGTCACGCGCAAATTCGACTATCATCTCACCGTCGCCGACGAGTTTCAGTATTTCTACAAGCGTTTTGCGAGGTATCAGAGCCCGGATCTCCTCATCCAATCCCTGAATATTGACCGCTTTGCCCACCAGGGCCAACCGATGGCCATCCGTCGCCACCATGCGCATCTCCTGCGGAGAGAGAACCAGCAGAGCTCCATTCAACGAGTACCGGGATTCTTCCTGCGTGATGGCAAACATGGTACGCAGGATCATAGCCCTCAGGTCGGCCGCAGGCAGAGATATGCCTCCCGGCGGCGCCGGCGGGATCGACGGGAAATTCTCCCTGGGCAGACCCACAACTTTATATTCGGACTTCCCCGCTTTTAATTTCACCCAGTCGTTTTCGAGCAGCGTGATCCTGATTTCGGATTCTTCGGGAAGCAGGCGCACGATGTCGAACAACCGGCGGGCGGAGACCGTCAACGTGCCTGCTGTTTCGACCTCCGCAGCGCATCCGCAGCAGATGCTCACATCCAGGTCGGTGGCTGTAATCGCGACATTACCTTCCGCCGCCTCCAGAAGTATGTTGGAAAGGATCGGTATCGTGCTCTTTTTTTCAATCACGCCCTGAACAAGATTCAATTCATTCAGCAACATGTTTCTCTTGACTGTGAATTCCATGGAATTCTGCTCCTTGGAGAAATAACCGCGCGGCAAGCGATTATAAACAAAACAAGCCCCCGGCGCGACGGCGAAGTTGCTGGCGATCACTATTTCTTCTTCTATGAAGAATTTATAGATTACATCTTTCCTAGAAGAAATAGTAGGTGCGGTGAATTTGTGGAAAAGAAAGTTAAGATGAGTCTTGCGAGCCTGCTGAAGATTGGATATCAAGAGAAGCCCTGGAGGAAAAGGGACGGGAATTGTGGAAAAACCCCGGGTGCTGAAAGATCCACAGGATATGCAATGCCTTGGGTGTGCATAAGAAGAGCAAACCTGCCGAGACAGGAAAATTACCCTGTTGATTCCCCTGTGCAAATCGCCGGACGGCGAAAAGGGGACATTCCTCTTTCCCGGTATGCTATAGCCATTTGAGTGGCAAGCGTGGAAAAGAGGTAACTGTTTAGCCCACTGGAAAGGAGGAGACCTGAAAAAACAAAAGCCGCCACGGATTACACGGATTTCACTGATTTCAACCCTAGCGTTCTGTCGCGATTGGACTATTGCTGTCCCCGAAACGACGTGGCCTTTGGCGGCCTGAATATCAGAGAGGAGGACTCCGTGTGAATCCGTGTAATCCGTGGCTGTTTTTCCAGGGCTAAACAGTTGCGAAAAGAGGAATGTCCCCTTTTCGCTCTTGAATCAACGGAAAGACTGCTTGATCTTGAGCAGCGCCGCGGCGATTTCGGAGTCCTTTTTCTTCATTTCATCGATCTTGCGTATCGAATGCAGCACCGTTGTGTGATGCTTGCCGCCGAAATCCTTGCCGATCTGAGGGAGAGACAATTTGGTGACTTCCTTGCAGACGTACATGGCGATCTGCCTGGGTTGAGAGATACGTCGGGCGTTGTTCTTTGACTTGAGTTGGGTGGGTTTGAGACCGAAATAGCCTGCGACCGCACGAATGACCATCTCGGACGTGATCGAGCGCCGGTCCTCAGTGACGAGATCTTTGAGAACATCCTTGGCGTAGCTGATGTCGATCTCCGAGGGATCCATGCCGTCGAGGGAGGCGCGGGCGGTGAGGCGGATCAGGGCGCCTTCCAGTTCCCGGATGTTGGAGCGGATGCTGCTGGCCACGTAGACTGCGACGGCATCGGGCAGCACTACCAGATCCATCTCCGCCTTCTTTCTGAGGATGGCGATCTTGGTTTCGAGATCCGGGGGTTGGATGTCCGCGATCAGGCCCCACTCGAACCGGGAGTGCAGCCGCTCCTCGATGGTGGGAATTTCCCGCGGCGGGCAATCGCTGGTGATCACGATCTGCTTCTGGGCATCATAGAGCGCGTTGAACGTGTGGAAAAACTCCTCCTGGGTCCGCTCCTTGCCGGCGAGAAACTGGATGTCATCCACGAGAAGAACATCGATGTTGCGGTACTTCTCCCGGAATTGGATGGTGCGGTCATAGCGGATCGAGTTGACGAGCTCGTTCATGAACCGCTCCGAGGACATGTAGGTAAGGCTCAACTTGGGGCTCTTGTTCTTGATGAAGTGGCCGATGGCGTGCATCAGGTGGGTCTTTCCGAGCCCCACGCCGCCATAAATGTAGAGCGGATTATACGCTTTGGAAGGCTGCTCGGCCACGGCCACGGCGGCGGCACGCGCGAATTGATTGCTGGAGCCCACCACGAACAGATCGAAGGTGTATTTGGGATTCAACTGTGCGGATCCGCCATCGCTGTTGTCCGGCGACGGGCTGGAGGCGGCCTGCGTTTCGCTCGATGCGGAGGATGCTACCGTTACTTTCAGCTGGAGGGGAGAAGGGGCCGCTTCTTTGACTGCTTCGCGGATCAAATCGGAGTAATTCTCCAGCAGGCACTTCTTGAAGTTCTCGGTCGGAACCGTCAGGTGGAGCGCCTGGCTGTCGCAATTGTTACAAACGATGGGGCGGAACCAGGTATCAAAGCACTGAGGGTTAACCCGTTTGCCGACGGCAGACAATACTTGGGCCCAAACTTCCATACCAAGACACTCTTAGGAGAGATAGATGCAAAGTGTATTATCTGGGTGATCTCCGCTGGACGGTCAAAATTTCCACAGAAGTTTCCACAACTGTGGAAAAGCGCACCACCTCCCTCGGCAGGGGAATTCTGCTCTGTTCCTACTGCCCCGAAACTCCAAATTCGAGGGATTTCAATGGTCCAGCCATCCTGCGGTGGCGCGAAGCGTTTCGACCCAACGACGGGCGTGAAAGTAACACACCGGTTGAGGGCATGCAACCAAAAAAAAATAAAAAATATTTTAGAACACGATGACTCGAAGACCCGCGACTGGCGAGGATTTCCAGACAATCGTGCCTCCAGAAGTACGGTGGATGCGGGTGTGGAATCGGTGCCGGATTTCGAGTCCAAAAGAGGAGCTTTTGCCAGAATTCCGACAAAGGATTGCGCGCAAACGAGGTACGGATAAATGCGTGTTGAGGCGCGAATGCCCGTTATTAAAATTCCCTAAAAGTGAGCGCGCGAAAAAAGTGGTTGACACGCTCCGACGTGTGAAAAAAGACAAAACTCAGGCGGATGAAATTCTCTGAACGCGCGTGGGGAACACCAATCGAGCAGATTGGTGTATTGCAATTCGCGCAAGCCCACATGGCGGCATGAGTGACGGTCGTTCCGGAACCGACCATGACCGCCGAAATGGCGGCAATGCGCAGCCGATAGACAAGGCTATCCGCACCAATCCACTTGAGGCTGCCCTGCATTTGTCATATGCTTGAAACATGCTTAGCGTCAAAGAGATCGAGGCGGAGATCGCCAGGCTAAAACCGGCGGAAATTCGCCAGGTCGCCAAGTGGCTGGCTGAGTACCAAGCCGAGCTTTGGGACAAGCAGATTGAAGACGATGCCTCCGCCGGCAAGCTTGACCGGTTCATAGAGGAAGCGCTGGCGGAGCACCGCCAGGGCAAGACGCGCCCCCTTCCATAAACAGCCGCACTACCACGCGGTTCTGGAATTGTTATGAGCGGCTGCCAGATAGGCTTCAGCAGCTTGCACTGCGGCGGTTCATGCCCACGCCCGTGGGTAACACACCAACGTAAGGGAAGCCATTCACTTGAGCTAAATTGCCGATTCTCAGGTTATAATCCGGCAGCTGTAGGGCAGCCCTGACAAGCGATAACAACTTTGGCGCCCTTCCGTTGGGATTGTCCATCGAAGCAAGGCTGACAGCAATAGTCGGGAGTCGAACGGCTGAGCAGAGGAAGTGCGTAACGATTTTGGCAATCCTCCGGGAGAGGGAGCCGTGGATCCCGGCGATGCGGTCGTAATCGACGCCTTACTTGACCGCCCTTCGCTGTCGCGACAGGCTGAACCCGGGCTCGATCACAACACCCGGAGCGCAGGAGGATGCTGCCTTTGACCACTCAGACCGCGAACCGACTGCTCCCTGAACGCGCGCCCGAGGTGGGCGAACTAGTCCAGGTGCGTTCCAGGAGGTGGTTGGTAGAGGAGGTAGTCCAGTCCCCAACTCCTGGGCGCTCTCCCCTGGTTCGCTTGGCTTGCGCGGACGACGACGCCCAGGGGCAATCCCTTGACGTCTTCTGGGATTACGAGCCCGACCGCCGGATCCTCAAAGAAGAGGGTTGGCAGGATCTCGCCGCCAAGGGCTTCGATCCTCCGCACCAGTTCGCCGCTTTCCTTCATACGCTTCGCTGGAATTGCGTCACTGCCACGGATCCAAACCTCTTCCAGTCACCGTTCCGGGCCGGGATCAAGATCGATGCTTACCAGATGGAGCCCCTGCGCAAAGCACTCCGCCTCCCGCGGGTGAATCTCTTCATCGCCGACGACACCGGTCTCGGCAAGACGATCGAGGCTGGGCTGATCGCGCGCGAGCTGCTTCTGCGCAAGAAGGCCAAGACGATCGTGGTTGCCACGCCACCATCCGTTCTCGAGCAGTGGAAAAGCGAGCTGGAGGACCGCTTCGGCCTTGTGTTCGAGATCCTCGATCGCTCTTACCTGACGAGGGTGCGGCGCGAGCGCGGCTTCGGTGTGAACCCTTGGCGCACCCACAGCCGCTTCCTGGTCTCGCACAACCTCCTGATCGACCCAACCTACGCCGACCCGATGCGCGAGTGGCTCGGTTCGATGTTGCCGGGAAGCCTCCTCATTATCGACGAGGCTCACCACGCCGCTCCCTCCAGTGGGGGCCGTTACGGCATCGAAACGAAGTTCACGCGCGCTGTCCGGGACCTGTGCGGCCGCTTCGAGCACCGGCTATTCTTGTCGGCGACTCCGCACAACGGCCACTCAAACAGCTTCTCGACGCTCCTGGAACTCCTCGACCCCTACCGCTTCACCCGCGGAGTCAGGGTGCGCGGCGAGAAGGCCCTCAAGGATGTCATGGTACGCCGCCTCAAAGAGGATATCCGTGCGGTCCAGGGCGGATTCCCCAAGCGGATCGTCGAGCGGGTCGTCGTCGACGGTCTGCCGGAAGACGCCCCGGAGCTGGCACTATCACGACTCCTGGATGAGTATCGAACGGCGCGCGAGGAACGCTTCGCAAACACCACGCGCCGAGCGCAAGCCGCCGCGGGACTCCTCGTCGTGGGCTTGCAGCAGCGGCTCCTTTCCTCCACGGAGGCTTTCGCGCGCAGCCTGAAGGTCCACCGCGCCACGATCGAGCGGCAATGGGAGAAGGCGAGCACTGTCCCTGACGAAACAGCGAAGAAGAGCGACAAAGAGGCGCAGCTTTTCACCACCGCGCCGGACGCAGACGACGAGCGCGGTGAGTGGACGGCCGAGGAGCTCGAGGCCGAGGAGACAACCCAAATCGAAGCCGTCACCGCATCCGCAGAGGCTGATGCGCCGAGAGACGACGCCGCGATAGCAATGTGGCGCCGCGAACAAGCGCTGCTCGACCGGATGCAGGGAATCGCCGACAAGACCCGGCACCTTCCTGACGCGAAGACCGTGCGCCTTATCGATTGGATCCGGCAAAACCTCTGCCCAGGACTGCCGCTTTTCGCCGAAAGGCCCAAGGGCCCGTCCCCGAAGTGGAACAACCGCCGCGTTTTGATCTTCACCGAAAACCGCGAGGGGACAAAACGCTACCTGAAGACGATCCTCGAGCAGACCATCGAGGATACCGACAGGGCCGAGGAGCGCATCGAGGTCATCGACGGCCTCACGAGCGGCAGCCGCCGCAAGGAAATTCAGCGCCGGTTCAACACCGACCCTGCGAAAGATCCGCTGCGAATTCTGCTCGCCACCGACGCCGCCCGCGAGGGGCTGAACTTCCAGGCACACTGCACGGACCTGTTCCACTTCGATCTGCCATGGAATCCCGGACGCATCGAGCAGCGTAACGGCCGCATCGACCGCAAGCTCCAGCCCGCCCCCGAGGTTCGTTGCCACTACTTCGTGTTGCCGCAGCGCGTAGAGGACCGGGTGCTCGAGGTGCTCGTCCGCAAGACCGAGACCATCAAGAAAGAGCTGGGCAGCCTGGCGAAGGTTATCGATGACGACATCGAGCGCCGGCTCAACAACGGGATCCGCCACCGTGACGCCGAGCGGCTGGCGCGGGAAATCGAGCAGGCGGACCTCGACGCAGAGAAAAAGCGCATCACCGAAGAAGAACTCGAGGCTGCACGCGAGCGCCAGGAAGACCTGAAGGCGCAGATCGAGCGCTGCGAGAACCTCCTCGAGAACTCCCGCGCTTGGGTCGGTTTCGAGGCGGCGCCGTTCCGCGACGCGCTCTCCTGCTCGCTCGAGCTGCTCGGCGCCGAGCCGCTGGCCGAGACCAAGGGCGAGGACGGTTGCCCAGTCTGGACCTTTCCCCGGCTCGACCGGCGCGCGGAGACCGATCCGAGCTGGGCCGCCACTCTCGACACGCTTCGCACCCCCCGGAAGCAGAACCAGAAAATCGCCGATTGGCGCCGCGAAGCCCCGATCCGACCGGTCGTTTTCAAGGACACAGGCGTGCTCAGCGAAGATACCGTCCACTTACACCTCGAGCAGCGGGTCGCACAGCGGCTGCTGGCCCGCTTCCGTTCGCAGGGCTTCATCCACCACGATCTCTCGAGGGCGTGCCTCGCGCAGGCCTCCGACTCGATCCCGCGCGTGATTCTGCTGGGCCGCCTGTCCCTCTACGGCCAGGGCGCGGAGCGATTGCACGAGGAGCTTGTGCCGCTTGCCGCACGCTGGGTCGACCCTTCTCTGCGTACCGGTCCTCTCAAAGCCTATGCGCGAGAGGCCGAGGCAAAGACGCTCGACCTTCTCGATCGCTCCTTGGGCGACCATGACCGGCCTATGCCCGGCAAGGTGATTCAGCAGAGGCTCCTCGCCGCGGCCGGCCGTGACATCGAAGAACTCCTGCCCCAGCTCGGGCCGCGCGCCGAGGAACTTGCAAAGCTCTCAATCGATAAGCTCCGCCAGCGAGGCGAGCGGGAGGAAAAGGACCTGCGCGAAACCCTCGAGCGCCAGCGCCGGCGCGTTGAGGAGGAGCTCGCCAAGTACGAGGGGCAGCAGCTCAAGCAACTCACACTGGATTTCGACGAAGAGGAGAAGCGCCAGCTTGAATCCGACATACGCTCCTGGCGGATGCGTCTCGAGCAGTTCGAACGTGACCTCACCCGAGAGCCCCAGCGAATCCGCGAGTTCTATGAAGTGCACGCAAGACGCATTGAGCCCGTCGGGCTCGTGTACCTCTGGCCGGAGACGAACTGATTCAATGAAGGCAAATCACCGCCTCGGCGGTGAGACGCGAAAATGCTCTGCTGCGCCGGCGAGGTAGCGAGTTCAGGATGGCATAGGATCGGATGAATGTTCGGATGATTACGATGCTAAGCCCTGAAGGGGCGCAACAGCAAAGCCCAGGGCGCGAGCCCTGGGATCAACGGCAGCGCACGATAGAGCCCTGAAAGGGCGAAGCAGCCTGCGCCGCCCCTTCAGGGCTGATATACGTGGGCGCACATTCCCAGGGCTCGCGCCCTGGGCTCTGCTGCGCCGCCCTTTCAGGGCTCACAACGCCCTTGCCTCCCTCAGGGGGAGGCTTTCTGAGGCCACCTGCACCGCGGGTGGAGACTCACAGCTATGACCAAGCTCGATCCTGAAATTCTGGCGCATCTTGAATGGATCGGCTACGTGCAGCCGACGGGGCTCGTGGTCTCCGCCCCGGCTCTGGTGCGGGCGGGAGCGATCCTCGACCGGCGTGACGCCGAGGGACAGCGGCTGCTGCGCGAATGCGTCGAGGAGCGAGGATTCACAGGCGAGAAAGAGCCTGCCCCTTGGTTGCCCGATTTCCGTGCCTTCGCAGGTCAAGTGCTCGGCTGGAGTTTTTCGCCCAAGGGCTACGCTGGCACGGGCGAGAGCCCCATCCCGCCCGACCTCGAAGTGCCGCTCCCCGACTACGGCGAGACGCTGCGTCCCGATTTCGCCGTGCGCGAGCCAGATCCGCAGAACGGCCGGATGCCGTGGCAGCTCCTGGTGCGCATCATCGAGCCGGGCCAGGAATTTGATCGCATCGTTCGCGGCGGCGGGCAGCTCGAGGCCTCGGCCCACGGCCGCATGGAGCGTCTCCTGCGCCAGACGGGAGTGCCGGCGGGGCTCCTCTTTAATGGCCGGACGCTGCGCCTGGTTTCCGCGCCACGCGGCGAAAGTTCGGGCTGGATGGATTTCCGCGTCGCCGACATGGTCCAGACCGCCGGCCGGCCCATCTCGACGGCGCTCCGGCTCTTACTCGGTCAGTCGCGCCTGCTGAGCCTTCCTCGCGCACAGCGCCTTGCGGCTCTTCTCGAAGACAGCCGCAAGTTCCAGAATGAGGTCAGCGAGCACCTGGCTGAACAGGTGCTACACGCCCTCTACGAGTTGCTGCGCGGCTTCCAGGCCGCGCACGACTCGTCGGGGGGCGAGCTGCTCCGCCAGCCGCTAGCCGAGCACCCGGACGAGGTCTACCGCGCACTCCTTACCGTCATCCTTCGGCTCGTCTTCCTTCTCTACGCCGAGGAACGGGACATGCTGCCCGAGGATGAGACGTTCCTACGCTACTACTCGCTCGCGACCCTTTACGAGCGCCTGCGTGAGGACACCGCGCTCTTCCCAGACACGATGGATCAGCGCTACGGCGCCTGGGCGCAGCTCCTCGTCCTCTTCCGCATGATCCACGACGGCG
>CAYGWQ010000093.1:0-17249 GCA_964353465.1 uncultured Acidobacteriota bacterium | reverse complement strand
ATGGTGCCGGTGGGGCCGAGAGCCTGGATGCGCATTGGGGCCCTGTGCTGGCGCGCGCTCTCGAGGTGGAGATCGCACGCCTCGATGCGCGCGATCGCCTGCTCATCAGTCTTTACTACTATCAAGGGGTGTCCCTCAAGGACATCGGCCGTCAATTCGGTGTGCACGAGGCGACAGCATCTCGCTGGCTGGAGCGTCTGCGCAGCGGTATACGCAAACGCGTCGAACGCGAGCTGCGGAAGCGGCATGGGCTCAGCGCGCGTGACCTGGTATCCCTGTGGCCCTGGGCATGCAAAAGCGATCTGCCGGGGCCTGTGCCTGTGCTGCAGCCGGCGCCGGCGGAGAACCGGGGCCGAAAGAAGATGCAAGGTGGGGCGCCATGAACGTCATAAATAGGGGTGAGCCATGAAAAGCCAATCTGTGGATGGAGCATTCAGGCGCATCCTCGCTCTGAGGCGGGGTGTCGCGCCGGGGCCTTGCCCTGACGCCAACGAGTTCGCCGCCTATCTGGAAGCCGGCATGACCCCAGAGGAGGCGGCTCGCTTCGAAGAGCATGCATCCAACTGTCAATCCTGCCAGGAAGCACTTGCGCTCTCCCTTACGTTGGCGGAAGAGAAGACCGGCATGGCCGGCAGACCGCTTCCTGAGCCGCGGAGGTTCACGTACCGCTCCTCGCCCTTGCGATTCGCTCTGGCCGCAGTGGTGCTGCTGACGGTCGGCGTGCTTCTGTTTCGAGCTACCCAGGAAGCCCGGCTGGTTCAACCGGAACCTCAGTTCGCCCGCCGGGAAGCCAAAGGCGATATGCCCAAGTCCGGGGCCGCATTGAGCACTCCGCCGGGAGGTGAGTCCCAGCCCGCAACCGGCACGCCACCCGTTCCTCGGGAATCTGCCGGAACGGCCCCGATTCCGGCAAAAGCGAAGGATCTTGCCGCAAGTCAGCCTCCCCGGCCACCGGCAATGCCGTCGGGTATCGTCACGCCTGCGCCCACCATCGCCTCGGACGCAGCGTTCGCTGCACGTTCCTCCCAGGTCGCGGCCAAGACAGAAGCAAAAGCGGATGTGCCCAAGCAGGCGGTTGGCGAAGCGGGAGGAGAGCTCCAGAAAGCCAAGCGCGCACAACTCGATGCTAAAGCGCAGAAGAACATACAAGCTTTCAGGCAGGCGGACGAGACCAGGATGCAGGTGGCAATCTCCGGTCAGCAAAACGCTGTCGAGCAGGCGCGAGCCGGTAATGTGCAGCAGATGGCGGCGCAGGCCGGTGCGGAGGCGGCGCCGGCACAGGCTGAGCGTGTCGCTACCGAGAACCGCGTACGGCTCGCCCTCCAGGAAGCGTCCGCAGCCGCAGACAAACCGCAGAAGTTCGTCAACCGCGTGTTCTTGCGCACGACCAACTATTGGGTGGAGGTCGAATGCACCCTGCACAAGGAGGCCCCGGCGCGAGAAATCACACGGGATTCCAGGGAGTTCTCCGACATGCTCGCGAAGGAACCGGCCTTTGCAGAACTGCCCAAAGGCCTGCCCGTTCTGCTCTTCTGGAACGGCACCAACCTACTCATTCGATAGGCAGGAACATCGGACATCGAGCACTATCTGGATTCTGTCGCGAAACTCGCTATTGGGGCTGAATTGTCCTTCAACCAAAGCGATCACGTGCGGGCGGGCTTTAGCCTGTGCCCGGTGTGCCTGAATGAGAGATCGGGGCTTCTGTCCACGCATCGCCTCAATAGCAAATGAATTACGGTCATGCAATCTACCGGTCATGGGTGTTATCTATAATGCGCGGGCTAAAGCCCGCCACCACGATTGACTTCAATCCAGCCGGCGCTACCGATCGAACAATGAGTTTCGCGACAGAAACGATCTACTTGCGAACCCTTAGCACGGAGGGAAGGGTTTTCACTACCGCTTTCTCCGGTATTAACGATCCGGGCGGAATTCGCCTACACGCACTTGTGCGGGCCGCAACAGGGTTTCGCCCATGCGATATCCGCGGAGGACCTCTTCGACAACGATTCCGTCCTTGGCCTGATCTGCGACTGGAACCACACCAATCGCCTGGCTCAGGTTCGGGTCGAAGGGCTGGTTCATAACTTCGATGGGTTCAATCGCTTGAGCTTTGAGCTTTGCCTGGAAGAGCGCGGCAGTCATCTTCACCCCTTCCAGCAGATCGGCCTTATTTCCCCCGGCTGACACAGTTTGAAGTGCCCGCTCGAGATTGTCGAGCACGTCGAGAAGCGGCTGCATCAGGTCCACCTTATCAAGAACCAGTTTGCGCTCGTATTCAGCCTCGAGCCGGGCTCTCGTTCGTGCTGTCTCCTGGTCGATCTGAGCAACCTTCTCCTTGAAACGCCGCTCGGTGTCGGCCACCTTTGCCAGCAACTCCTCAACATAAGTGGGGTAGCGCGGTTTTTCCTCGACATAGCCGGTTGCCGGAGTTTCCGTGGCTGCGTCGGTGAAATGCCGCCGGTCGACTACGCGATATTGGGGAGATGCCTCGAAGGAGTCGGCCTCAGATTGAGCGCGTGAGGGCTCACCCGAGATGATAGGAATTTTCCTGATATCCACGAGTATCCAATCCTTTGTTGAACTTTGCCGATTCCACTTGCCGTTATGCCGGCGTGTAGTGCGAAGCTGTGAAAAAACTGGGGACAGTCCACCCGTGCCTGGCCAAAGTGTTGGTAATTGGGTTTCTGACACGGGGCGCTTGGGACAGTCCCCAATTTTTTCACAGCTTCTGCATGCCGCGCTCTTACGCAGTCCTTCCCAGAAGACGCTCGATGCGTTTTGGCACCGGCGGATGCGTGCTGAAAATGCTCATCAAACCACCGCCTGAGAAGGGGTGCACAATGAACATGTGCGCGGTGCTCGGGGAAGCCTCCATGGGAAGGCGCTTACTGCTGTTATCGAGCTTCTGCAGCGCGGAAGCCAGACCGTAGGGATTTCCCACCATTTCCGCGCCACTCTGATCCGCCTGGTACTCGCGCGTTCTGGAGATCCACATCTGAATCAACAAGGCAGCAATCGGGGCCACAATGATGGTAATCAGGCCGCCCAGAGCCCCTCCGCCTTCGCCGTCTTCGCGATCCCTGGATCCGCCGAAGATCATCGCAAATCGGGCCATGTTCGAAACCCACATGATGGCGCCGGCGATTGTTGCTGCAATGCTGCTGATAAGGATGTCACGGTTCTTGACGTGAGCCATCTCATGGGCCAGAACACCCTGCAACTCATTTTCGTCGAGCAGTCGCAGCGAACCCTCCGTAACTGCCACCGACGCATGCTGCGGATTGCGCCCTGTTGCGAAAGCGTTCGGGGAATCGGAGGGGATGACATATGCCTTCGGCATGGGCAAGCCGCTGCGGCTGCACAAGAAGTCGAGCATTGAGTAGAGCTTTGGCGCCTCCGCCCGTGTGACTGGCTTGGCTCCGTATATGCTTAAAGCGATCTTATCCGAAAAAAAGTAGCTCCCGATATTCATCAGCACGGACATAACTAATGCTATGGTAAGTCCCTGCTGGCCCCAAAAACTGCCAATGAATAGAATAATGCCCGTCATCAGACCGAGCAGTAACACTGTTTTGAAATTGTTAATTATCATACCTCTCATTCTACCATACGGCAGAGATCGGCGACAGTTGGCGGGCTGCCGCATTTGGATTTGAGGGACGCCTCTCCCATTTGTGGCATCTCCATGCGGCTATGACTGCTTGAGCGCCCTGGCTACGGCCGGTGAGAACGTCAACTCTCCGGATTTCGAGTCGAGTTCTATGTGAACGGTCGTGCCCGGCCGGATTGTTCCGTCCAGGAGCATCATTGCCAGACGGTCCTGAATCTTCTTCTGAATGAGGCGCTTGAGCGGTCTGGCGCCATACACCCGGTCATACCCCTCCCTGGCCAGAAAGGAAATCACATCGGGGCTTACCTCGAGCTTTAATTCCTTCTGAGCCAATATCTTGTCCAGAGCTGCGATCTGCAATTGCACGATACCCCGGATCAACTCCGGCGTCAGCCTGCGGAATACGATCACATCATCGATGCGATTGAGAAACTCGGGACGGAAAGTCTGCCGGAGGCTTTCCATCACTCTGGGGATGACCGACTCAAGGTCTCCTGACGCCTCGCTGATCCACTGGCTCCCGATGTTCGAGGTCATGATGATGACCGCATTCGTGAAATCGACGGTTCGCCCTTTCCCGTCCGTGAGGCGCCCGTCGTCGAGGATCTGCAGGAGCACATTGAAGACGTCCGGGTGGGCTTTTTCGATTTCATCAAACAGGATGGCTGCATACGGCCGGCGCCGGACCGCTTCGGTCAGGTAGCCTCCCTCCTCGTATCCAACATAGCCCGGGGGAGCGCCGATGAGCCTGGCGACCGAGTGCTTCTCCATGTATTCAGACATGTCGATCCGGACCATGGCCCGTTCGTCGTCAAACAGGAATTCCGCCAGCGCCCTGGCCAGCTCGGTCTTCCCCACACCGGTCGGGCCGAGAAAGATGAAGGATCCCGTCGGTTTCCGCGCATCCTGCAGGCCGGCGCGCGCCCGCCTGATGGCATTCGCGACCGCTGTCAGCGCCGCATCCTGGCCGAGCACCCGTGCCCGCAATCGGTCTTCCATGTGCACGAGTTTCTGGATCTCCCCCTCGAGCATCTTGCTCACCGGAATGCCCGTCCATTTGGCGACAACCTCGGCGATGTCTTCCTCGTCCACTTCCTCTTTCAGAAACTTCCGGTCTGCCTGCAAGCGGGCGAGGCGCGCGTTCAGTTCATTCTGCTCTTTCTCCAGCTGCACGAGAGTTCCGTAACGCAACTCCGCGGCCTTTCCCAGGTCGCCGATCCGCTCGGCCTTTTGGCCTTCTGCGCGCACCTGTTCGATCCGTTCCTTCAGTGCGCGGATGGACCCGATGATCTCGCGCTCTTGGTGCCACTGGAGTTTCATCCTGTCGCTCTGCTCGCGCAGTCCGGTCAGTTCCACGTTCAGGTTTTCAAGCCGTTCCCGCGCGGCCTTGTCCTTTTCCTTGGCAAGGGCCTGGCGCTCAATCTCCAGCTGGGTTATCCGTCGCTCAACCTCGTCGATTTCCCCGGGCATACTGTCAATTTCGATGCGCAGGCGGGACGCCGCTTCATCGACGAGATCGACAGCCTTGTCGGGGAGGAACCGGTCCGCGATATAGCGGTTTGACAGGGTGGCGGCAGCTACCAGGGCGGAATCGGTGATGCGCACGCCGTGGTGGACCTCATATTTTTCCTTGAGGCCGCGCAAAATGGCGATGGTGTCCTCGACGGACGGTTCACCCACGTAGATCGGCTGAAAGCGCCGTTCCAGCGCTGCATCCTTTTCGATGTATTTCTTGTATTCATTCAAAGTGGTCGCGCCGATGCAGCGGAGTTCGCCCCGCGCCAGCGCAGGCTTGAGCATGTTGGATGCGTCGATCGCACCCTCGGCCGCGCCCGCTCCCACCAGGGTGTGCAGTTCGTCGATAAACAGGATGATCGATCCGGCCGAGTCCTCGATCTCGCGCAGCACGGCCTTGAGCCGGTCCTCAAACTCACCGCGATACTTGGCCCCGGCCAACATGGCACCGAGATCCAGCGCCACCATCTGTTTCTTCTTAAGCGTCTCCGGTACACCTCCGGCGACGATGCGCTGAGCGAGTCCTTCCACGATGGCTGTCTTGCCGACGCCCGGCTCACCGATCAGCACCGGGTTGTTCTTGGTGCGGCGCGACAGGACCTGCATCACCCGTCGGATCTCATCATCCCGGCCGATCACCGGATCGAGCTTGCTGCGCCGGGCAAGGTCCGTCAGGTCGCGCGCGTAGCGTTTGAGCGCCTGATATTTGTCTTCGGCGTTCTGGTCGGTTACCCGCTGGCTGCCGCGGATGGACACCAGCACTTTCAGAATCTCAGCGCGGTTCACACCGCGTCCGCGCAAGAGCCTGCCGGCGAATCCATCGTCAGCCGCCAGGGCCAGCAGCAGATGCTCGGTCGAGATATATTCGTCCTTGAACTGATCCGCTTCGGCCTGCGCCTGGCGGAAAACCCCATCCAGCCTTGGAGACAAGGAAAGCTTGCCGCCCTCCACCCTGGGGAGTGAGGGAAAATGCTTCTGGAGCTCCTCAGCCAGGCTCTCCGTGGCCACCCCCAATTTGCGCAGAAGGGGTGTGACGATCCCCTCCTCGCTCTGCATCAGGGCGGCCAGCAGATGTTCCGGCTCCAATTGGGAATGGCGCAGCGACTCGGCAAGGCTCTGAGCGGCCTGCAACGCTTCCTGCCCTTTGATGGTGAGTTTATCCGGACGAATCATCTCAACCTCTATCGGCCATTATCCCGCGCAGTATGAAGAATGCGGCGGCGGCAAGTGTTTGCCGGACGTGCCAACGCGTTACTCCCCCTAAGGCGGAAGTGGCTCCCCGGACTGCAGGGAGCCACGGTCACCGGCCACGATCATGAAGCCGCGCCAGGGCGCCCACCCGAAGGCGCCCGCGCGCACAGCCCCTGCCTAGTTGGTGCTGACGGGTATTTCACGGGGCCGGACTTCGGGCTTCTGCGGAATCGTCACCGTCAGAATGCCGTTCTTGTAATCCGCCTTGATGCGATCCCGATCCACGGTCTCGGGGAGCGTGAAGGACCGGGTGAAAGATCCGTAGAAGCTCTCCATCCGGTGGTAGTTGTTGCGCTCTTCTTCATTCTCGAGCCTCTTCTCGCCCTTGAGTGTCAGGACGTTGCCTTCCAGCTTCAGGTCAATGTCCTTCTCGCTCATGCCCGGAACTTCGGCGCGCAGCATCAGGTTCCCGTCCTTCTCGAGGATATCCACCGCGGGGAGCCATTTATCACCGGTCCTGGCATTTGCGTGGAAGAGGGGTATATCGTTGAAGAACTCGTCGAATAGCGAGGAAGTCTCCGGCCAAATCCTTGCCGGCACCTCTGATCTTCGAATGTAGGGAATCAATCTCATTGTACTAGCCTCCTTTTCCTTTCTGGTATCTCTCGGGTTTCCAACCCTGTGATATCTTCTTATAGAATCTGAGTGTCGAATTGTCAAAGTTGTGCTATTGCTTGTTGCTTCCTGTGATTCTGATTACCATGTTTTCTTCCTCCTTCTTCAGCTCTCTTCAATCTGACTGCGTTCATCTAATAAAATGTGAGTGGTAGATTGTCAAATAAGTAGGGAGATAATTCCTCTTCGAGCCGGCTAAAGTCCTGCACGCGAATCCGGTCTGTGTTTATCCGTGTCCTGAGATATGTTTTGCGGCCCTTTCTTCAGGAATCGAGCGGATTAATAAACGCATGCTTCAGACCCCGTCCGGCGAGACTGTCTCAAAACTCCCTCGAGGCAGCTCCACCGTGATGGTTCGTTGCCAAAGCAGCCGCGGAGCGGCGGCAGATAGTAGCCGGGGGCAGCGCCGCTTCGCGGCTCGCCCCCGGCTACTTTCTCAGCGTCCCTCCGGGACGCTCTATTTCGAGACAGTATCGGCGTCCGGGGCCTACCGTGGGCGCCGGCTGCCAGACGGCGCTCCGATTGCACGCACCGGGACATCGCAAACCCCGTCGGGCCGCCGGGGCCTACTGCGTCCGGGGCCTACCGTGGGCGCCGGCTGCCAGACGGCGCTCCGGTTGCACACATCGGGACATCGCAAACCCCGTCGGGCCGCCGGGGCCTACTGCATCCGGGGCCTACCGTGGGCGCCGGCTGCCAGACGGCGCTCCGATTGCACGCATCGGGACATCCCAAACCCCGTCGGGCTGCCGGGGCTTACTGCGTCCGGGGCCTACCGTGGATTTGCCGAAGGGAAAATCAGGATCTTTTGTTATTATATAAGTTTACATTTCAGGGAGAAAACATCCTTGCGACCACTGGATATCAAGAACACGCTGAATCTGCCGAAGACCTCATTCAGCATGAAGGCGAACCTGCCGCAGCGGGAGCCGGCGATGCTGAAGCACTGGGATGACATGGATGTCTACGGGAAGATCCGCGCGGCGCGCGCGGGATGCCCTTTCTTCGTTCTCCATGATGGGCCGCCCTATGCGAACGGAGCGATTCACATGGGGACGGCGGTCAACAAGATCCTCAAGGACATCATCGTCAAGTCGCGCAACATGATGGGCTTTGATGCCCCCTATTTGCCGGGTTGGGATTGTCACGGACTGCCGATCGAGATCAAGGTCGATCAGACGCTGGGTTCCAAGAAGGCGTCCATGAGCAAGGTCGCGGTGCGCAAGGAATGCCGCAAGTATGCGGAAAAGTATATCGAGGTTCAGCGTTCCGGATTCCGGCGGCTTGAAGTGTTTGGGGAGTGGGCTCAGCCCTACCTGACCATGAGCCATTCCTACGAAGCCGAGATCGCGCGCGCCTTCGGGGAGTTTGTCGAGAAGGGGATGGTCTACAAGGGGCAGAAGCCGGTGCACTGGTGCATGAGCTGCAAAACCGCGCTTGCTGAAGCCGAAGTCGAGTATGAGGATCACGCCAGCCCTTCGATCTACGTGGCGTTTCCGGTGGCATCGGATCTTTCCGATCTTGATCCGGGGCTGGCGGCAGGGGATTGGGCGATTGTGATCTGGACGACGACTCCATGGACGCTCCCGGCGAACCTGGCGATCGCATTTCATCCTGATTACGAGTACTCGGCCGTGCGTGTGAACGGCAAGGGGTACATCGTAGCGGCGGAGCTGGTATCGTCGGTCGCTGCTGCCTGCGGCTGGCAGGAACCGGAGGAAATGGCGCGCTTTCGCGGAAGGGCCCTCGAGGGAAAGAAGGCGCGTCACCCGTTCCTGCAGCGCGATTCGCTCTTCGTGCTTGCGGATTATGTGACGCTCGATGCCGGCACCGGCTGTGTGCACACGGCGCCCGGGCACGGCTATGATGACTATGTCACGGGTGTTGCGTACGGGTTGGAAATCCTGTGTCCGGTCGACGACGACGGCCGTTTCGTGGCGGAAGTGGAGAAATTCGGCGGCCTCCCGGTTTTCGACGCCAATCCCAGGATCGTCGATTACCTGCGCGACCTCGGTCTGTTGTTGCACGCCTCATCGATAGATCATACCTACCCGCATTGCTGGCGTTGCCATAAGCCGATCGTATTCCGCGCCACGCCTCAGTGGTTCATCATGCTCGATCACGCCGGTTTCCGCGAGCGCGTGCTCGGGGCGATCCGGACCGTGCGCTGGATCCCTGCCTGGGGGGAGGAGCGCATCAGCAACATGGTCAAGGACCGGCCGGACTGGTGCATTTCGCGGCAGCGCGACTGGGGCGTGCCGATCATCGCGTTCTACTGCGCCGCATGCGGTGAGATCCTGCTGGAGAAGCGCGTCATCGATCATGTCGCAGCGATCTTCGACAGCGAAGGGGCGGATGCATGGTATGCCCACGAATCCGATGAACTGCTCCCTGCGGGAACAACCTGCGGGAAATGCGGCGGCGGCAGCTTCCGCAAGGAATCCAACATTCTCGATGTCTGGTTTGATTCCGGGAGCAGTCACCTGGCGGTGCTGGGGCGCAGGAAGGATCTCCCCTGGCCGGCCGACCTTTACATTGAAGGGGGTGACCAATATCGGGGCTGGTTCCAGAGCTCGCTCCTGATCGGCGTAGCGCTTCATGGCGAATCTCCGTACCGGGCCTCCATCACGCATGGTTGGACGCTGGACGAAGAGGGGCGTGCCATGTCAAAGTCAAAGGGCATCGGCATCGACCCCAATGTGCTGGTCAAGGAGCAGGGGGCTGAAGTCACCAGGTTGCTGGTGAGTTCTGTGAACCACGTGGAAGACGTGCGCATCTTCGATGAGTTGTTCGACCGGCTGAAGGAAGCCTATCGGAAGATCCGCAACACGGCCCGCTTCATGTTGGGGAACTTGAGCAACCAGAACGATCCGGAACGCCCCCGCTTCGACCCGGCTCGCGATGCCGTGCCCTACGAGCAAATGCTGGAAATCGATCGATGGGTCCTGGCGCGCACGGCGCGGCTCATCCGGAGATGCGTCAAAGGCTACGAGGACTACCAGTTCCACCAGGTGTACAGCGCCTTGTACAATTTCTGCACCGTAGACCTGTCCGCCTTTTACCTCGATATCCTGAAGGATCGGTTGTATACGCACGCAACCCGGTCGGTTTCGAGGCGATCGGCGCAGACGGCACTCTGGCATGTCCTGGACGCCTTCACGCGTTTGATCGCGCCGATATTGTCCTTTACTGCGGAGGAGATCCTCGAGGCCATGTACGAAGGGCGCAGCCCGCAGGAGCGGCCCGAATCGGTCCACGTGCTGCTTTTTCCGGAATACCAGGAGCTCCACGACCGGGAGGATCTGCTCGCCGAGTGGGAGCGGCTGCGCGAGGTGAGGCAGACGGTTTCGAAGGCGCTCGAGGAATTGCGACAGACCGGGACCATCGGAAACTCGCTCGAAGCGCGAGTGATCCTCCATGCCGGTGAAGACACCGCCGGCCTGCTGCAGCGGCATGCGCACGACCTCCGCTACCTGTTTATCGTCTCTCAGGTCCTGGTGGTGGCGAGTCCGGGGAGCGAGCTGCGGATTGAGGTGGACCGCGCAGAGGGGGAAAAGTGCGAGCGCTGCTGGAACTATTCCGTGGCCGTGGGCAGGGATGCCGACTTACCCACCATCTGCGAGCGCTGCGTAGAGAATGTCCATGAGATGTGCGGGACATAGGCATGGCAAAAAGGGAACAGTCTGCTTTTCCTGGCTTGACACCCAAATGGCTATAGCGAATTGGAAAAGCGGAATGTCCCCTTTTCGCCCTCGGGCTCCCTGGAAATATGTTAGCGTATTTGTGAAATCGAGTACTAACGACGGAGTTTGCTCCGGGTCAGGATGTCGATGAAAGGCAAGTTTCTTCTGGTGACATTGATTGTGTTTGCGCTCGACCACCTGACGAAGTACCTCGTCAGCGTGAGCCCGAGCCTGCACCGGGGGGTTGACATTATTCCCGGTTTTTTCCGCCTCTCCTACGTCCTGAACTCCGGTGTGGCTTTCGGTATCTTTCAGGAGTCCCAATCAGCCTGGAAACCCTATCTTCTGGCGGGCCTGGCAGTGCTTGCCGTCGTTGTGATCGCGATTTACAGCAGCCGCATGCCGTCGGATCGATTGCTCCTGCAGTTGGCCCTGGCCGTGACCATGGGTGGCATCCTCGGCAACTTTACCGATCGGATCCTGCGCGGCTCCGTGGTCGACTTCATCGAGCTGCATATCAAGGATTCCTTCCACTGGCCGACCTTCAACATCGCCGACAGTGCGATTACGATCGGGATTGCCCTGCTGATGCTGGATGCCCTGAAACATCCGGATCGTGGGGTCAGCGTGGGAAAGGCTGATTCCCTCCAATAGGGGCAAAGGCGCCGAGCGCGCCGCCCCGGAAGAACGCAAATGTCCAAGAAGCAATCATTCCGGACCGGATTCCCGCGACCCTTGAGGAGACTGGCGAGCTGCCTTGCCTTGGGGCTTGTGGCGTCTTTTGCGACCTCCCCCGGATATGCCTTGGAGGACCTGGCATCGGCGATCGCCGGATTGCAGCGCCGCTATGCCACGGTGAACACCATGCGCGCCGATTTCCTGCAGACCTATCGCGCACCGGGGGTGGACCAGACCGAATCCGGCACGATGACCATGAAAAAACCGGGCCTGATGCGTTGGGAATACCGTGAGCCCGAAATAAAGCTGTTTGTCGCGGACGGCCGCGACACCTATCTCTACACGCCGGAGGACCGTCAAGTTCTGGTGCAGCGGTTCACGGCTGCCGACCTGCGCAGCACGCCGCTGCGGTTCCTGCTCGGCCAGGGTGATATCGAGGGGAGCTTCTTTGTTTCCTGGGAGCCGGATCTGAAACCAATGGCGGCCGGCACCCTCCTCCTGCGCCTCACTCCCCGTTCCACGGAAACCGGTTACGCGCATGTGACGATTGAGTGTGACGGGAGCAGCTTCGACGTGCGCCGCATGGTGATTCATGAGCGCACCGGCAATACCTCGGAATTCGTGTTCCACAACCTGCAGACCAATGTGAAAATCGACAACAAGCAGTTTCAATTCAAGATACCGAAAGGCGTTGAGGTTGTGCGTCTGGATGAGAAGTGAGAGCAGCATGGCAGTGAATCTGGGATTCACCAGGAACGTCAAAACAATCGATCCTTTTGCCCGCGTGGGCGAAGAAGTGGCGCGCACGGCGGGCAAATACCTCATGGACCATTTTCACGGCAGCTTCAGCGTGGCGCGCAAAGGGGAGATCGATCTGGTGACGGAGATCGACGTGGCCGCCGAGAGGCTGATCGTCTCCAGAATCACAGAGGCTTTTCCCGGCCATGTGGTGGTTGCGGAAGAAATGTATGCCGATGCGGTGCGGGGCGACTGCACCTGGATCATCGATCCTCTGGATGGCACTACCAACTACGCCCACGGGTTCCCGGTCTTTTCCGTATCTATTGCCCTGGAAATGGAGGGCGTTCTTCAATGGGGCGCCGTCTATAATCCCATACTGGATGAGATGTTCATCGCCACGCACTCGCGAGGCGCGTATCTTAACGGCAAGCCGGTGCGGGTGTCCGCGACGGAGTCGCTCGGCGCAAGTCTGCTTGCGACCGGATTCCCTTATGACATCCGGATCAGCGATCAGAACAACCTCGATTACTTTCATGATTTCGCCCTTCGCGCCCAGGGTATCCGGAGAGCAGGTTCCGCCGCGCTGGATCTGTGCTATGTGGCGGCCGGCCGCTTCGACGGGTTCTGGGAGTTGAGCCTGAATTCCTGGGATTGTGCAGCAGGATATCTGATGGTACGGGAGGCCGGGGGGAAAGTTACCAATTGGCGGGGGGAGTTCGGATCGATCGACGATCGGGAATGTCTGGCAACCAACGGGCGCATTCATGAATCCATGATGGCGGTCTTGCACGAAACGTCTTCCCGCAGGCTCGCGGCAAGGTGAGCATGGCCTGCCGGCGCGCTTTCGCGGCGTAGTAAGGAGTGGACCGTGAGATTGAGAGACAGAATCAACGAAAACCTGACGACAGCGATGAAAGCCAAGGATACGCTGCGCCTGAGCGTGCTCCGCATGATGAAGACGGCAATCAAGAATAAGGAGATTGATCTGAGGGCGGAACTCGAGGATGCGCAGGCGATCCAGGTGCTTGCCACGCTCATCAAACAGCGCAAGGATTCGATCGAGCAGTTCACCTCCGGCGGGCGCATCGACCTGGCCGACAAAGAGGCAGCCGAGATCAAGATCATCGAAGAGTATCTGCCTGCCGCCGTCTCGGAGGACGAGATCGAAAAGATCGTCGATGAGGTGCTGAAAGAAACCGGCGCATCTTCCCCGAAGGACATCGGTGCGGTCATGAAACAATGCATGGCGCGCTTTGCCGGCAAGCTTGTGGATGGGAAGCGGGTGAACGCCGCCGTCCGGAGCAGGTTGGAGTCAAAAGGGTAGCGCCGGTTTCGCGGCATTCATGACGAACCCAAAAGACCTCCAAGACCTCAAAGAACCAAGATCGGCATTGTTTATTGAACCCTGGTGTGATCCCCGAGACGATATACTATAAGTGGGCACCCCTTCATCATGTCCGATAGTCTCTCCAACATGCTGCGGCAGAAACTCGACAATCTGCCAGCCTCCCCGGGCGTCTATATCTTCAAAAACGACCAGGGGAAGACAATTTATGTCGGCAAAGCCCTGTCCTTGCGGAACCGGGTTCGTTCCTACTTCCAGGGAAGCCGGTCTCTGGATCCCAAGACCGAGCACCTGGTTGCGGAAGTTGCCGACCTGGACACGATCCTCGTGGACAGCGAGGTGGAGGCGCTGATTCTTGAGTCGACCCTGGTCAAGCAGAACCAGCCCCGCTACAACGTCAATCTGAAAGACGACAAGAGTTTCCCCTATCTCAAGCTTACGGTCAACGAGGCCTACCCGCGCATTTTCATCACGCGCCGCATCAAGCAGGATGGTGCGCAGTACTTCGGCCCTTTTCTGCCGGCGAGCTATGCCCGGCATACGCTGCGGCTCATCAACCGGTACTTCAAGCTGCGCACCTGCAACTTGCCCATTGATGGCACGCTGCCGCGGCCTTGCCTGGATTACCAGATGAAGCGATGCCTGGGTCCGTGTGTGGCGGGGCTATGTTCAAAAGAGGAGTATCAGCAGGCGGTCGAGGATGTTCGGCTCTTGCTGTCGGGCAAGACGGACAGGCTGATCCGGGAGTTGGAAAGACGCATGGCCGAAGCGTCGGAAGAACTTCGCTACGAAGCCGCCGGCATGTACCGCGACTGGATTGCCATGGTGCGAGAATTGTCTGAGCGCCAAAAGATGATCCTCGAAGGCCAGGATGACACCGACCTGTTCGGCTACTCCCAGGAAGGAAGCCAGCTCGCCATGGCGGTCTTCGCCATACGCGCAGGCAGGATGGTCGGCAGGCGCGAATATTTCTGGGAAGACCTGCTGTCGTTTGATCCCAGCGAGTTCTTCTCGGCGGCGCTCAAGCAGTACTACCTGCAGGACACTTTCACGCCCAAGGAGATCCTGATTCCTGCCGATATCGAGGATGCCGACGCCTTAGAAGCCTGGCTTTCCCAGCGGAAAGGGAGCCGGGTCGTCATCCGCTCGCCCAGGCGCGGGCTGAAATCCGGACTGCTGGACCTGGTGATGCGCAATGCGCAGATGTCCTTCGAAACCCGATTTCGCATCCTGAAGCCCCGCGGAGAAGCGGTCCTGAAGCCGCTTCAAGAGGTGCTTGGCCTCGACTCGTTGCCGCGCCGCATCGAGGCGTTTGATATTTCGCACACCCAGGGGGCTGACACTGTGGCCAGCATGGTGGTCTGCGAGAACGGGGAGATGAAGAGAAGTGAATACCGGAAATTCAAGATCGAGAGCGTCAAGGGACCGGACGATTTCGCCTCGATGCGCGAAGTGGTTCACCGCCAGTATGAGAACCTTTTGGAAACGGACGACGGGCGCATGCCGGACCTGGTGCTGGTGGACGGCGGCAGGGGCCAGCTATCTGCCGCGGCCGACGCGCTCTCCGATCTGGGGATGGAAAGCCAGGCGGTTGCGGCGATAGCCAAGAAGGAAGAGATCCTCTTCATGCTCGGCAAGGAAGATCCGATCGTGCTGCCCCGGGAATCGCCGATCCTGCATCTCATGCAAACCCTGCGTGACGAGGCCCACCGCTTTGCCGTGAGCTACCACAGGAAGCGCCTGGAGATGCGCGATCACACCTCGGAACTGGATGGAGTGCCGGGAATCGGCGAGGTGCGGAAAAAGGTCCTGTTGCGGGCTTTCGGCAGTTTGGCGCGCATCCGGCAGGCGAAGTACGAGGAGCTGGCTCCCTATGTGGGGCCCAAGGCCGCCGCCAAACTCATCGAGTATTTCGCGAAGGTCCGAAGTTAGAGGACGCTGTAATCGGTTACGATGGTTTTATCGCCAAGCACGGTTCCCGGGCGCAGCCTCACCCCTTCGCCGATGTGACATTGCCGCCCGACGATGGCCCGCTCGATTCTGGCGTTTGAGCGTATCCGGGTCTGGCTCCAGATCACAGAATCCTTGATCAGAGCCCCTTCCTCGATCCGGCAATCTTCGCCCAGCACAGAGTTCTCGATGACCACCCCGGACTTGATCAGGCATCCCCCGTCCAGAATCGAATAAGCATCGATCTGCACCTGCTTCTTCTCCCAATGATTCGGGGGACAGGATTTCCTGGGATAACTGGGCAGTTTCATGCGGCCGGAAATGATGCCGTAGTGTGCTTCGAGATACTTCTGGGGACTGCCGATGTCTTGCCAGTATCCCCGGGTTACGTAGGCATAGATACGGGCTCCGTCCGCCAACATCGAGGGGAAAATCTCCCGTTCAAAACTCTGGGGACCTTCCTTGGAGATACGATCGAGCACGGAAACCTCCAGAACATAGATGCCGGCGTTAATGGTATTGCCGGTCACCTCATCTTCCGGGGGCTTCTCAGTAAAGCGGGCAACCCGGCCGTCGTGGCCGGCCTCCACCAGACCATACCCGCTCGGATTCATGACGCGCTTGGTGACAATCGTGGCATCGGCTTTGTGATCCTTGTGAAACTGGATTACCTCGCGGAGATCCGTATCGGTAAGGACGTCGCCGTTGAGAACCACCGTAGTGTCGTCGATCAGGTTTTCAGCTGCCTTTAATGCGCCTGCAGTGCCCCGGGGAAAATCCTCGTAGGTATAGCGCATGGTCACGCCGAATTTCATGCCGTCACCGAAGATATCGGTGATTTTTCTCGGCTGGTAAGAGAGGCCAAGGATGATCTCCGTGATTTCGGCACGTTTGATCTGATCGATCTGGAAAAAAAGGAAAGGGATGTTGGCCAGCGGCACGATCGGCTTGGGAGTGTTCAAGGCGAGCGGGCGCAGATGGGCTCCTTTTCCTCCTGCAAGTATGAATGCTTTGATCAAGTTTTTGTCTCCTTAGTCAACCTGAAATTGTAGCACACTCAATGCCGGCAGTTTCTGCATTCATAATCAGCCGTTGTTGTCTTCCTCCGTACTACAGATCGGCGGGATCCTCCTATCCTGGTACAGATTGTTTAGAAAATCCGCGGCCGGGATCGAAACAAATTCGTAGTGCAGGCCCTCCCCGGCGCGGCCGTCGATTCGGTGCCTGTTGCCCGGTTTCTTTTCATGGTATATCTATTTGATGCAGCTGAAAGGTTTTCAAATATTCCGTCTTGGCGGCATCCAGGTAATTATTGATTACTCATGGTTTATCATCTTTTTCCTGGTGATCTATACCATGGCGGAGAGCTATTTCCCGGCGATCCAGCGCAATTTTACCGCCCCCCAGTATTGGATTATGGGCCTGTGCGCCGCCACCCTCTTTTTTGCCTCGGTTCTCCTGCACGAGTTGGCCCATTCGTTCGTGGCGTTGAAGCATGGCATTCAGGTCACTTCGATCCGGCTGTTCATCTTCGGCGGCCTGGCGCAGGTTTCCTCGGAGCCGGAATCCGGCCGCCACGAATTTCTGATCGCTCTGGCCGGGCCTGCCGTGAGCCTGGCATTGGGATTCAGCTTTGGCATGCTCTATGGGTTGATGCTGCTGACCGGAAAGCTCGGGCCGGTCGCTGCGGTGGCCTGGTATTTGGCAGTGGCCAACATCCTTCTCGGGCTCTTCAACCTGATCCCTGGATTTCCGCTCGATGGAGGCCGGATTCTCAGGGCCATCCTATGGGACCGTTGGGCAAATGTGACACGTGCGACCAGGGTGGTGAGCCAGATCGGGAACTCCTTTGCCC
>CAYGWQ010000092.1:0-17387 GCA_964353465.1 uncultured Acidobacteriota bacterium | reverse complement strand
CGCCCGCACATGATCGCTCTGGTTGACGGACGAGTCCGCCCCAAAAGGGAGTTTCACGACAGAAACTAACTGGCTCGATTTATTTGGAACCGTCCGATGGGAAGAACGCGTCGCGTCTTGCGGGGGAATATGGGTCCAGGGGAGCAGGATTCGCGTGCGGGGCAATTGCCGAGGGCCGGAGTTTACCTTTCCGGCGGGCGCGCTGCGGTTACGGCGTCGCGGGTCAATTGCTCAATCTGCAGCCAGTCCTGAGCGGCGATCAGTTTTTTCTCCACCATCCAGGAACCGCCGATCGCGACCACGGACGGGCGCTCGAGGTACTGGAGCACGTTGCTCCGGTTGATGCCGCCGGTGGGGACAAATCGCACGCCCGTGTGGCCATACGGGCCTTCCAGCGCCTTGAGCATCGCCACCCCGCCGGCCTGTTCCGCGGGAAAGAATTTGAGCGTACGGCACTCGAGAGCCAGGGCCTTCTCCACCTCCGTGGGCGTCATGACTCCTGGCATCATCTCGATGCCGGCCCGCCGGGCGGCTTCCAACACACGCTCGTTCAGCCCCGGGGCCACGGCAAATCGCGCTCCGGCCGCCGCCGCTTTCTGCACCTGATCAGGCTCCAGCAGGGTGCCGGCGCCCAGCAGCATTTCCGGGTAGCGTGCAGCGATCCGCCGGATGGCAGGCGCCGCCGCTGCGGTCCGGAAAGTGATTTCCATTATGTCCAGGCCGGCCTTGAGCAGGGTTTCCGCCAGCTGCTCAGCCAGTTCCTCGTGGTCCAGCGCAACCACCGGGACAATCCGCTTGCGTGCAATGCGCTCCAGGACGCTCATGGGGGATTCGCTCATGTCAGGCCCTCATCGTGCCAGCCAGCCGCCGTCCACGGCGACCGTGTACCCGTTAATATAATCGGAGGCCGCCGAGGCCAGAAACACCACAACGCCCCGCAGATCCTCGGGCTGGCCCCAGCGTCCCATCGGAATGCGCTCCAGGATCGCCTTGTTCCGTTCCGGATCCTCGCGCAGCGCCTTGGTGTTGTCGGTTGCCATATAGCCCGGCGCAATCGCGTTCGTATTGATCCCGAGCGGGCCCAGCTCGCAGGCCAGCAACCGCGTGAGTCCCATGACCGCGCTCTTGGAAGCGGTGTACGAGGGGACACGGATCCCGCCCTGGAACGACAGCAGGGAGGCAATGTTGATGATCTTGCCCCGCCCCTGCTTGACCATGACACGGGCGGCCGCCTGGCTGAGGAGAAATAGGGCGCGGATGTTGACGTTCATCACATCATCCCAGTCCTTCTCGGCGAACTCGAGGAAAGGAGCGCGGCGGATGATTCCGGCGTTGTTGACAAGAATATCGAGTCTGCCGAATGTCGCCGTCGTTTTCTCGACGAGCATTTGCGCGGCGCCCGGCGCGGCAATATCGGTCTGAAACGCCGCACACTTCCGGCCCAGTTTTTCGATGCACTCCTGAGTCTCGGCGCAGGCACCGATGTCGACTGCGGCCACATTGGCTCCCGCATCAGCAAGAGCCAGCGCCATGGCCTGTCCCAGGCCGCGGGAAGCTCCGGTCACCAGTGCGGCTTTTCCATCCAGTTGGAATTCATCCAGAATCCTGCTCATGTTCTTTCCTCCGTTTTCGCGCACATACGGGTTGGGAGCGCTGGGGATGTGCGGCTAGCGCGCGTGAAATGGCTCTGCATGCGCCGGTCAGTTCACTCGCCATGGTTCGGGCTCGCCCCATGTCCATGCGGAAGACCGGCGCGGAGATGCTCAAGGCTGCCACGATCCGGCCTCCCGGACCGACGATCGGCGCCCCCAGGCAGCGCCCGTCCGGTTCGTTTTCCTCATTGTCCAAGGCGTAGCCCTGCTTCCGCACCCGGTCCAGTTCGGCAGCCAGTGCCTGCCGGCTGACAATGGTGCGCGGCGTCAGTTTGGGGAGCCCCTGGAGGCGGATAAGACGCGGCACCTCCTTTTCCGTAAGGCCGCTCAGCAATACCTTCCCGAGCGCCGTAGAATGCAGGTACCGCCGGTTCCCCACTTTGGAGGACATGCGGATGGACTGGGGACTCTCTACGGTGCTGATAACCACGACCTCGCCGGCATCGAGGATCCCTAGGTTCACTGTTTCCCGGCACGATTCGACGAGACGTTCCATGACCGGCCGCGCCTCCCGCAACAGCGACTGTTCTTCGGAAACGTCCAGCTGCAGGTCGAAAAACTTCCGGGTCATTTGGAAATGTCCCGCCGGATTGCGCGCCAGATACCCGCGGGATTCCAGGGTCGCCACAATTCGGTACGCGGTCGGTTTCGGCAGGTTCAGGGCGCGGGACAGATCAGCCAAGGCTACGCCGGAGCGTCCCTCGCGAATGGTTTCCAATATGTCCAGCATCTTGTGCAAAACCAGAATGCCTGGCCGTCGCCTGATTTCATTCATGATTCGCATGACCGCGGTGAGAATGTTTACCTAGCCGGGGGCGCTGTGAGCTGGTCTATCTCCATGCCGGCCATTAGGAACGCGCCCACACCTTTCAGGTCGTTGGCGACCACCGGTTCGCTCATGTAATACTCGAAAGTGCCGTTTCTCTTTTGCGGCCCTCCGAGCCCTGCAACGCTGCAAATCTGTGTCAGGTGGACGCTCCCGTCCGGATCGGTCCTGATCAGGTGCTTCACCAGCCCTTCGTAGCCTTTCTGCGCCACCGCCGCATATTCTTTGCCGAGATATCCCTTGCGAACTCCTTTCGCCAGGGCATACACGAACATGGAAGAAGCCGAAGCTTCGAGGTAATTCTTGTCTCTCTTCCCCTGGTCGACCACCTGGTACCAGAGCCCCGTCGCGCCATCCTGGTAGCTCATGACGGCAGCGGACAAGCGCCGCAGGACGCCGATCACCGCCCCTCTCCGGGGATGTCCCTCGGGCATGAAGTCAAGCACGTCGACGATGCCCATTGCATACCATCCCATGGCACGGCCCCAGAAACTTTTCGACAAGCCGGTCTTGGGATCCGCCCACTCCTGCGCCCTGCTCTCATCCCAGCCGTGATAGAGCAGGCCGGTCCGGGCATCGCGCGTGTGGCTTTCAATCCAGAGGATCTGGTTGGCAACCTCGTCGAAGCCACCGGGCCGGTCAAACATGCTTGAGAACTGGGCAAGGAAGGGTGAAGCCATGTAAATGCCATCGAGCCACATCTGGTAGGGATAGATCTGCTTGTGCCAGAAACCGCCCTCGCGGGTGCGTGGTTGGCTCTCGAGCTGTTTCATCAACAGCAGGGCTGCTTTCCGGTACTTCTCGTCCCCCGTCTTCTGAAAAAGAGTGAGCAGCACCTTCCCGCAATTGATGTTGTCGAGGTTGTAGTCTTCGAGTTTGTATGTGCTGATAGATCCGTCGGGGGCCAGGTAGGAATCCATGACGGCCTTGAGATACTCATAGTACTTGACGTCGCCGGTCCGCCTCCAGAGCGCCTCGAGGCCTTTCAGGAACACACCCGTTTCATATGCCCACCGGGCCCTGGCATCCTTTCCGAAAAACAGCGAGTCCCCACGCCTTTTCATCTCGGACGCAGCCAGCTTTTCGGTCCAGCTCCTCGCGTCCACGGCCGCAAAACAGGTGGTCAAGACTGAGAAAAGACCAATCGATACCAAGGATCCAAACAACAGGGATTTGCGTGGCATGCCGGTTCTCCACTCACCCAAGCGTTTCCATGGGTGCCATGTCCATGTCGGAGAATTCCTGGTTTTCGCCGCCCATGGCCCAGACAAAGGAATAGTTGGTTGTGCCCACACCGGCATGAACCGACCAGCTCGGAGACACCACCGCCTGGCGGTTTCTGATGACGAGGTGCCGGGTCTCCATGGGTTCTCCCATGGAATGTACAACCACCTCACCCGCCGGCAGATCGAAGTACATGTAAATCTCAGAGCGCCGCGGGTGCGTGTGCGCCGGCATCGTGTTCCAGACACTCCCCGAGGCAATTTCAGTAAATCCCAGGGAAAGCTGGCAGCTCTTAACTCCCGCAGGGTGGATGAGTTTGTGAATGGAGCGCCGGTTGGCGTGCTCTGGATTGCCCAGGTCCGTTGACTCGGCCTGCGCCATCCCGACCTTGGCGCAAGGATGCGCGGTGTGCGCCGGATAACTCACAAAATAAAACTGGGCCGGATTCCCGGCATCAGAGCTGCTGAAGCCGACCTCGGGGTTCCCCCTGCCGATGTAGAGAGCTTCCTTCCTCTCCACGTGGAACTCCTGTCCGCCGACCCGGATCCTGCCGGGGCCGCCGATATTGATCACGCCCAGCTCCCGCCGCTGGGTAAAGTACTCCGCGGCCAGCTCCCTGCAAGTCTGCAGCACGAGGGTTTCGTGCCCGGGGACCGCACCACCAATCACAGCCCGGTCAATGTAAGAGTAATAGAACTTCACCCTGCCGGCTTCAAACAGATCTTCCAGCAGGAAGGCCTGCCTCATTTCTGAGGTTGTCATGCGCGCAAAGGTCGCAGGATCGGGCGGATGACGCATCGCCTGTGTCATAGTAGCCATGGGTTTCTCCGATAGATTGTATAGGCAGCACCTGGAGGGCCGGCGGTGCCGGAAGGCCTATTCCGGACCTGTCTGGAAATAGAGTGTATGCGGCCCGTCTAAATATCACAATGTGAAATACATACTATCACATCCTGAGCTACAGGCTATGCGCCTTTGCCGGCAAAGTCAAGCGCATTGGCCGCTCCGCCGCAATTCAGACACTGCATATGATTCCAAACCACAAAGACCTCAAGGAGAGGGGAACATGCCACCCGGGGAGGGGTGAAATGTAACGCAGACCAAAGCTTTTGGTTCTTTGAGGTCTTGGAGGTCTTTGTGGTTTATTTTTTGTAACAGAAGCTATCCGGTGACCGGAAAGATCTGCTTCAGGTGCCGCTCATAGAGATTTGCAGTCACGTTACGCGCAATCGTTTCTTCGCAGGCGGCCAGCATCTCCAGGTAGCGGTCGCCCAGTTTGGCGGCGATCTTATAGGCGACATGCAGCAGCTGGCGCAAGCTTGGATCGAACATCGGGTTCTTGGGATCATGCCGCAGTGCCGCGGCGTATTGTGCGGACGACCACGATGCGACCTGCTCCGGGGAGGGCAACCTGGAGGCATCGATGTCAATGACCGCCGCATACGGCGCGCACAGTTCCGCCAGGTGTGCGTAGGCCTGGGCATAAATCTCCTTCGCCAGGGCGAGGCCCTCGCCCCCCGCTTCGGACAGGCCGATTAACTCTTCCAGCCAGGTGGTGCCCGCGGTCTTCACGTGAACTCCTGCATCCAACTCGCGCAGTGCGCGACGGATCGCGGGATACAGGGAGAATTTGTCGCTGCCCGAGTGGATCCTCAGCTTCAGGTTGCCCGGCAGACCATAGGCGCGCACCGCTTGGGCGATAATCGCGATATCGCTGCGCAACTCAGCCTCAAACCGCTCGGCATCCCCTACGTAGTCGACCCCCTTGTTGAACCGCCCCGTAAACTTGGGCGCGATCGTCTGTAACGGGACCCCTTCATCCGCGAGCGCGGCCAGGATCACCAGCAGCTCCGCCGGTGTCTGCGGAGCGTCGGTTTCATCCATGGAGACCTCGGTGATGAATCGCCCCTTGCCCTTTGCCTCCTCGATGCGGCGATAGATCCTCCCCGCTGCCTTTACTGCGATGAGGTATTTGCCTGCGGTTTGTTCCGCTGCCGTGCTGGAGATTTGCAGGGGGTTGCTGATACCGGGGAGGGCAATCCGCTCCAGAAGCTCGGGATGGCGCGCGACGAACTCTGCGATTTCGGTAGCCTGAGCCGGCCTGCCGATGGCGGACGCAACATCCAGCGTGTAATAATCGCTGGATGCCAAAAATCCCTCAACTGTTTCCAACGTGATGTGATCCGCATCCACATGGAACATCCCGGCCCAGCCGAGTTCGCGCACGGCTGCTTCGGCCGCGCGCCGGACATCCCCGGGCTGCGATCCCACGATCAAGTGTTCTCGGTTCGACTTGTTCCAGACCGGGACCACATCCACCCCGTCGTTCGCGGCCAGAATACAGGCACGCAGCTGTGCCTTGCCCTGACGGGCAAACCGGTCCCCCACGCCGAATGAATACTTCGCCAATCGAAGGGGTGCAGCAGCAGATTGCATGGAACCAGAAGCAGCAGAAAGAGTCATACGGTCGCACCTCCAGGTTACGGTCCCCCATGCTACGGCATCGTTTTAAATAATAAAACACATTTGTATTTGACAAAATATCGGCCGAAGCCCCTCCTTCCCGATGAAGGGCAGCGCCACGAGGAATAGCGGGCACGGAAACGCCGCCGCCCGGGATGTCCGGGATGCTACAATCAGTGTGCAAGGACCGCCGGGACCGGAAGAAATTCGAAGCGTCAGGCGTACACCGCGCGGGCCTTAGTCCTTATATTCTGAATCTGTGCTGAAAACGGCAGGACATTCTCACCGCGGAGACGCAGAGAACGCAGAGGGAGCAGAAAATCACTCTGCGTCCTCCACTCCTCTGCGGTGAGTTGTATCCTGTTTGTTTCCGGCTCGTCCGGGTCGGGAAGCAGCTGTGTGGGGCTGGAGCATGGTAGGCTGATGCCGTTGCTCGCGAGGTCCACGTGAAGAACAAGCACACAGGGGGCGAAGACAGCACGAACCATGTCATTGAGTGCGTGCGCGGCCTGATCGACAGGGGCGAGTTGCGGGAACTGCGGGCCTCGCGGGCATGCGGTAGCCTCGGCGATCGGGAAACCAGAAAAATCATGATCACGCCAACGACCACAATCTGGAGCGGCTCGGATCCCGCGCTCGCGCCGCGGCTCCAGGGGACCGCGCGTGCGGATGTCGCCATTATTGGCGGCGGATTCGCCGGCCTCTCTTGCGCGCGCTATCTCAAGGAAATCGCCCCCGCGTTGGATATTGCCCTCCTGGAGCGCCGCCGCATCGGTTTCGGCGCGAGCGGACGCAACGGAGGCATTCTTTCCCCGTTCATCCCGGTCTCATGGCTGATCGATTGCACCACAAGCCCTCAGCGTTTGGACGACATCCGTTTTGCGGTGCGCTTTATCGCCGGGGAGATCCAGGCGCTCATTCACCTGATCCAGGGCCAGGAGATCGACTGCGACCTGCATCCCTCGGCCATTGTCACTGCCGGGGCGAACCGGCTTCATCAGCACATACTCCGCGCGCTCGCCGAACGAATCCTTCTTACGGGGATCCCCAGCCAAGTTCAGGCGCACGGCAGCTACGTGCTCGACGGTTATGCCCTTCAGCCGGTCGCCCTTGTCCAGGGATTGGCGAAACACATCCGCCGCCTGGGCATTAGCATCTACGAAAACACCGGGGTGACGAAGATTCGCCCGGCGCCATCAGGCGTCGAGGTGATGACGGAAACCGGAGCCTGCCTGAGGGCCGGGAAGGTGATCCTCGCGACTAATGCCTACACCCACCAGCTTGGACTCGACTTTGGGCAGCCGATTCCGAAGCCGGTCCACACCTACCTGCTGGCAACTGCGCCGCTTGGTCCAGATCTCGAGAGCAGGCTTGGAATCGAGCAGCGCACATTGGTGGACATCGGCGGCGAATACTTCTACGCGCGGCTCTACCAGAACCGTCTCCTTTTCGGGGGATTCGATCAATCCGGTTCCAGCACTGTGGAGCTGACGGACCGGGCCGGGTCGTTGCTCCGCCGCCTGCGCGCGGCAATGACGTGCCGTTACCCGTTACTGGCTGATGTAGCCATTGATGCGCTTTGGGGCGGCCCGTATCATGAAACGCGGACGCAGGTGCCCGTGATCCGGCCCCTGAGAGGCATGCCCGATGTCATCCTGAATATTGGATACGGAGGTGTGGGCGTCACCTTGACTCAATTTTCGGGCAGATTGGTTGCCGGGCTTGTCCTCGGGGAAAACCATCGCGATCCGGACTCAGATCGGATGCGCGCGATTTATGCGTCCACGCGCCTCCCCATCAGAGAGGGACTAAAAATGGTGTGGCGCCTCCTCCTCCCGCAATCCAAGTCAAGCTCACGCGAAAACGTAAGGGCGTGAAGCTTCTAGAAACCGGCCTTTCTTCGCGGCTTCGCGGGAAACGGGAGTTCACCATCTCACTACCATACGCATCTAAGAGCCTGCAAAGCGTGCTGTAAGCCGGTACGGCACACTCAATCGCAGGCCGTGGGATTCTAGTTGAACCAATCATAGGGAAATCACATCTCAGCGTGTGGTAGAGTGACTTTAGCAGGAGAAGCCGCGCAGTTCCCGGATTATAAAAAACGGATCTGTTCATCCACCTCTTGTATTCCAGCGGCTTTTTTGGATCACTGGGAGCGCAGGATCCGCCGAGCCATGATCATTCTGACCGAGTCGACGTACCAGCGCGCACTTGCGGACGGCCTCGCTTTGTCCCGGGAGTGGGCTTTCGAGCCGGGCGCCGAACAATTGCGCATCGCGGTCTGCGATGGCGTGTCCGACAACATCGGTTCGATCACTGTTCCGTTGTACGATGTCTTCTTCAAAGGCTCACAGTGAATAAACTTATCTCACGGACAGCTCCATGGATAGTTCTCCTCTCCATGACATGTGGACCGCCTCCCGGAGGATCAGGAGGCTTCCGAATCGCTTACGTGCCCAGCATCTCAGGGCAATCCGGCATCTTTGTCATGAATTCCGATACTACGGGCTCGAGACTTCTCGTCAGTGACAAAAATGCCCAGCTTCGCTTTGCTTCCTGGTCCCCTGACGGGAAAAAGATCGCATTCTTTACCGTCCGTGCCCAGGATGCGGACATTCTGAAGAAGTACCTCATGCCGTATAAGTATCTGCTGTATGTAATGGATTCATCGGGGAACAATCTGAGACGGCTGCTGGATTTTCCAATATTCGATTTCGCATGGGCGCCAAACGGCCGGCAGTTGTTCGTCATCTCCGCTCACGAAAGTCCTGACCGTGACTCTCCAGCAGTAACGGGCGGAATCAAGAATCCTTCTGCTTCCATCTATATAATTGACGTGCAGACAGGCGGAATGACACGGTTGCCGGGCTCTGGACGCAACTGCTCCGCAGCCTGGTCCCCCGATGGCACACGGTTGGCGGTGAGCTATGGGGATGCGGAGAACGGCGGCATGTACCTCATAAGTGCCGATGGCCGGCAGAACAACCTCTTGACGGATGCCTCGACCGTCGACTGTCGCCCTAAATGGTCCCCTGACGGGAAACTCCTCGCATACGCCGCATACGCGAAAACAGACGCCGACGCCAAGGATGCCGGCGTTTATGTGATCGCGGCGGACGGTACCGGCAAAAAGCGCGTAGCCGAAGATTCGGTGTACTATGTGCAATGGTCCTGCGATGGCACCATGCTCTTGCTCCAATTAGAAAACAGCGTGCGTCTGACGGACCTGGAGGGGAAAAAACAGGTTCTGCTCTCGGCAAGATTGCGCCGTGCTGCGAATGGCCTCTTCACCCCCGACGGCAAAGGTGTGCTGTTTTGTTCCAATGATGAGGGCGCCTGGAATATATATTCCGTTGGATTGGACGGGCAGCAGCGAAAGAAAATCACGGGCCGTACAAACTCATCCAACTACTGCCTGTCGCCATTGCTGACGGGCCGCTGAACCCTGTCATCCGCAAAATGCTAGAATTTCGGTGACAGGCGCCATAACCTCGAAATTACTAGCGATTCGAGGAATCCATTTTCATGAAATTTCGAGGTTATGGCGCCTGTCACCGAAATTACGTTTGGCATAAAGAATTCTTCCCGATATGAGAGTTTAATGATCCATCATCCCCACTTCTACTTTTTCTTCTTTGTAACGTCCGTCTTCTTTTTGTCTGCAGCATTGCCTGCCGGCGGGGCGGCAGTGACGGCTTTGGCATCGCCGCTCTTTTCGATGGTCCCCGTGATCACGACTTCTCCAGGCTTGGATCCGCGCGGCTCGGCGCCCGTCGCCGGGGCGAGTACACCCCTGCCTGCCGTCACGGCTTTCCTGGCCTCTTCATAACGATTGGGAGGGCTCTTGAAGCCCATGGCCGCGATAAAGTCGGCGAGCGGCTTGAGCAGAGAGGAAGGCTCGGGAGTCTTGATCAGAGCCAGGTTCTGAGCCGCAAGTTGAGAATCGACGGCGGGAACCGGTTTGCCCATTTTCAGCAGTTCCTGCTTCGCTTCCTCAGAGTATTTGCTGAAGGGATAGCCTACAACAATGCGGCTCAGGTAGTCGGCCTCCTGCTCGGTGTCCCCGGACATCTGATAGATTTTCGCCAACTTGAAATCGACTTCATCCGCTCGCGAAAAATGAGGATACTTTTCCGCAACATCCTTGTAGCGCATGGAGGCGCCCGCATAGTTTCCGCGGCCGGCGTTGAAATCCCCCACCCCGAGGTCCCTTAGCGCCAGCGATTCCTCCGCCTCGATCCGATACTGCTTGACGAGGGGCACGTAGTCGTTGTCCGGGTACATCACCAGGAACCTGTTGATGGCATCCAGGGCTTGCTCGGTCTCCTTCTGATCGCGATCAGGCGAGCGCATTTGCCCCAAAAGAATGGAGATTTCCTTGAGTAGGGCGTCGGGCGCCTTGGGATGTGTCGGGAAAAATGTAATGAAGTCGCTGAACCGGTCCACGGCCATGAGCAGATTTTCGGTTCCGCCCTCCCGGTAAAATGAATCGGCCGACGCGAAAAATGCATCGGGCTCCAGTTCGCTGCCGGGATAGGTGTTGAGCAGGGTTTGGTAGGCGAGGCGCGCCTTGATGAACTGGTTTTTCTCCAGGTATTCATTGCCGGCCTGATACAGCGCTTTGTCCGGGGGGACGACGCTTCTCTGCAGCCTGGCACCCTTCTGGCTGCCGCAAGCGAGCGACCCGGCCAGAACCAGGAAGGCTATTCCATTGACATAAAGTCGCATTGCCCGCCTCCATTTCGAAGCAGCCCTTCATGCGCATGAAAATGGTGCTTTCTTCGAGTCTTCGAGCCTTGGCTTCTTGGCGGTTTCATGAGAAGTAACCGCAAAGATGCCAGGGCGCAAAGTTCTAATTCGAAACAGGCTCGATAGTTATTAGACGTAAACCGCTGCAGGAGGCTCCGAATTATTTGACAGGTGGCACAGGACCCGGAGGCGTAGAACGGGTTCGGCAGGGTGAGTGGCGGGAAACCGAGGCACTATCGTTCGAAGATTTGTGTCAGGTCTCCAAAATCCAATTCCCCGCAACGCAAGAAAATAGATCCTGTAGACCTGACACTCCATGCGCGCCCGGTTTGCCGAAAAGATGAGGGATGACCCGACGCCAGGGATCGCGCACGCCGAGGGCGGAAGCCTGGATCCAGGCGCTTCCAGTTCGGCCGGTGCTTCTGGCAGCGGCGGCGAATCGCATGCCGCCAGAGCCGCCGCAGCCGCTCCCGGAATACTCCCAGGCTGGGTGTATTCCCTGGAATAGCATGGTACTGAAAGTATCCCCGGTTCACTGTCTGAAGCCATGCTCCCGTACGCCGCAGCGGGTCATGCATCCGCTTGCGAACTTCCGCCTTTGCGGAGGCAACGGTCGGATTGTCCTGTGCGAGCGGGGCATCCGCACCTTCGAAACGTCGACGCGAAACACACTGGACCTGAGTGCGTTGCCCCTGCTGAAGCGTTGGACCCACTTGCCCGTAATCGTGGACCCGAGCCACGGGACAGGACTGTGGTGGCTGGTACCGCACATGGCCCACGCTGCCGTGGCCGTCGGCGCCGACGGCCTGCTGATTGAAGTGCATGTAAATCCTCAGGCGGCGCTGAGCGACGGAGAGCAATCGCTCCGTCCTGAAACATTCGAGCGCATGATGAATGATATTGGGCCTGTGGCCCACGCCATGGGCCGGGGCTGGTAGCTGGGAACCGGGATCGCATCAAAAATCAGGATTCACGCCTATCTCCTGCTACCTCAGGCGCCTACCCCACAAGCGGCCATAGATTCTTGACAATACCGTCTTTTTGTGCGAAGAGGAGGTCATGAGAACCGTCAAGTTGGAGCTTCTGTCACTTCTGCTCTTGGCTTTGGCCGCCGCTCAAGAGAAGCCCATTCTGCCGGTGTTCACCGACATCACGAAGCAAGCCGGAATCTCATTCGAACATTGCCTGGGAGATGACGAGATCAGCTCCATCCTCGAAGCTACCGGCTCGGGCTGCGCATTTCTGGACTTCGACGGTGATGGCTTGATGGACCTCTACGCCGTGAACGGCCGCTATCTCGAGGGCATCAGCGACGCGGATTCCCGTTTCAAAGCCGCTCGAACCCCCAGCCTCCTGTACCGGAACAAAGGCGATGGGACCTTCGAAGATGTTACGGAGAAGGCGGGGGTGGGAGCTTCCGGGTACGGCATGGGAGTCACAGTCGGCGACTTCGACAACGACGGCCATCCGGACATTTACGTGACGAACTTCGGCAAGAACATCCTCTATCACAACAACGGCAACGGCACATTCGCCGACGTCACGGAAAAGGCCGGCGTCGCTTGCGGTCAGTGGAGCGTGGGCGCCATCTGGATCGATTATGACAAGGATGGATACCTTGACCTGTTCGTCGGCAACTATCTCGAGTTCGACAGCAAGTACCGGCTTTTCTACGAGGCGGAAGTGTATCCCGGCCCTCTATCTTACCCCGGACAGTTGTCAGTCCTCTACCACAACAATCACGACGGGACCTTCACTGATGTCAGCGCAAAAGCGGGCATAAATAAGAAGGGTCGAGCCATGGGAGTCCTGTCGGCGGACTATGACGACGACGGCTGGCCTGACATCTTCGTCGCCAATGATGCCATGCAGAACTACATGTACCACAACAACGGCAACGGCACATTCACAGAGGCCGGAATCGAGTGTGGCGCAGCGTTCGGCCAGCACGGCAATGCGGTCTCATCCATGGGAGGCGATTTCGCTGACTTCAATGGGGACGGCAAGCTCGACCTCATGGTGCCCGCCATGAATTACATCGGGATTTTCCGAAACCTGGGCCGTGGGCTCTTCGAGGAGATATCTGTCTCAACGGGCGTGGCGAGGGTAAGCGCCCAGTTCTGGTCCTGGGGCGGTGATTTCATGGACTTTGACAACGATGGCCGGCAGGACCTCGTCATCGCAAACGGAGATGGTCATCGTCTTTCAGAGAAGCAGGAGCAGCTTCTCATGAGAAATGTCGCGGGACCGGCTGGACAGCGTGTTTTCGTCGATGTTTCCAGATCCGTCGGTTCCTACTTCGACACGAGGAGTGTGGCCCGTGGCCTGGCTACCGGCGATTTCGACAACGATGGAGACCTGGATTTCTTCGTTCTGAACATCGACCAGTCGTCCGTCCTCCTCAGAAATGACGGAGGCAACCGAAACAACTGGCTCACGCTGAAACTGATCGGCACCAAGAGCAACAGAGACGGCGTGGGCGCCAGGGTGATCGTGCGTTCAGGCGACTTCACCCAGGTGGCAGAGAAGATGTCCGCGAGCAGCTACCTCTCCCAGAACGACCCCAGGCTCCACTTCGGGCTCGGGCAGCGCACCAAAGTGGATGAGGTGACCGTCCAATGGCCCAGCGGAAAGACGCAAAAGCTGAAGGAGGTGATGGCAAACCAGTTCCTCAAGGTGATTGAACCATGAAGAAGCGCTTTGCCGCCTTTGCCTTCCTCCTGGTGGCGTTTCAACCTGGAATGTCGGTGACACCCAGCCAATCGAATTACGACATGGTTTTTACCCAGGTGCCCTTCACCGCAAAATTGCACGGCGGCCAGGCCGGACGGTTTCTCCTGAATGGAGCTGCCGACAAGGGAAGCCGTATCGTTCTTCTGGCGCGTCATGGTTCTCCTGCCGTTCTCACCCCCGAATTCGCAGCGGCAGCGGATCCTTCCGTCTCCTTCGATGGGAAACGGATCCTGTTCTCCGGAAGGCGCACGGCACAGGACAAGTGGGACATCTGGGAGATGGATCCCGACGGCAAGAACAAACGACAGATCACCAGGGGCTTTGGAAATTGTCGTGAGCCCGCATACCTCGCGCAGAGCTCTATCACGCCTCCTGACTTCGACGACAAGGTGCGGTGGATCACATTCATTTCGGACGCAGCCGGGACTTACCAGGACGGGAGACCGGAGCTTGCCACATCACTCTACGCCGCGAACCTGGAGCCCGTCCAAGGTCGCGGGTCTGTGACCTGGCGGACAACTTTCAACCTCTCGAGCGACTTTTCACCGACCGTTCTTCAGGACGGCAGGGTGCTGTTCACAAGCCGGCAGAAATACGCAAACAGCCCGGAGAAATTTCCGCTGCTGGCCGCCAACTGGGATGGCACCGGCCTGAACCTCTTTTGCGGGACCGATCAAGGTGCGTATTTCAAGACGATGCCTTGTGAGATGCCGGACCGGACGCTGGTGTTCGTGGAATCTGCCAATCCGACGGACTCCGGCGGGCAGCTTGCCAGGGTCTCTTTTCGACGCCCCCTCCACAGCTATGACCGGCTGAGCCAGGGAACAGGACGGTATCTGTATCCGCATCCTTCTACCGACGGCACACTCGTCGTTTCTTTTTCTTCGGGAAAGGAAAGCTACGGCATCTACTTGTTCGATTTGGAGAAGGGAATGCCGGGAGAGCAGATCTTCGACGACCCGAAGTGGGAGGACCTGGATGCACAGGCGGTCGTGCCGAGACCGGAGCCGCAGGGATTGATCAGCGCCGTCGTTGATTCCCTCACCTGGGGTCATCTGCACTGTCTGAGCGTTTACGAATCAAACATGCCCGAGGTCAAGGCGATCCGAAAGGGCGATGTAAAGCGCGTCAGATTTGTCGAGGGGGTACCTGCCTCCTCCACACAGCAAAGGAGGTCACCATCACAGTCCATCCCTGACGCGGGAACGCGCCTTCTGGGTGAAGCGCCCGTCGAGCCGGATGGCTCGTTTTTTGTCGAGGTGCCGGCCGACACTCCCTTTTTGATGCAGCTTCTGGACGAAAAAGGGAAGGTCCTGGAGACAATGCCTCGGTGGATCTGGGTCCGGCGTGGAACCAGCCGCGGATGCATCGGATGTCACGAGAACAAAGAGTTGGCGCCCGAGAACCGGGTCTCGGACGCGGTGAGAAAAGCCGTGCCCTACGTTCTCCGGCAGAAGAAGTAGGGATGCCAGATTTGAAATGATGAGTCAATCTCGTATCCTTTTATTTGGTCTCGCAACGCTGGTTGCGCTGGCATCCTCCAATCTCCTTCCCGGTGATTCGTCCAAGCCGTCCCGCGATGGAAGCAGGAGGGCAACCTTCGCCGTTCGGGAAGACGACCTCTACAAGTCCCCGATTCAAATGGCTCTTTCAAGAGACGGCCGCCGGCTTTTCGTTACTTGCGAGAATAGCTCCGAAGTGCTGGTCATAGACACCGGAATCCGCAGAGTTGTAAGCAGTGTGAAGACGGGAAACAATCCGTTCGGCGCTGCGCTCAGCCCCGACGAGAGCCGTCTCTACGTCAGCAACCGCTGGGACGACAATGTAACGGTTGTCAATGTAGGGAGCATGGAGGTCATCGGGCTGATCCCTGTCGGGGATGACCCTCACGACCTGGTCACGGATGAGACCGGAAGATACCTGTTCGTGGCAAACCTGGGCACCGACGACGTGTCTGTGATCGATACTGCCGATTTCAAGGAGATCAAAAGGCTCGAGGCGGGCCGTGCACCCTTCGGAATAGCATTTTCTCCGGACTACCAGTTCTTGTACATATCAAGCCAGTTCTCAATCGCCGTCCCATTTCGGACACCTCCGGTCCTCGAACTCACAGTGATCGATGCAAAGCGCCAGGTCGTAGCCGGGCGGCGTCAATTGTTCTCAACCCTCATCGGACAGGATCTTGCCGTTTCCCCGGACAACCGTTTCGTTGTGGTAGCGCTGGAACTGCCCAAGAACCTCCTTCCGGAAACACAAGTCTACCAAGGCTGGATGGTTACCCACGGCTTTGCCATTGCCGAAGCCGGACCGCGGGGACGCGTGGCCTATTTCCTGCTGGATGAGGTGAACCTCTATTATGCCGATCCGTTCGGCGTGGCGTTTTCGCCGGATGGCCACAGGCTCTACGTCTCATCGAGCGGGGTCAATGCCGTCACCGTGGTAGACATGAAGAGAGTGGCCGAGCTTTTAGAGGCTCAGGACGGGAAGATCGGGCTGTCCGACGAAGCCATCAGCCTCAACGCGCGCAACCTGGGCCTAAGCTCTGAATATGTTCTGGCCCGCGTTCCTACGCAGAACAATCCCAAAGACATCGTCGTTTCGCCCGATGGTCGTTGGGTCTACGTCGCCAACCGGCTCTCCGATTCCATCCAGATCATCGAGGCCGAGAAGAACCGGGTTGCTGGCGCAATAGATCTGGGAGGGCCCAAGATCGAAACCGTCCTGCGCAGGGGCGCCAGGCTTTTCAACTACAGCAGCATCAGCTTTCAGAAACAGTTGAGCTGCAACACGTGCCACCCTGAGAATAACGTTGACGGGCTGGTCTACGACATTGTCGCGCCGGAAGAAGGAATCGGGCAAAATCTGGTAGATAACAGGACGATGAGAGGCATAGCGGAGACGGGGCCCTACAAGTGGTCAGGAACGAACCCCTCGCTGCAACGCCAGGACGGACCAAGGGCTGCCCAGCTGTTCTTCCGCTCCCACGGTTTTGAGCAGGATGACCTCGAAGCGACGGTCCATTTTATCGAATCACTTCCGTTGAAGAAGAGCCGTTACGCAAGCGCGGACGGGCGGCTGAACGAGTTCCAGAGGAGGGGCAAAGCAGCCTTCGAGCGGGCTTACACCAAGGACGGGCGCTACATCCCGGTGGCCAATTGATGCATAACCTGCCACCCCGCTTCCTATTACACCGACCGCATGGCTCACGACGTCGGAACTCAGTCGAACATAGACAAAAGTGGGGAATTCGATACGCCTCAACTCGGGAACATCTACGACACTTCGCCCTACCTGCACGATGGCCGCTGCTATTCGCTGGAGGAAATCTGGACCGTTTTCAATCCGGGCGACACTCACGGCGTCACCAACGATATGGCGAAGGAAAACTTGAACGACCTGATCGAGTACATCAAGACTTTGTGGGTCGGCGAGCCTGTGCCCGATCAGGAGCTCTTCGCCTCTCTTTTTGCAAGGTCCACCGCGGGGAACTACCGGCTGAAAGTAGAAAACCTGGATTCCTTCACCCGACCCGGAGCGAAGTACGTAGGCAATGAAGTCTGCGGAACTTGCCATGCGCGAGAGTACAAAAAGTGGCTGGGCACCAGACATGCACGAAGCTGGGTGATGCTGGGGATGATCGAAAAAGCCGACAAGGTCATGTCGCACTTCAACATGAGGTCCTCGAGTCCCCAGAATAGCGCAATCTGCCTGAAATGCCACGGGACTGCTGCGGACACTCC
>CAYGWQ010000091.1:0-17469 GCA_964353465.1 uncultured Acidobacteriota bacterium | reverse complement strand
GCTCCCTTCGATGGTGCGGTGCGCATGCGCCAGGTGGAGATCGGACAATACATCAAGGAGCAGGGCCCGATCATGTCCATCACCCAGATGAGCCCACTGAAGCTCCGTGCCGGCATCCCGGAGCAGTGGTTCCCCTATGTTGCGGTCGGCGCCGGGGTTGAGATTGCTGTTGAGGCATACCGCGAAAAATTCCAGGGGCGGGTCGCACGCGTGGCGCGCACGATAGATCCGCAGAGCCGCACGTTTTTGATCGAAGCAGAAATCGATAATTCCAGCCAGAGGCTTCGTCCCGGCCTGTTCGCCCGTGCAGTCTTGACTACCTCCAGGACAGACACGATCCTGCGCGTGCCGGCGAGCGCCGTGATTTCGTATTACGGCATACAAAAGGTCTACCTCATCGAAAATCAACAGATCCGCGAGCAGGTGGTGAAGCTGGGGGACCGTGTTGGCGATGTCATTGAAGTTCTCGAAGGACTCACGCCGGGCGCCTGGATCGCGACTACAGAACTAACCAGGATGCATCAGGGCAGCCGGATCGAAATCAGGAAGGAGAGCTAGATGGGTCTGGCTGCATTATGCGTTCGTCGCCCGGTGTTCGCCACCATGCTGATCATGGCCCTGGTGGTTCTGGGCGTGACCTCGTTCCGCGAGCTTGGGATCGATCAATTCCCGAGAGTGGACATCCCGGTTGTCGTGATTACCTCCCTCCTGCCCGGCGCCAGCGCCGAGGAGCTGGAGACGGAGGTTACCAAGCAGATCGAAGAGGCCGTCAATACGATCCAGGGAATAGACGAACTCCGGGCCACAACGGTCGAGGGAGTCTCGCGCGTCATCGTCACTTTTGTGCTCGAGCGCGACATCGAGCAGGCGGCGCAGGATGTCCGTGACAAAGTCGCCGCGATTCAGCGCCGGCTGCCTGCCGGCATGGATCCTCCGGTCGTCGAGAAAGTGGATCCAGATGCCTCGCCCATCATGTCCATCAGCATCTCCGGGGACCGGAGCCTGCGAGAAATCACCGAAATCGCCGACAAGCAGGTCAAGCAGTCGTTGGAAGGGGTCAGCGGCATCGGCCAGGTGCTGCTGGTCGGCGGGCGTGAGCGCGCCATCCAGATCGAGATCGACGCAGAAAAGCTGAATTCGCTCGGGTTGAGCATCAGTCAGGTTTCGTCGGCGCTGCAGCGCCAGAATGTGGAGATCCCGAGCGGCCGCCTCGACCAGGGGCAGCGCGAGCTGACCCTGCGCACCCTGGGGCGCATTTCCTCGCCGGAGCAGTTCCTCGAGCTGATCGTCAGCACCAGCGGCGGCATTCCAGTCCGCCTGCGGGATTTTGCCACGGTGACGGATGGTTTCGAGGAGCCGCGCAGCCTGGCGCGTCTGGACGGCAGGCCCTCGGTGACATTGCTGGTGCGCAAACAGTCCGGCACCAACACGGTCCTGGTGATTGACACGGTCAAGGCGAAGCTGGCGGAGATCGGCGGGTCATTGCCGCCGGACCTGAGTATCAACGTGATCCGCGATCAATCGGTGTTTATCGAAGGCTCGATCAACGCCATCTACGAGCACTTGGTCCTCGGCGGGTTGTTTGCCAGCCTTGTGGTCCTGTTCTTCATGCGCAACTGGCGTGCCACACTGATTGCCGCCCTGGCTATTCCAACATCCCTCATAGCGACTTTCACGATCATACGCGCGCTCGGCTATACGCTGAACTCCATTACGCTGCTGGGGCTAACGGTGTCTGTAGGAATCGTGATTGATGATGCCATCGTGGTTCTCGAGAACATTTTCCGCCACATCGAGGAGAAGAAACTCAAACCGTTCGACGCCGCGGTGGTTGCCACGAAGGAAATCGGCCTCGCTGTAATGGCATCCACCCTGTCGTTGGTGGTGATTTTTGCTCCCGTGGTGTTTTTGGGAGGCATCCCCGGGCGTTTCCTGCAGGGCTTTGGCGTGACGGCAGCAGCCTCCATTCTGGTATCGCTGCTGGTCAGCTTTACGCTGACCCCGATGCTGTCTTCCCGTTTCATCCGGATCCGGGAGGGCGCGGATGAGACGGCACATCATGGATCCAAGGAATCGCGATTCTATCGTTGGCTGGAAAACACGTACATCCGGGCATTGGAGTGGAGCCTGGCGCATCGGAAGACCATGGTGTTGATCTGTACCCTGACTTTCCTTTCGATCATTCCGATGGGCAGGCGCATCGGCATGGACTTCTTTCCTGCGGACGACCAAGACGAATTCGAAGTAGTGGTCAAAGCGCCCGAAGGCACGTCGCTGAGCGGCACCGACGCCATCCTGAACGGGATGGAGGAGCGCATCCGGAAACTGCCCGAAGTGCGGCACCTCCTGACCACTATCAACTCGCAAGGCACCGGCGGGGTCACCGACGGTTCCATCTACGTCCGGATGTCACCTCTGCAGAGCCGCAAGATCAGCCAGTTTGACGTGATGGAGCTGGCCCGCGCTGCTCTGCAGGACTTTCCGGGGGTGCGGGTGGCCATCCAGAACGTAAGTTCGATCGGCGGCCGGGCGACGCCGGTGAACGTGATCGTTCGCGGTCCCGATCTGCAGGTCCTATCGAGCTTCTCCGACCAGTTCACCCAAAAAATGAAACAGATTCCCGGGCTGGTGGATGTCGACAGTTCCGTCAACGTCGGCAACCCCGAAGTGCAAGTCCACATTCTGCGCGACAAGGCTGCCGATCTGGGAGTGTCGGTTACAGACATCGCGCAGGCGCTGCGCACGATGATTTCGGGCGAGCAGGACATTACCAAGTATAAGGAAGGGGATGAGCTCTACGAGGTGCGGCTGCGAGTCCGGCCCGAACAGCGGGCAAATGCGGGGGCCATCGGCGGGCTGATGGTGCCTGCCGCCCAGGGCCGCCTGGTGCGGCTCGACAACGTGGCGATCATGCAGCGCGGCACGGGGCCCGCCCAGATCGATCGCTACAACCGGCAGCACCAGGTGACCTTGTCGTCCAATGTGTTGCCCGGCAAATCGCTGAGCTCGGCGATCAGCGACGTGCAGGGAGTCATCGCCGGTTCCGCATTGCCTGTGGGTTACGATTACTATTTCGCCGGGCTGGGCAAAGTGATGGCGGAAATGGTCACGAGTTTCCTCATTGCCTTTGTCCTTTCGTTTATTTTCATGTACATCGTGCTCGCGGCGCAGTTCGAGAGCTTCATCCACCCGATCACCATTCTGGCTTCGCTGCCGCTGGCCGTGCCATTTGCCTTGCTATCGCTCTTCGCCACCGGCAAGACCCTGCACATGTGGAGCGCCCTGGGCCTGCTGCTCTTGTTCGGCGTCGTCAAAAAGAACTCGATTCTCCAAATCGACTTTATAAACCGGCTGCGCCGTGAGTACGGCTACGAGCGCCACCGAGCCATGATCGAAGCGAACCGCGCCCGCTTCCGTCCGATTCTCATGACCACCCTGTCGATCGTTGCGGGGATGATTCCCACAGCACTGGGCACGGGACCCGGGTCGGCGACGCGCGCGGCGATCGGAGTGGTGATCATTGGCGGGCAGTCACTCTGCTTCCTGCTCACTTTGCTGGCGATTCCTGTGCTCTATACGATTCTCGACGATGTGGTCACCGTGCGCTGGCGCGAACGCGCGCGTTCCTGGCGCCTAGCCATCGCCAATAACCGGCCGAAATAGCAGAGAACGGCGTCGCCCGCGACAGCCAAAACAATAACCACAAAATAAGCGAAATACACGAAAACGAACCGGCCACGGGCAAGGAATACCCGGCTCTCCTGATCCCCCACTGGATCCGAAACAAGATGGCACAACGCGAAGCGTTGTGCCCCGTGGGGCGGGTTGCAGGCATCCTATCCGCTTTGTCTTCATATGGTACAGATAGTCTGGTCCCTATCTATGCCCTAACTCGGTCATTTCGTGTATTTCGTGGTTTATTAAAGCGGCGCGAGCGGTTATCAGAGGTCAGACGACATTGTTTTCGCGGATTGACCCCTGCAGTCGGAAGCGGTCGAGCCTGAGGGGGGTGATGTCGAGAGTTCGGGCGCTTCCCAATACGACCTCCTCAGTGAGAAGTTGGCCCACCGCCGGGGCGTGCTGGAAGCCATGCCCGCTGAATCCATTCGCAAGATAGAGTCCCTCCATCCCTCGCACTTTGCCGAGGATTGGATGGGCATCAGGACTCATTTCGTAGAGCCCGGCCCATGACCGGTTGATGCCGGTGCCGGCAAGGTCCGGATAGCGTTTGAGCCCGACCTCAAGAACCTTTTCCAGGAAATCCGGGTTGACGGCCAGGTTGAAAGACGGAGGCTCGTTCGGATCCGCCATCCCCATGAGAACGCCGCCGCTCTCCCGATGAAAATAAAAAGTCGTTGCGAAATCGATCACCATAAGATGGCTGGCTGGAGCCCGATCGAACGGGAACGTGGCATACACATGGCGTCTCTCCGGATATACGGGAAGATCGACCCACGCCCATGACGCCACCTCGCGTGCGTGCGGGCCCGCGGCATTAATAACGGCGCCTGCCGGCACATAGCCCCCGGTTGTCTCCACACCTTCAAGCCTGCCCTTGGAGCTCCGGATGCCCGTAGCCGCAACATCGGTGCGGATCTCGACCCCAAGGCGGCGTGCGGCGTTCGCATAACCCTGCGTCATGCCGCTGGGATCCGCGATGCCGTCCTGGCTGCAATAGGACCCGCCCAACACGCCGTCCAGAGAAACATGCGGCGCGATGCGCGCTATCTCCTCCGGTTCCAGGAATTCTGAAGGCGCTCCGAGGCTATTCTGAAGCGCGATGCTTTTGCGGAAGGCGTCCACTTCCTCGGGTCCGGCAAGGAGGAACAGGTATCCGTTCTGGTGGACATCGACCGGCCAATCCAATTCATCCTGGAAGGCCAGGATCCTCGGGACGCTCAGGAGTGACAGACGGATATTGATTTCCGTGGAGAACTGGCAGCGAAAGCCGCCCGCGCAGCGGCCTGTGGAGCCAGTACCCAGCAGGGTTTCTCGCTCAAGGAGGATGATCTTTCCCGGTTTCTGGCAGGCGAGGTGATACGCGATGCTCGCGCCGATAATTCCCCCGCCAATCACCACTGCATCAGCGTATGCCTTGCTGTATGGCGGCATGCAAATCTACTGTGCGCGGCCTGTTGTCGAACTCGACGACGTCGATCTGCTGCGTACTGCCGTCTGCTACTTTCCCTGCAGCTCGGCTTTGGCGGCGGCAATGACCTTGTCCAAACCTGCCAGGGATCCCTGGTGCGAGGCTTTCCACATGTTTTCGAGCTGCTGCCTTGCCGGCCCGGCCGCATTTCCCCCCAGAAGCGACGCCTTGGCGAAATTCTTCAGCGCCAGGGGAGCATTCCGCGTCTGCCAGTAGGACTGCCCGAGGTAGTAATAAGCCATGTCATTGCGTGCGTTGAATTTAAGGGATTGTTCAAGATTGGTGACCGCCTGCGCGTAACTCTGCCTGTCGTAGGCGATCTTCCCAATGATGTAGTAGCACGCCATTTGGGCATGATTCTTATACGCAGTCCAGTCCTTGTCATTCGACTGCTCCGGCTTGGCGGCCGCCTGGATCACCTTAAGGCACTGCTTGGCGTACTTGTCCGCTTCGGCCGTTCGATTCGCATCAATATAGATTTTGGCAAGCTCGAGCAGCATCTCGTAGTTATCGGGAAGTCTGGCGACGGTTTTCTCAGCCCACTCGGCAAGCTTGGCATTATTGCCGAGATTCTGGTATGCCTTGGCCATGGAGTAAGCGAGATTGCCATTGGGGTTTGCCTTATATACTTCTTCACCGAAAATCACAAAATTTCTGTAGTCCTTGGTTTCGGCGTAGGCTGTCGCCACGAGCGCGATGGTGTAGTTGTCGCCGGGGACCACGGTCAGAAATTGCCGCCCATCGGTTATCGATTGGCTCCACTTCCTGGCATCCTGCAGATTCTTCAGCATGGTCTGAAAATCAGCCGTAACGTGTTGAGCTAACGACGATTTCGGATATGTCTTGAAGAACGTGAGGATCAGGTCCATTTTCTTCGTGGGATCGGCTTCGCCCGTGACCGCTTGGTAGGCGCTATACTCCTCCGGCGTATACTGAGGAGTAGTGGGATCCTGCGCGAGGGCCTTCTGGCCGGGGCTGAAAAGCGCCATGCAGCCCAAAATAAAAGCGATGAGTAGAAAGGTTCTGCGTGTTGAGCCCGACAGGGAGTTCATGTCTCCAGCTCCTTATCAATGCGGAGCACAGTTGCCGTACGGGAGCCGCCCGCTCGGGAGAGTGCTCCTGATGACTTTGATCAATACCAATAGAAGAGCGGCAACCCTACTCTATATCAGAGCCGAAATAACTGTCCAGAATTAACAGCGTAGGTGCAGAAGATGATGCAGGCAGGGCGGAAGCCGGTTGGGAATCTCGGCGTGACGGAGGCAAATTGCCAGTGGTTTTGAAAACTCCCGCGGTTTATCCTTCGAGCCATGACAATCCAAGAGGTGCCCCTATCTGTCATCGACTTCAATGACGAAACCTTCCGCATCACCGAAGATCTCGACCTGCCTCGAATGAGCGCCTCGCTGCAGGCGGTTGGCCAGATGAATCCGGTGATCCTGCAGGAGGGTATTGCCTCTTCGGGATGCCGCATTCTCTGCGGATTCCGCAGATTGCACGCGCTTCGTGTCCTGGGCCAAGCGGCGGTTGTGGCCAGACTCAGGCAACCTGCTGAGTCCAGCCCTCTCCGGGATTTTCTGATAGCTGTATGGGACAACCTTGCCCACCGGCAGCTTGGCCCGCTGGAGGTGGCGCGAGTCCTTCGCACGCTGCGGCATCATTGCGGGGTTGAGGAGGAAACCCTGGTGGAACGCTTTCTTCCTCTGCTCGGTGTTCCTGCGCACCGCAATGTTCTGCACAGTTACCTCAAACTGCATGATCTGTGCCCCGGCCTGCGATGCCTGTTGAGCGCGGGACACCTGACGCAGGCGAGTGCGGAGCGGCTGGCCCGGACTTCGCCCGAAACGCAGGAGAGAATGGTGCCGGTGTTGGGCCGGATCCGATTGAGCGCCAGCCTGCAGCGGGAAGTCCTGGAACTGGCAGAGGACCTTGCCGCTATCTCCGAAACCACCCTCGAAGTGGTCCTGAACCAGCCGGAAATCCTGGCCATCGCCAATGCAGTGGGCCTCTCGGCCTTCCAAAAGGGCGAGAAGGTGTACGCTCTGCTCTATCAGCAACGAAACCCGCGGATTGCCGGTGTGCGGGCGACATTTCTTGCAGAAAAAGCACAGCTGAATCTGCCGGGAAGCATCCGCCTGTCGCCGGATCCTTTTTTTGAGAGCCCGCGCCTGCGTGTGGAGTTCGAGGCCGGTTCCGCGCAGGCTTTTCGCGAGGCGGTCGATGCGTTGGAACGCGCATGCCGTGATTCATCCCTGGACCGCCTGTACCGGATCTTGTGAAAGATGCCTATGGTTTCCTATCGTCCCGAGCGCGTCGTGGTTCAGGATGAAGCGTGGAATGACGCCCTCACCCATGAGGTGCTGCAGAGGCTTCCGGGCGTGCCCACTTCCACGGTTCAGGATGTCGACACTCTTCTCCCTGAGTTGCGTGCCGGGTCCGACTTCCGTACCACAGCCAAACGCACTCTGATCCTGGCGCGGAATCGGGGCAGCTTCATGAAGGAGTGCCCGGGCGCCGGCGCTGAGATCTGCTGCAACTATCTGGTGATCAACTTCGCATTGAATTGTCATCTGGAATGCACCTATTGCGTACTGCAGGCCTTTCTCAACAATCCGGCCCTGACCGTCTACACCAATGTCGAAGACCTGATGAGCGAGGTGAAGGCAAAGGTGCGGCGTTTTCCGGAACGTACGTTCCGCATCGGCACCGGAGAAACAGCGGATTCTCTTGCTCTCGATGACCTTACGTTCTACTCGCGCCGGCTCATCCCGTTTTTCGGCACGCTTCCCAATGCGGTTCTTGAACTGAAGACGAAGACCGCTCAAATAGCGAACCTGCGGGACGTGGATCACGGAGGACATACAATCGTTTCATGGTCACTCAATCCGGGGCGCGTGATCCGCAGTGAGGAGCACAAGACCGCTTCCCTGGCGGAGCGGCTCAGCGCGGCACGCCTATGCCAGGGGTTGGGATATCGCGTCGGCTTTCACTTTGATCCTATGATCTATTACCCAGGCTGGGAGCGGGAATATGAAGAAGTTGTTCGAGAGCTGTTCCGGCAGGTAGATCCCGAAGGCGTCTGCTGGATCAGCCTCGGATGTCTGCGCTTCACTCCCCACCTCAAGGACATCGTACGGGAACGTTTTCCGCGGTCCAGAATTCCCTACGGCGAATTTGTCCCCGGCAATCACGGCAAGCTGCGCTATTTCCGGCCCATTCGCGATGAGATGTACGCGAAGATGCGAGCCTGGATCGGGGAGCACGCGCCTCGGGTCTTTGTCTATCTGTGCATGGAGAACCGCGCGGTTTGGGAGCACAGCCTTGGGGAGCCCCCCGCATCCTCGACTGAACTTGCCGAAAGAATGGATGCCAAGTCCGGAATCGGGCCTCGAGACGGCTCATAGATCTTGGCCGTTTTTCGAGATGTCGGTGCGATTTTGTTCATGGATCCGAGCTGGTTGCTGTCGCAAAATTCGCTCCGCTTATGAGGCAAGCCCCGATGGGGCGGGAAGATAATAGCCCCGGGCGCGAGCCCGAGGTTAGGCCAGAAATCAGCGCGGAGCCCTGGAGGGGCGACAGAAAATGGTTCCGGACAAAAGATCTTTCGCCCCTGCCGGGGCTCGTTAAATGCAATATCCTATCCGGGGGCTTGCGCCCCCGGCTATTATCTTTCTGCCCCTCCGGGGCTCGGCTGGCACATTGGGGCTCGGCTGGCACATTCTCCGCGGCTCGGCTGGCACATTCTCCGCGGCTCGGCTGGCACATTCTCCGCGGCTCGGCCGGCACATTCTCCGGGGCTCGGCCGGCACATTCTGCAACTGAGCTTCGCGACAGATACCAACTGCTGTCATTCGGCTCCTCCGGGGCTTTGCTGCGTGGGGCTCGGCTGGCATTTCGCGGCAGAAACGAGCTGGGTCGCCTGGGGATCAACCGGTAGTTGATGCCGTTGACGGCAGGAGCCTCAGCGTTTGCGGGGGCGGATCGGAAACTCTGCTGATTCGACTCGCGACGAGCGCATCAGCGCATCGATCTTTGCTACCACATCCGGATGCCCGGCGGCAACGTTTGCCTCTTCCGCGATATCCTCCCTCAGGTCATAGAGTTCGACCGGTTCGCCGGCATCCGGCCGCACGCCCTTCCAATCGCCGATCCGCACCGCCTGCGTGAAGCCTCGCTCGTGAAACTCCCAGTAGAGGGGCAAATGCGGTTGCAGAGGCTTCCCGAAAAGCGCCGGAGCGAAGGAGCGTCCGTCGATTCCGGACGGGGGCCGAATTCCTGCGATCTCGGCTGCCGTGGGCAGGATGTCCCAGAAGGCTATCACCGCGTCGCTCACGCTCCCAGGGGCGATGCGGCCCGGCCACCATGCGATGAATGGCACACGGATGCCGCCTTCATACAGGTCCCGCTTGATGCCGCGGAGCGGGCCATTGCTGTCAAAAAAGTCCGGATTGTGGCCTCCCTCCCGGTGCGGACCATTATCGCTTGAGAAAAACAGCAGCGTGTTGCGCTCGAGCCCGGACTGACGCAGGACTTCAACGAGGCGCCCAAGGTCGGCATCCAGGCGCGCGATCATCGCGGCAAAATTCCTTTCGGTCTGCGGCCAGTCACGTGACGAGTAAGGAGCATCCGAAGGGGTTTCCATGCCGTTTCCGCGCAGTGCGCCGAGTTCGTTGTTGGCGTGGGGGATCGTCGTAGTCCAGCAGAGGAAGAACGGCTGCCTGTGCGGCTTCTTTGCGAGCGCGAGAACTCGCTCCGTAAAGAGATCCGGCGCATACACCTTGCGTTGCTCGAACCAGTTGCCGGTGACAAATACTTCGTTCTGGTTGTCCCACAAATGCTCCGGGTAGTAGTTGTGGGCATGCTGCTGGTCGAGATAGCCGTAGAACTGGTCGAAGCCCCGAGTGTTCGGCACGCTCCCCGTGCCGGGGCCGCCCAATCCCCACTTTCCAAACATTGCCGTGTGATAGCCCGCCTGCCTCAGGAGGGACGCGACTGTTACTTCGCGAGGGAGCAGGCCTGCTTCCGGTTTCTTGTTGCCACGGATCGTCGCATGCCCGGTGTGAAGCCCAGTCATCAGCGAGCCGCGCGATGGTGCACACACGGTGCTTCCCGCATAGGCTTGCGAGAAGCGCATGCCTTCTGCCGCGAGGCGGTCCAGATTGGGGGTTGCCACCTTCGTCTGCCCGTAGCAGCTCAAATCTCCCCAGCCGAGATCATCGGCAAGGAAAAAGATAATGTTCGGCTTCTCTGCAGCAGACAGCAGCGGCGAAGCCGCCATCGCAAATGGAAGGGACACAAACTGTCGTCGGTTCATGGCAACCCTCGCAAGATTCGCGGACTGTCGCCTCAAACTCAGTCCTTTTTCCTGGGGATTTTTTCCAGAAAGGGAAGATCTCTGGAGGGGTCGCGGTTGGATTGACTCAGTTCGCCATGGCAGAAGGCCAGACAGATTACCAAGAGAACTGCCAGAAGGGTCAGAAGAATCCCGATCATCTCTACTCCTTCGCACTTCTCTATAAAATCAGGGAGCGCAGTGCATTAAGGCGAGGGCCACCGCGTCTTGGCCACCGCGATCCAAAGCATTTATCACAGTACGGATTTTGGCCATAGGATCACAGGTTTCTTAAAAAATCGCAACAGTTATTTGCATAAAAAATCTTTAATCTCATAGAATTAGACGATGCGTGCGTGATTTTGGTTCGATTGCGCCCGCCGCGCTCTCTCGATCTGCCATGGTTGCCTCTCGACCAAACACGTGGCTATATTTATGAAACGAAGTACCAGGCAATTGGCCGCTGAAATAACAGCGTCGGTGCCCTGGATATGCAGCCTTCCGTCTGTGGTAGAGTAGTAGTTTGCCAAAAGAATGCCAGGAGAGGGACGGATGAAACCAGATGAGCCTGTAGGCATGGGGGAGAACTCAAAACCGGCCGAGGAAATCGATCCGGTATGCGGCATGCGCGTGAATCCGCTCCGGGCTGCGGGCAAAGTGGAGTATTCCGGCAGGACCTACTATTTCTGCAACCCGTCCTGCGAGAAGCGCTTTCGAGCAAACCCCGGCCAATATCTAGCTCCCCCTCGCAGTCTATTCCCGGTTTTGGATCAACCTGTGGAAACGGCCCTTGATCCGGTGTGCGGGATGAAAGTGAACCCGCGCAGGGCTGCGGGGAGCATGGCGCATGAGGGGAAAACTTATTATTTCTGCTGTCCCTCCTGTCTTGAGAAATTCGCCGCCGGCCCGGACCGCTATCTTTCATCCGATGCGAGGGGGGCCATGACGCCGGTGCAAATACGCGCTGGGATGGCATACGCCGCTGCGACGCACCAGGAAACGAAGGGCGTGACATCGGTAGCCTGTGAATCTTGCGACATGGCATTGGCGGCCCCGGCTGCTGTAGCTCCATCCCGAACCGAGTACATCTGTCCGATGGACCCGGAGGTTGTCAGCGATAAGCCCGGCTCATGCCCCATCTGCGGCATGGCGCTGGAGCCGCGCATGGTGGCTCTCGAAGAAGAGGCGAATCCGGAGCTCATGGACATGAAAAGGCGCTTCTGGATCAGCTTTGCTCTCACCATTCCGTTGCTCCTGATTGCCATGGGGGAAATGATTCCGGGCCAGGACTGGATGCCCAACCTTGGCGGCAGGGTGCTGATCTGGATCCAGTGCCTGCTCTGCACGCCGGTCGTTCTCTGGGGCGGGAGCCCTTTTTTCCAGCGCGGCTGGGCCTCGATTGTCAACCGCCATCTGAACATGTTCACGCTCATCGCTATCGGCACGGGTACTGCCTACGTTGACAGCCTGGTCGCCACGCTGTTTCCTTCCATCTACCCGGAATCGTTTCTCGGACATGGAGGCCAACCCGCCGTCTATTTCGAAGTTGCGGCGTCGATTACCACCCTGGTCCTTTTGGGCCAGGTATTGGAGTTGCGCGCTCGCAGCCGGACAAGCAGCGCTCTCAGGGACCTCTTGCGGCTGGCGCCCAATCAGGCGCGCCTGGTGCGCGCCGACGGCAGCGATCAGGACATCCCGTTGGACCAGGTCAAGCCCGGCGACCGGCTGCGCGTCCGGCCCGGCGAGAAAGTGCCGGTAGACGGCGTGATTCTCGAGGGCTCGAGTTCCGTGAATGAATCGATGGTAACGGGTGAGCCAATTCCGGTGGAGAAAAACAAGGATTCCCGGGTGACCGGAGGCACGGTAAACGGCACGGGCAGCTTCATCATGCAGGCGGAACATGTGGGCGGCGATACGCTGCTTGCTCAGATCGTCCGCATGGTGAGTGAAGCGCAGCGTACGAGGGCGCCGATCCAACGCCTTGCGGACAGGATCTCATCCTATTTTGTGCCGGCGGTGATCCTGATTTCGTTGAGCACCTTTGTCATTTGGGCTTGGTTAGGTCCGCCTCCCCGTTTTGCATTCGCCCTGGTAAACGCGGTGGCGGTTTTAATTGTCGCGTGTCCTTGCGCTCTCGGCCTGGCGACGCCGATGTCAATCATGGTGGGCACAGGGCGCGGCGCCATGAGCGGCGTGCTCATCCGGAACGCCGAGGCGCTTCAGGTCCTCGAGAAGGTGGACACCCTTGTCGTCGACAAGACCGGAACACTTACCGAAGGCAGGCCGCGGCTGAGCAGGCTTTTGAGCCTTCTGCCCCTGACGGAGACCGAGCTTTTGCAGGCGGCGGCTTCACTGGAACGGGGAAGCGAACATCCGCTGGCGGCTGCCATCGTATCGGCTGCTGCGCAAAGGGGAATGAAGCTCAGCGAGGCTCAGAATTTTCAATCCTTCGCGGGAATGGGCATTGCCGGTAGCATCGACGGGCATGCCGTTGTCTTGGGCAACCGCGGGTTGCTCAAACGATTCGGCATCGATCCCGCGGATTTGGAGGTCAAAGCGGAGGAGATGGACCGGGATGCGCATTCGATTGTCTATGTGGCCATTGACGGCCGCCCCGCCGGACTCCTTAGTGTTTCCGATCCCATCAAGGAGTCCACGCCCGAAGCCATCCGCATTTTGCATCGCGACGGCATCCGGCTGGTCATGCTGACGGGCGACAGCCTCGCTGCGGCGCAGGATGTGGCGCGCAAGCTGAGCATCGACGAAGTGCGGGCGGAGATGTTGCCCGGCCAGAAAGGGGAAATCGTCAGCGAATTGCAGGCACAGGGACGCATAGTTGCTATGGCCGGAGACGGTATTAACGATGCGCCTGCTCTCGCCCAGGCGCATGTAGGGATTGCAATGGGAACCGGGACGGATGTCGCCATCCAGAGCGCCGGCATCACCCTGATCAAAGGGGACCTGCGGGGCCTTGCGCGGGCGCGGAACCTCAGCCGCAGCACCATGCGGAACATCCGCCAAAACCTCTTCTTTGCCTTCGTCTACAATTCCCTGGGGATCCCGGTTGCTGGGGGGGTCCTGTATCCGGTTTTCGGCCTGCTTCTCAGTCCGATGATCGCCGCGGCGGCAATGACCTTCAGTTCGGTATCGGTGATCGGCAACGCTCTGCGCCTGCGGCGTCTAAGACTGTAATACCCGGCATCCGGCGACAGCAAAACAACAACCACGGAATACACGAAAAGGGATCTGCCAGGCTGTACATTCAAAACGTGAAGACACTCCAATTCATATTTTGCCCCGATTTAAAATCTCGTGTGTTTTGTGATTTTTGGCGAGTTACGGGCAGTCGGGTTTCTTTGCTTGTGCGGCGGCTAACTTTTTGATTTCTCATTGATTTGTCTTGCTTTTGCACCAAACCGGCTGTAATATTTAATATCAGGTTTTTGTAAAGATCTCGTCGATAGGAACAAGCTGCAAACTCCTGGTCGGAGATGCAGCTTTTTTTCGTTTTGGGCCTCCAGCCCGCGGATGATTACGGAAACCAGAGATTAACATCGCTGGCCCGCAAGAGCCAGCTAACACTTAGGAAAGCAAATGAAAGAACAAGGAACAGTAAAGTGGTTTAACAACGAAAAGGGCTACGGTTTCATCAGCCGCGAAGCAGGGGATGATGTTTTTGTGCACCATACTGCGATCGAAGGGACCGGACGCAAATCGCTCAACGAGGGTGACCGGGTTGAGTTCGAAGTGGCCAGGGGTCCGAAAGGATTGCAGGCTCAAAACGTTGTGAGAATGTAGGCGGGAATCCGGGGGTTCCGGCGACCCGGGGCCCCCGATCCCTCAAGCAGCGCTCCATCTTTAGAAGCGAGATTTCATGCCAGGAAAACTATTTGTAGGAAACCTGTCGTTCAATGTGTTGGAGGCGGATCTCGATCAGCTCTGTTCCAGCCAGAATGTCCAGACAGCGAGCGTCAAGATCATGCGCGATATGGAATTGGGAAGATCGCGCGGATTTGCATTCATCGAGTTGGCCCCCGAGGCTGATATGGATGCCGCCATACAGGCTCTGAACGGTAAAGAGCTGAATGGGCGTGCTCTTACGGTGAATGAAGCGCGGCCCCCCAAGAAGCGCGAATTCGGCGGCGGCGGCGGATCCAGGTTCGGGCACAGGCCCGGCGGCGGCGGCGGCGGCGGCAGGTTTGGCGGCCACGATAACCGTCGCAAAGAACGCGAGCGCCCCAAACGAAAAACACAGGAACTTTATTAGCAGCTGCATTTGGTTGGTATGGCCGGCTGCCGCGAGCGCATCTATTGACGTGAGCGCGCCGGTCCATAGCCAAAGCGGCATTTCCACTTTTTCGGATATCAGATTGCACCCATAAATCCCGGGATACAGCTGTACGTTGTGCAGGCAAGAATCTTACCGTCCGGTTGCCGCGCAGCGACTGCAGCATGCCAAGCCGGCCTACGCCTGCAGACTTCAATACGAAAACCTTCACGGACAGTTTTTGCATGATTTTCCAGACCAACGGCGGATACAATCTGTCCTACGGCATGGCAACCCTGTGCCCGTGCCTGGAGGACTTATGGATATCAGGCTGCCTCGGACCCCCTTAACATTCCTTCCCACTCCCGTCGAACCGCTTGCCAGACTCAGCCGGCATCTCGGTGGGCCGCGCATTTTCGTCAAGCGGGATGATCTGACGGGGCTTGCAGGCGGCGGCAACAAGACGCGCAAGCTTGAATACCTGGTCGCCGATGCTCAACGTACGAAAGCCGACACCCTGATCACCATCGGGGCAGTGCAGTCCAACCACTGCCGCCAGACCGCGGCGGCAGCCGCCAAAACGGGGCTCCGATGCATTCTGGTGCTGCGCGGACAACCGCCATCCGAGCCTGTGGGCAACCTGCTCCTCAATCATCTCCTGGGGGCCGAAATCCGTTGGTCCGGCGACCGCTCGCGCGAGGAAGTCATGGACGAAGTGGTTGCCGACGAGCAGGAAGCCGGGCGCCGTCCCTACCCGATTCCGCTGGGAGGCTCCAATCCGTTGGGAGCTGCTGCTTACGCGGCGGCCATGCAGGAACTCGCGCAGCAGAAGACGGAGCATTTCGACCGCATTGTCTTTGCCTCCAGCTCCGGAGGTACGCATGCCGGATTGGCGGTGGGCGCGGCCATGACCGGTTACCTGGGCCAAGTCCTGGGCATCAGCGTGGATGAAGAGCTCATCTCTCTGCAACGAATGGTTGCTGAAATAGCGACCGGGACCAGCCGCCTTCTCGGCCAGGACCGGACTTTCAAGCCCGAAGACATTTTCGCCAACGCGGATTTCCTCGGCGGCGGTTATGCGGTGCTGGGGCCGCCGGAACGCGAAGCGATCGATCTGTTTGCGCGTCTCGAGGGGATGCTTGTGGATCCCGTGTACACGGGAAGAGCCGCCGCAGGCATGATTGGCCTCATACGCCGTGGCGTGATAGGAAAATCTGAGACCATCTTGTTCTGGCACACCGGCGGCATACCCGCCCTTTGGGCGTATACGCCGCAGCTCCTCTGACCCGGCGCCGCAAGAAGGCAACCACCAAATACACGGCGCGGCAGGCGGCCACAACCAATAGAATAGTAAAGTGATCGCCGCCGCGCCGTGTATTTCGTGGTTTTCTCCGGAACGATACTGCCATTTCTTCCGCAGATACCACAGGGAGCGGAAGTCGACATGAGCCGTACCATTCTGCACGTCGACATGGACGCCTTTTTCGCAGCGGTGGAGCAGCGCGACCACCCCGAGTACCGAGGCAAGCCCGTCATTGTGGGCGCGGATCCCAAGAACGGCAAGGGACGCGGCATTGTGGCGACCTGTTCCTACGAAGCGCGCAAGTTCGGGATTCATTCCGCGCAACCGATCTCAGAGGCCTGGCGCCTCTGCCCGCAAGGCATCTATGTGCATCCGGAAATGACCAAGTATGCCTGCGCCTCGGAGCGGATGCTGGCGGTTCTCCTCGAATTCACCGACCTGGTGGAGCAGGTCAGCATCGATGAGGCGTTTCTCGACGTGACCGGCAGCGGCAGGCTGCTGGGCCCGGGCGCTGAAATCGCCCGCAAGATCAAAGCGCGCATCCATCAGGACCAACGCCTGACGGCATCGGTAGGCGTGGCCGCCAACAAGTTCGTGGCAAAAGTGGCATCCGACCTGCGGAAGCCGGACGGACTTGTGGTTGTCGAGCCGGGGCAGGAGGAAGCATTTCTTGCGCCCCTGGAAATCCGGCGTTTGTGGGGCGTGGGCGCGAAGACGGAGGCGCAGCTCCATCGGATCGGGATCCGTGAGATCGGCCAGCTTGCCCGGCTGGAAAGGGCAGATCTCATCCGCCGCCTGGGAAAGAGCGGGGATCATCTGTGGCAGCTTGCTCACGGCATCGATGACCGTGTGGTATCGCCGGAAGAAGGATTCAAATCGATCGGCCATGAAATCACCTTCGATCGCGACACGGCCGACCGTGAGTTGCTGCACGATACGCTGCTGGGGCTTGCGGAGAAGGTGGCACAGCGCCTGCGCTCCCACAGTGCTAGTGGGAGAACCATCACCATCAAGCTGCGGGAGGCCGATTTTTCCACGTCCACACGCCGGGTGACGCTATCGAAGCCTGCCGACACAACGGAGAAGATCTTCCCGGTCGCATGGAAATTAATGCAGCCGCTCATCCGCACCGGGAAACTGGTGCGCCTGATCGGAATCTATGCCAGCAATCTTGCAACCCCGGAAAACGCGGGGCAACTGCAGCTGTTTGATTCCATCCCGGAAAAGGACCGCCGCCTGGCGGCAGCGCTCGACAGCATTACCCACCGTTATGGAGATGGCGCCATAACCCGAGCCACCCTGGTTACGGCCAAAAAGAAGTAGGCCCCGGCCGCCGGACGGGGTTTGGGGTGAGGCAGTGACTGAGGTGAGAGCGCCGTCTGGCATCCGGCGCCCACTTGGCATCCGGCGAAGGTAGG
>CAYGWQ010000090.1:0-17556 GCA_964353465.1 uncultured Acidobacteriota bacterium | reverse complement strand
AAACAAGAGAGGAAAATGTTTCGATAGTATTAAAGTTGTTTGAAAGAAACCCCGGCACAGCCTGCTCGGAGGCGCAGAAGCTTGCACCCAGGGAACAGTAGACAACCAAGGCCGCATGATTCAATTACTTACTGTGTTTTCCGCCCAACCGATCACTCCAGTGGACGGCTACGAGCCGCCGCTGAGTTCTGTCGTTCGGCAGACTGGATCGGTTGGCAAATTACATTCGGCCTAAAAGTCAGTAGGAAACAAAAATGAAAACTCTGCTGGTTCTCACCACCATCATTGTATTGATCGGCTTCGTGGCATCCTGTAACTCAAATCAGCCGACCCCGGCTGCTGCTCCCTCTGTGGCCTCTTCCGGCAGCGAAGTGAACGTCGAGCAAGTACTCACGAAACTGTCGGATGAATGGGGCCAAGTTCCGTTGAGCAAAAACACGTCGCTTCTGGAACGTATCTGGGCTCCTGACCTTTCTTATATAGAGGCGGACAGTAGCGTATTCAATAAGCAGGAGGGAATCGCCGCAGCCAGTAAGGATACTGACACACACACCAGCGCCAGGGTCAGCAACTTCAAAGTGCGAGTTTACGGCAAAGATTTCGCGGTAACGTCTGGGGATTACACCGACGAGGGCCGGGACAAAGACGGGAAGGAGTTCCGTCGAAAAAGCCGATTTACAAACGTCTGGGTCAAACAGAGCGGGGCGTGGCAATGTGTGGCGGGCCATTCGTCAGATCTCAAATGAAGAACCGGTGGCCACAGGGCTGCCTAACAGAGCGCAGCAGGCCGACGAGCCGCGCGCATCGGTTCTGGCTTGTCGTAAGCTGAATTTCACGCCGCTCGCGGCTGAGCGCCAAGATCGTTAGGCCGATAGAGAGGCTCGACGTCTGGAAGCGGCGCCAGACGGCATACAGATCAAGATCGTGGATTTCGGTCACCACCAAAATCCCCGATGGGTGTAAGATGTCTTCGTGAGCCCTACCATCTTCCGCCAGAAGGGTTTTCGGTTTTTCTTCTTCTCGCGGGAGGAACTCCGTGCGCACGTGCATGTCCACCACGTTGAAGGAGAAGCGAAGTTCTGGGTTGAGCCGGAGATTAAGGTAGCGCAGAACTATGGCCTCACTGCTCGCAGATTGAGCACGGCTCTCGAACTCATTCGGAGGCACGAGCATGAGATCCGCACTGCCTGGAAAAAACATTTCCGAAGTTGAAGTAACCAACGTGTCACGGCACGGATTTTGGCTTCTGATCGGCGGGCGAGAGCTCTTTCTCCCTTTCGACAAATTCCCATGGTTTCGGGATGTGCCAATCGGACAGTTGCTCAGGGTAGAGCAACCACATCCTTCACACCTCTATTGGCCCGATCTGGATGTCGATCTCGCAGTCGAGTCGATCGAGTTTCCCGAACGCTTCCCTCTGGTAAGTCGTGCACGGCCTAACAATGCGCTGCAGCGGACGCGCGCCATCAGAGGTGGGGCCGGGATGAACAAACGGGACCGCACGCGCCGCTGAGCGCTGGCGTTAGACCAAATAAGCAAATGATGAAACACGGCATTGCTTTGACAGCCAGTCTACTCTTCGTTGTTGGTTGTAGGACTGCGGCCTTGCCATCGTCACCTAAGGCTGCCATAGAGAGGCAGGAAGCGATTTATATCCCAAAGGATTTGGACGATTGTTTTGTCCAGCTGAAAAAGCTGCTCAAGAACGAGGATATTGAAAAATTTCGGGGTGTAACCGAGGACGACTTGGTCCAGTATCATTTTGGATTCGGCATGTGGATGAGAAATAGCTGGGGACTCTGGGGGCAATCTCGCCTTGCCAAATGGTTTCAGGTCCTTGCGATCGATCATGCCGACGACATGTCAACAATCATCCTGACTTCGTTCTGGCGCTATTTGAATGCCAAGCCTATCAAGTTGAGCGAACAGGTGAGTTATTACCTTGAATACTGGAAGAAAACAAAGAAGGTCCAACAAGGCGCTCCAGCGGCCGCGAAAAGACCGTGCCGCTGAGCGCTGGCATTGGGCAGACTAGGAGGGAGCGATGGATCCGTTGCTCCGGCGAGCCGCAAGACTGGTCGTCATTGATCCCGAGAACAGTGTCCTCCTCTTCCAGTACGAAGATGATCGGCGCGCGAGGGTTGCGTCGGGTTCGAACGTTGACATGTTGTGCCGCTCGCGGCCGAGCGGCAGGTCGTTAGCGCGCCGTAGGCACGGGATTGTGGATTTTCGACATCAATATTGCGAGAAACACGGCCCTTTGCCGTGATTCACGCCAGGTCTGTGTCGTGAACGATAAGTTCTCCGCCAGGTCTGATCGTGTTGAAAGGAGCCTCCCATGTCAACCGACACCACACAAAAAGCCCTAGTGGGAACCTGGCGATTGGTGTCCTTCCACTTGAGAAGTCCGGACGGCCACCCGACCTACCCGTACGGTCCCGATGCCGTCGGCTTCTATATTTTCTCCGAGAGCGGCTACATGTCCGTGGCATTAATGCCTTCCAACCGCCGCAAGTTTGCTGTGGGAGATATTATGGGTGGGAGCGCGGAGGAGAAAATGGCCGCTGCCGAGACCTACATTTCCTACAGCGGCAAATATGAATTTCAGGGAGAAAAACTCGTTGTGCACCCCGAAGTCAGTTTTTTCCCCAACTGGGTGGGCGTTGACCAAGTACGGATTTGGGAACTGGAAGGAAACAGGCTGATATTAAGCACGCCTCCCTTGCTGATACGCGGTGCGCAGCAAACGGCCCATTTGGTTTGGGAGCGTGTCTAATCCACAAAACACCTTTCGGACTTTCACGTCGGGGAACACAGGACGTGAAAGATGGTGATGGCTTACATTTTAGGCTATTCTTTAATAGCCACTGGATTACTGCTGATATTAATAGGATTAAAGGGCAGTGTCTAACCACCGCATGAAGGCGACCCGGTGCCCGCCTGCATTTCAGTAGACGGCGTAATCGCGCACCCGGTCGCTTATCGGAGCGTTAGCTCGATCAACTACGAGCGAGGCAGCATGACGAGCGCGGAAGTTGTCTTGGCATTCGTAAACGCAATTAACCGTCGTGACGTCGAGATGCTGTGTCGACTCATGACTGACGATCACCTGTTCGTGGACACGGGCGGAACGCAATACCGCGGCCGGGAGACGATGCGTTCAGGTTGGCTTGGCTATTTCTCCATGGTTCCCGACTACACGATCGAAGTGCAGGAAGTCGTTGCTGATGATCCGGTCGTCATCATCGTTGGTATGGCGCGTGGCACTTACTCCCCTGATGGCAACCTGGACCCTGCTGATCGGTGGAGCACCCCCGGCGCCTGGCGGGCAGTCGTGAATGGCGGGCACCTCGCCGTGTGGCAGGTGTTCGCAGATAACGAGCCCATCCGTCAGATCATGCGCAAGTACGGCAAGGAGACGGCCTAGCAAGAATGGAGGCGCGACACGCTGATGTCGTCAAGAGCCGTCAAGACCCTGGACGTCCGGACCCGCCAGGAGTGGCGGCATTGGCTGGGAGAGCACCACGACTCGGACTCTGAAATCTGGCTCATTTTCCACAAGCGTCGCTCGGGCGTGAGGTCTCTTACCTACGATGACGCCGTCGAGGAAGCGCTCTGCTATGGCTGGATCGACAGTATAGTCAGGCGCCTCGATGATTCCCGGTATGTCCGGAAGTTCACGCCGCGAAAAGCCGATAGCAAATGGTCGGTCGCGAATCGCCGGCGGTATGCGGACCTCCAATCGCGCGGGTTGTTGGCGGCGCCGGGATTGAATCGCGCGCCGACGAGTCGCAGCGGCGATGCGCCACGTCCGTCCCCTTCGGAGATCCCTTCGTACATCGAGCAGGCACTGAGGACGAATCCACATGCCTGGAAGTGCTTCGAACAGCTGGCTCCGTCGTATCGGCGAGCCTACATCGGTTGGATTGACTCCGCCAAACGTGAGCAGACGAAGGAACGTCGTCTTCGCGAAGCGTTGAGCCTTCTGGCGGCAGGGAAGAAGCTCGGATTAAAGTAAGTGCCGCCCAACGAGCGCTGCTGCCGGCGAGCGCGGGCGTTAGAGGGATTGATCGATGTAGCAATGGTCTTTTTAGGGACTCAGGCTCCTTGTTTTTTCCGCAGGTATGATAAGATTTCGCTATGACAAGGGAAGTGGTTGAACTTTTTAAGCGCGCTTCCAACTTGCCCGATAGCGATCGAGCAACGCTGGCTGATCTATTGATCGAAAGCCTTGAGAGCGAACACGAAACAGACGTTGAATCTACATGGCTTGGTGAGATCGAGCGGCGTTTACAGGAGCTGGACTCGGGTGTCGTGAAAACCGTTTCCTGGGAGCAGGTTCGAGCTAAGCTTCTTCGGCTCCTAAATGAATCTTGAACTCAGGTTCCATCCTGAAGCTGAGAAGGAAGTCCTCGTGTCGGCAGCTTGGCCGGCGGCTCAAGTTACCTTGCCCTTCTCCTCTGCATTCCGCTGATACTGGTCCCATTCGAGGTCGGAGTGCTTCTTGTCGAACGAAGACGGATCGGGCGCAGCTGGAGGTCCATCACGGCCTCTCGTGGAAGCCCCCGCGTTCCGATCCTCGAGAGCCTGCTGAGCGTCGCAGCACTCTACCCAATCTCGGTGGTGGTGGCCATGCTCGCCGGACCCTCTCGTCCGGCCATCCTTTACGCAGTAGCGCACTGGCTGCCGCCTTGGGCTATTATCGATGGCTTCCCTGAGGGCATCTCCCCTGACACTCTCTGGCTCGGCCTGGTTCTTTCAGGCCTCGTCGCTCCAATCGTCGAGGAATTGTACTTTCGAGCTTTTCTCATGCCAAGGATTCCGGTCACCGGGGCCTGGGCTCCCGCGGTCAACGCCGCACTCTTCTCGATCTATCACTTCTTCTCCCCATGGAACTACGTCGTGATCTTCGCGGCTTTTCTGCCGCTGGCCTACTACGTTCGACTCAGGGGCAACCTCTTGCCGGCAATTATCACGCACTGTCTCTTCAATTCCGTAGGAATCGTCGTTGCACTTGCAGGACTTTTATAGGTTCACTAGCCTGGAACCTCGTCCGTATCCTTGGGTCCTGCTATCTCCTCGACGTTGAGAATGAGCGCGTCGTGCATGAAGAAATGGTTTACGATGGGGGACAAGCCTTTATGCAGTGGCGGCAGATTAAGTAGGGCAACCCGGTATCGAGGTTGAGCTACCCCCGGGGCCGCCTGGGGCCCCTCGGCAGCTCAACCGGGGGGCAAGGCTGCCTTCGTTCCCGTCCTGCTGCGTGTTGCACAAGGTCCGCGACTGTAACACAATGATTGTGTGCCGCTGGATGACTCGCGGCATGTGGGGCATCTGCCATGGAGGATTCATGAACTACGTTGATGGCTTTGTACTGCCGGTACCAAAGAAAAACCTGGACGCATACCGCCGCATTGCTCAGAAGGCGGGCAAGATCTGGCGCGAGCACGGCGCCCTCGAGTATCGGGAGTGCGTTGGCGACGACCTCAATGTAAAGATGATGGTTCCGTTCCCGCGAAGGATCAGGCTCAAGCCGGGCGAGACGGTGGTTTTTTCCTGGATCGTGTTCAAGTCGCGAGCGCATCGCGATCGCGTCAACACAAAGGTGATGACGGACCCGCGTCTGGCCGGGATGTGCATGGAGTCGATGCCCTTCGACTGCAAGCGCATGCTCTATGGCGGATTCAAGGTCCTGGTCGAGGCCTAAGTCTGCAGTGCCCAGGCGCTTCTACGATGCCGTGAAAAAATCGGGGACAGTCCACCCGCGCCCGGCAAAAGTGTTGGTAGTTGGGTTTCTGAAACAGGGCGCTTGGGACAGTCCCCAATTTTTTCACAGCTCCTACGCTCCAATGGGTAAGCAGTCACTCGGGCCGGGACGGTGGGGATCACGAGGACGGATGGCGGAGGCCTGACACCGCCTTGCGCAGGTCCGCCGCGATCTGCTGTTGCGGCGTCTGGATATCCAGGTCCAGGTAGTACTCGCAGCGGTCGATCAGTTCGCCGGCAAGAACCGCCGGCAGCACCCAACCCGGATACACGCGCCAGACCGCCAGAGGGACTACGAATCCTGCTCCCAACCTCAACAGCGAAGCCAGAAATCGCCCATGACTCCTGGTCCAAGGCTGCCTGTGGGCATAGAGCACGAGTTTCCCGAGCCCGGTCATCCCCGCTAGGATCGGGTGGGCGGTCAGGATGCCGAGAAGGAACAAACCGGTCAGCAAGGCGCGCGCGCTGTGCAGGCGGGACATAGCGCTCCCGCTCACGATCTCGTACACTCGATCGATGCAGTACAGCGCGGCAAAGCCGGCCAGGACGGCCGGCCAACCCAACACCTCGATGTAGGCAGGGAAGGACAGCATTGCCGTTGCCAGCACCATGAAGGCCAGATAGCAGACAATCTCCCGGCTCAACCAGGAGCGGCGCAGGTTACGGACTGCGCGCCAGCCGCGATGCCAGGAGCCCAGGTGAATGGCGCTTACGCCCAGCACGCTCAGGGCTGCAAGCAGGAATGAATCAGAGTAAACCTGCACGGAGCCGTCGAAGGCCGCTGCCGCGATGGCCACAAGCAGCGCTGCTCCCAGGGTGAACAGCACGAGCGGCCATTCCGACCGGAGTGATGCTTTGGACAACGCTGTCGAATCCAACGCCTGAAAGCCGGCGCTCTCCGCATCCCCGGCGGGTGCGGTACTCAACTCAGGCGGGCTTCCCGTGGCCCGCAGCGGCGTGAACCGGATGGCAGGCCCGATGTTGGTGGAGGGGAATCCCGGAACGCCCTCGAGGCCGTGTCCGGGCTGGAGTTCATCATATTGCAGCGCTCCGGTCGGGCAGAGGGTGGCGCATGCAGGATTCTTGCCCTCGAGCAAACGATGGTTGCAGAGGGTGCACTTCGAGATGGTCCTCGCACCACCAAGGGCATGAGGCGCGTCATATGGACAGGCCCAGCTGCAGTAATTGCAGCCGATGCAAAGTTCCCCATCGACAAGCACGGCGCCGGTGACAGTGTCTCTTGAATACGCTCCAGCCGGGCAGCCCTGCAGGCAGGCCGGTTCCGCACAATGTTGGCATCCGAGCGACAGGTGAAACCTGGGTGCCTTCGGGCGCCTGTGGAGGTTGAAGGTGTAGACTTCTCTCCAGCTCTCCTCTGCTCCCAGGTCGTTCTCGATGCTGCAGGCAAGCCGGCAGGCCTGACAGCCTGTGCATCGATTCAGGTCCAGAATGAAGCCTCTCATTAAGGCACCTTCGCAATCTCCACCAGGTTGTCGTGAAAGGCCGCCCCGTGCCCCATGTCCGTTTCGCGGGCGCAGGAACAGACGTTCACGCTGCCGCCCTCGATGATCCAGGCGCCGTTCGTCATGGACACGCAGCCCGGCCTGAGGCTGAGATCGATGCGGGCGCTGGCCTGAAGATCTCCGCGACCATTGAAGATGCGCACGAGATCGCCTTCCCGAATGCCGCGCGTCTCGGCATCTGCGGGGCTGATGAGTACGGATAACCGTTCGCTCACGCTGCGGATCATCTTCAGGTTGCCGAATTGCGAGTGAATCCGGTCCTTGGTGTTCGGCGTCAGAAAGGTGAGCGGGTAGGTGCTCGCCGCGGAGTGTTCGCTGCGGCTCGATTCCTGCGGTTCGCAGTAGACAGGGAGCGGATCAACGCCCCAACGATGCGCCGCTTCCATGGAATGAAGCTCGATTTTCCGCGAGGGTGTTGGAAAGACAAAGTCGGAAAACGCAATCTCCTGGCATCCGGGCGCAAGAACGGGTCCGAGCCGAAGGCGCTCCAGCGTGAGTTCGGGAAACGGAGCAAGTTTGCGCTCGAGCCATGCGTCGACTTCCGCATCAGTCGGCCCCGGGATCTGTTCCGCAATGGCTTCCAGAGGCAATCCCAGGCGCAAGGCAAGCTGGCGGTAGATTTCACTTTCCGGTTTTACCTCGCCCGGAGGTTCCAATACCTTTTGCTTCAGCTGCAGGTACGAGTGCCAGTAGGCGCCGATCACGTCCGACTGTTCAAAGAGAGTTTTTGCCGGGAGCACAAGGTCTGCCATGCGCGCGGTGTCGGTGAGAAACTGGTCCACAACCACGCAAAATCCGAGCGCACCGAAGGCCTGTCGAACGGCGTTCGTCTGTGGATTCTGGGTGACCGGATTGCCGCGTTCTATCCATGCCATCTTGAGTTCCGGCGCGCTGGTTGCCAGCATATCCGGCCCGAGCCGTGCCGTAGAAACGCTTACCCGCACACCATCGTGCTCCTGCTCAGGCGGATAGAATGCGAAAGGATCCCGAATCCGATCGAAAATGGCGCTTTGCAGATTGGCGAATTGCCAGCCGGCTCCGGGAGTTCCGATGTTGCCGGTGACGGCCAGCAACGCGATCATAGCCCGCATGGTCTGGCCGCTGTTGGTGTAGCGCTGCATGCCGAATCCCGCACATATGGATGCGGGCCTGATGCTGCCCAGGTAATCCGCCAACCGTTCGATGCACCGTACCGGGACATCACTCAGGGCAGCGGCCCTTTCGGGAGTGAAATCCTCAGCCATGCGGCTGAATTCAGCGAAGCCGTGCACGTGCCCCGCGATGAAGTCGTGGTCGATGAGACCGTGTTTCACCAGCAGGTGCGCAACGCCCAGCGCCAGGGCGCCGTCCGAACCCGGCCTGGGCTGGATGAGCAGTTCCGCGCGCTCGGACGATTCCGTCCGCCGGGGATCAATGACTATGAGTCTTGCGCCGCGCTCCAGCGCCTGGTCAATGAACGGCATCTGGTGGATGTTTGTCTCGGCCGGGTTCTTTCCCCACAAAACGATGAGCTTCGCGTTGGCGAGATCCCATGGTGCGTTGTGCTTGTTTTCCCCCAGGGTCAGTCGCGTCGCTTCCAGGCCGGCAGGCCAGCACAGGTCCCCATAGGTGGTGGTGCAGCCGCCGAAGAGTTTCCAAAAGCTCATGCCCACCGAGTTGAGCAGGCCTTTTGTGCCGCTTCCTGCATAGTAGAATATGCTTTGGGGTCCAAAACGTTCCTTGAAGTGGGCCAGCTTTTCGGCCGTCTGTTGCAGGGCAACTTCCCAGGAGATCCGCCCGAAGCTGTCGGTACCGGGCGTTCGCGCCATGGGGTAGAGGAGCCTGTCGGGCGAGATCACCCTCTCCACATAGCTCAGTCCTTTCAGGCACAGCCCTCCCTGGGTTGCAGTGTTGTCCGGGTGCGGCTCGATGCGCCGGAGGCGGCCATCGTTTATCTCTACTCGCATCGAGCAGGTACTGTAGCAGTTACAAGGGCAAGCTGTTGTGTAGACAGGCACGCAATAATCCGAGACGAAAACCAGACGCCAAGACAATACGACCGCAGGACTCTAACACATTCGGTAGTCAATATCATTTCCCCGGTTTCTGTGATTCAGACAGTAGCGGTGGCAAGGCGGGAAGGGGCAGAAAAGAAAAAGCGAACCACGAAGACCTCAAAAGCGCTTGCTTTCAATTCATCCGGGAAAGCTGTCCTTGAGGTCTTCGAGGTCTTCGTGGCTCGTTTCTATTGCCAGTGTCTGAATCGCAGCCCTGGTTTCTTCGAACCGGGGTGCTCCGGCGTCGACGGATTTCAGCGGGGCCCAATGGCTGCTGCTACTTCGAGCGCCGTCAGGTAGCGCCCGAAGGGTGCGCTCAGCTGCACGCCCTGCACCATGGTGCGCACCCGCCGGACCATTTCGGCGGCGATGGCGATGCCTTCCCGGGCAGCGGCTTCCGCATCATGAGCCCGCCGCATTCGCTCCAGGATATCCTCCGGGACCGGCACCCGGAGCTCATTGACCATGAACTCGGCGTTGCGATAGCTGGTGAGCGGCCAGATCCCCGCAATGACGGGAATGCGGGCCGGTTTGATGCGCTCGAGAAAACGCTCGAGCAACTCCAGATCGAAGACCGGCTGGGTAACCACGTATTCGGCCCCGGCCCGGACTTTCCATTCGAAGCGCTGCAACTCCTCATCGAGGTTCAGGGCTGCGGGATTTACTCCGACGCCGATCAGAAACGCCGTTTGCGATCCCATCGCGTTGCCCCCGATGTCGAGGCCGCGGTTCAAGTTGCTGACGATATTGACCAGACCGATGGAATCGACATCGAAAACCGCCGTGGCACCGGGGTAGCTCCCCATGCGCGGCGGATCGCCGGTGATGCAGATCAGGTTGCGGATGCCCACCGCATGAGCTCCCAGCAATTCGGACTGGATGCCGAGCATGTTCCGGTCCCGGCAGCAGAAATGCAGCACGGCCTCGATGCCGGCCTGCTGCTGAATAAGCTGGCATGTGACCTGGGCGCTCATGCGCGAGCTTGCCCTCGGCCCGTCCGGCACGTTGATGCAATCGATGCCTGCCTCCGCGCAGGCTCTGGAAGCCGCGATCTCGGCAGAATACCTGACCCCGCGCGGCGGCAGGATTTCGACAAACGCGACGAATCGTCCCGCAGCGAGGTGCGCCCCGAGCCTTGATTTCTCTGCAGCCGGAACGGGTTCCAGGGCGGGCACCGGCGCCGCCGGCTCCTCCACCGCGATGCTGTGGTCGCGCCTCCCGGGCTGTAATGAACGGGCCTCGGCGCGTACCAGCCTGATATGCTCCGGGGTGATGCCGCAGCAGCCGCCGACGATCTTCACGCCTGCCCATAACATCCGCCTGGCATACTGAGCCATGTATTCCGGCGAGCAGAGGTACAGCTTGCGCCCGTCCACCAGCGACGGATGCCCCGCGTTCGGCATGGCGCTTGTGGGCTTGCGGGAATATTGCATCATCTTTTCTACGGTTTCGAAAGTCACCTTGGGGCCAGCCGAGCAGTTGCAGCCTATGACGTCGACGGGCCACCGATCCATCTGCAGCGTGAAGGTCCGCGTATCGGTCCCGTCGCGCAGGTTGCCGTAGTCATCAATGGTGACCTGGGCAACGACGACCATATCTTTGCCGGCGACTTCGCGGGCAGCCAATACGGCTTCCCGCAGCTCATCGAGATTGCTGAAGGTTTCCAGGATGAAGAGGTCGACACCGGCTTCCAGAAGGGTTTCCATCTGCTCTGCGAAGATTGCGCGCGCCTCCGCGAAAGAAGTTGGCCCGAGAGGCTCGATGTGAGCACCGAGCGGGCCCAGGGAGGCCGCCACGAATGCCTCACTGCCGGCTGCTTCCCGGGCGATGCGCACGCCCGCCTGATTGATGGCGCGCAGCTTGTCCGCTATGCCGAATCCTTCCAGGCGCATCCGGTTGGCGCCGAAGGTATTCGTTTCCAGGATCTCCGCGCCCGCTCTCACATATTCCAGGTGTACCCCCCGCACGAGGTCCGGGGATGAGAGATTCAGCTCGTCGTAGCACCGATTGATGAACACGCCCTTTGCATACAGCATTGTCCCCATGGCGCCGTCGGCCACAAGGGCGCGGGATTCAAGTTGATCGCGAAATTCCTTCGCTCTGGAGTGGGTCGTCATCAGATGTCCTTTTCGCTTGGTCGAAATTGTGCCGCCGTCATATCCGTGGAATTGTACCTTATCGCGGCACTGAACATGGTAGCGAACCGCGCATCCAAGAGCCACGCAAACGCAGAGCGGCTGCAGGTAGCTCCCGGGGGCATAAACTCCAGGACGGGCCAAGGAGCTTGAAAGAACCTTGGAGGCCTTTGTAGTGCTACAGCCATGCCAATGTCCGGCAAGCCGTGTCTAAATCGCCGTTCAAGGCTCTGCGATTCAGACACTGGCAATAGAAACCAACCACGAAGACCTCAAAGACCTTAAAGAAATCTTCGCCGGATGCATTGAAGGCAAAAGCGCTTGCCCCTTTGAGGTCTTCGTGGTTCACTTTTTCTTTTCTGCCCCTTCCCGCCTTGCTACCCTTACTGTCTGAATCACAGTTCAAGGCTTATTGCCCTTGACAATCTGCCTGCGTGTCGAGTATCAATTTGCGCTCACAAGGTTTTGACGATGAATGGCTCCAGGATTGACAAGAAGACGGGGAACATGAGCTGCATGGCGATGCCCATGTGTGGCCCCTTTGGTAAGGGAGGCACGCTCATGTAACGGTTACCGTACATTCCTGAGCCGATGCAACCCACTGCCAGAGAGGGCCGCTGGTATGTGGGTTTTTTATTTTTATGTAACCTGTCCGTAACGGACACCAATCTCAGGAAAAGAAAATGAGCTCAAGGCGATTCGATACCCAGGCATTGCACGCCGGCCAGGAAGTTGCCGACCCGGCCACCGGAGCCCGCGCAGTGCCGATCTACCAGACTTCCTCCTTCGTATTCAAAGATTCGGCACATGCCGCAAACCTCTTTGCCCTGAAAGAGCCGGGCAACATCTACACCCGCATCATGAATCCTACGACGGATGTCTTCGAGAAAAGGGTAGCTGCTCTCGAAGGAGGCACAGGTGCGCTGGGACTGGCCTCCGGACAGGCGGCGGTGACCTACGCACTGCTGGCGATCACCAGGATGGGGGATGAGATTGTGGCGGCCAACAACCTCTATGGCGGGACGTATCAGCTGCTGCACTACACGCTGCCCAAGTTGGGCAGGAACACGAGGTTCGTCGATTCCTCCAGACCTCGCGAGTTCCAGAATGCGATTTCCGGCAGGACCCGGGCAATCTATGCGGAAACCATAGGAAATCCGAAGCTCGATGTCCCCGACTTCGAGGCCATCAGCGCGATTGCACGCAGCGCCGGCATCCCCTTGGTTGTGGACAACACGGTGGGGATAGGCCTCGTGAGCCCTATACGTCACGGCGCAGACATCATTGTGTTGTCCGCCACCAAGTATATCGGTGGGCATGGGACCTCGATCGGCGGCATAGTGGTCGATTCCGGAAGGTTCGGCTGGAGCAACGGCAAGTTTCCGGAGTTTACCGAGCCCGACCCAAGCTATCACGGCCTGAACTATTGGGAAGCTTTTGGCGCTGTTCCCGGCGTGGGCAACGTCGCGTTCCTCTGCAAAACCCGGCTCCAGCTTCTTCGTGATCTCGGAGCAGCACTGAGTCCTTTCAACGCCTTCCTGTTTCTCCAGGGCCTGGAGACTTTGCCGTTGCGGGTGCGAAAACACTCCGAAAACGCTTTGGCGGTTGCCCGTTTCCTGAAGGCGCATCCGCGCGTGAGCTGGGTGAACTATCCCGGACTTGAGGAGCATCCCAGCCATGCCTTGGCGGTGAAATACCTTGTGGGAGGCTTCGGCGGGCTGGTCGGCTTCGGGATCCAGGGTGGATTGCCGGCGGGGAAAAAGTTCATCGATTCCGTGAAGCTGCTTTCTCATCTGGCGAACATCGGCGATGCCAAGAGCCTCGTGATTCACCCCGCTTCGACAACTCATCAGCAATTGAGCCGCACCGAACAGGAGGCGACAGGGGTGACGGAAGACTTCATTCGTCTCTCCGTTGGTTTGGAGGATGTCGAGGACATCAAGGAAGATCTGGACCAGGCGCTCGGGAAGGCTGCGGGGAATGCGTAATGGCTGTCCCTGGCGGATTCGGTGAATGTTCCTGAGACTCACCGCACTCCCGTCGGTGTCTTCGAGTTCTTGAGGTGTTTGGATGGAAAGAGGAGGTGGCGCAATGTTGCCCGTGAATACAAAAATGAGCCTGGGGAAAGTACGAACGCAGTTCTTTCAATTTGCCCATCCCCGGCAGCCGTTCACACTCGCAAACGGGCAGGAGCTAGGCGCGGTTACGGTTGCCTATGAGACTTACGGAGTGCTGAACGAGGAGAGGTCGAACGCCATTCTGATCCTTCACGCGCTTACGGGCGACGCCCATGCAGCGGGATACCACGAGGGGAGTGACAAACCCGGCTGGTGGGATGAGATGATCGGACCGGGAAAGGCTCTTGATACCGGGAAGTACTTCATCGTTTGTTCCAATGTGCTCGGCGGCTGTGGGGGAACCACCGGCCCCTCTTCGATCAATCCGATGAGCGGCAAACGCTATGATCTCGACTTTCCGCTCATTGCCATTTCGGACATGGTGGATGTGCAACGGCGCCTGATGGATCATCTGGGCATCGCGCGCCTGCAGGCAGTTGCGGGCGGCTCCATGGGCGGCATGCAGGGGCTCGAGTGGCTGGCGCGCTATCCGGACCGGCTGAGAAGCGCCATCATCATTGCTTCGGCTGCGAGGCATTCTCCGCAGCAGATTGCCTTCAACGAAGTCGGCCGGCAGGCGATCATGTCCGACCCGCGCTGGAAAGAGGGCCGCTATGACGGACAGCCCCCGGTGAGGGGGCTCGCCGTCGCACGCATGATCGGCCATATCACCTACATGAGCGAGGTCTCGATGTCCGAGAAGTTCGGCAGGCGCATGCGGGACTCTGAGCGGCGGCACAAATTCAGCCCCGGTTTCGAGGTCGAAGAATACCTCCATCACAAGGGGAATCGATTCGTGGAGCGCTTCGATGCCAATTCCTACCTCTATATCACCCACGCGATGGATTCCTACGATCTCTCCCGGGGCAAGGATCTTCACCATGTGTTCGCCGGTCTGGAGGCGCAGGTACTGCTGGTAGGATTCAGGTCGGACTGGTTGTACCCGGCCGCACAGTTGCGGGAGCTGGCGCGCGCATGCAAACGGGCCGGTGTGGACGCGACGTATTGCGAGATCGACTCGACTTACGGTCACGATGCCTTTCTGCTGGAAATCGAGGAAGAATCTCATCTGATCCGGCATTTTCTCCAAAAGGTAGCCCGTGAGCAGCGCGAGGTGGGCGGAGGAACGGCATGACTTCCGAAATCCTGCGTTTGGATTATCAAGTGATCCTGCAGTGGCTCGGCCCGGGCTCGTCCGTACTCGACCTCGGATGTGGGGATGGAGAACTCCTGGATTTACTGGTGCGCGAGAGGGGTGCGCGGGCCCAAGGGGTCGAGATCAATGAGCAAGCCATCTATCAATGCGTCGCAAGGGGTTTGAGCGTTTTTCACGAGGACATTGACGATGGTCTGACCGGATATGGTGAAAGATCATTTGATTTTGTCATCCTCAACCAGAGCCTGCAGCAGGTGAAGAAGCTCGACATCGTTCTGCAGGAGGCGCTGCGGGTGGGGCGCCAGGTGATTGTTGGTTTTCCGAATTTTGCCCATTACCGGGCTCGCAGCCAGATATTTTTTCTGGGAAAAACTCCGGTTACACCCGCGCTGCCTTTTCAGTGGCATGACACTCCCAATCTGCATTTTTTAAGCATCCTGGATTTTATCTCCTACTGTCGCAAAAGAAAGATATCGATCGATAAAACAGCCTGGATCGGCAGGACGCGGCGGGTGACGGTGCTCCCGAATCTCTTTGCGATGACGGGGATTTTTTTGGTTTCGATTGCGGGGTGATCAGGATATCTGAAATCGGGGGTCCATGGCCGGCTGTCCTATTTGAGTTTGTCCGGATCCAGTCCGAAGTACTGAGACCACTCTTTCACATCGATTTTTTCTTCCTTGGACGATGATTCGGGGGCTCTATGGGATCGCGCCGCCATTTTCCCCGTGAACTCACGCCAGTCTATGGCTTTGGCGCCGGTGCCTCGGCATCGGGCAGCCAATCCGCGGTCGTTGGTCACGACGATGACCTCAGCCGGACTCGTAGACCCTTCAGCGGCCTGGAGAATGGCGTCGTCTGTGGAGAGGGGAGCGCTGTAGCGGATGCGCACGCCGCGCGGCGGCGCGGCACGCTCAGAATCATCGCCATCGAAAAACACCAGGAATCGCCCCCCGCCTGTGGTCGCATAGTTGCTGAGCAGTGCGAGGAAGGACTTCCGAGTCTTTGGATCCTGCCGCGCAGCGGCGGCGGATTGACCGATGAGGTTATTGCCGTCGAACCAGTAGGGCATGTTTTCCTTGCCGGCCGCTGTGCCGGTTTCGCACAAGCATTCCAATGGGATCGACCAGAATGTTAGATCAGCCCCGGCGTGTCTGGCAAGCCCGGGCAATGCGGGGAGCACGGAAGAATCGCCATGAAGTGGATACCTAATGCGATCTTTTGAGATTGCCGGCGGTGTGAGAAATGCTGAGGGAGAATCAAGACGGCAAAAAAATAGCCGCGGTGATTCCGTTTCCTTGACCCGACCCTTTCGGTAACCTCTTTCCCGTTGCCCGGGATCGAGTATAGGCCCGAAGGTGCTACCCGTCTGCGGGGCTTTACCCCACTGACTCCAGCGCTATATTTTATTATGCGCCAGCTCCGGCCTCCTAGTGCTACGAACAAACCTGTTAAGCCCGTCCGTTGCTCATCTGCCGGTGTTCAAGGTTCCGCAAATCACAGCGGCTGATTTGAAGGTTAATGGATGCCCACAAGAGCGTCAACCGAAAAAATTTCGATATCCGATAAAATGCTGAATACAAATGGAATAAAGTTTCACTTATTTTTTCGGTATCGCGGCCCGCACAATATTCACTTAAAGAGTGTACGTAAACATTGGTTTTTCAAGCGATAAGAGGCATCGAGGTTTTTAGGCGTGAACTACGGTCCTCGCATCAGAGCCAACAGCAGGCTGCGGGTTGAAAAGGACAATTCCATTGAACCGCTGGCGTCGAAGGATTAGTGTTCTTGACCATGACAAAAAGCTATATCGAAATCCGCCTGAAGACCTCTGTTGACGCAGGCGAATTGATGGGCATGCTCGAAGATAGCGCATGCCTGGGCGCCTATGAAAGGGATGATGGCCTTTGTCTCTATTGGCCGAAAGCGAACTGGCATGCGGGCGTCCTGCAGGATCTGCTGGAAGCACTGCAGCTATTCGGCGGCATGGATGCGGGCAGCAGGCCTATGGTCACGGAACTCGCGAATCAGGATTGGAATGAGCGTTGGGCGCGGTCGCTGCAGCCGATCCGTCTGGGGGAGCGCATTCTGGTGCGTCAGAGTTGGAACTCTGCGCCGGTGCCCAGCGACGGATTTGAGCTCGTGATTGATCCCAGGCGCGCTTTCGGGACTGGCTACCATGCGACGACGCAGCTGATCGCATCATGGTTGGAGGAACTGATACGTGGCGGCGAGCGTGTGCTGGATGTAGGGACGGGAAGCGGCATCCTCGCGATGTCGGCATTGCGCCTGGGAGCATCCTCTGCACTCGGGATCGACAACGATCCCGAGGCTATCGAGTGTTCTCTGGAATACGCCGAGGCCAATGGTTTTGGTGCAGACCTGGAATTGCGGGTTGCCGCGCTGGAGGATCTCGGTTCCGAGCAGTTCGACCTGGTGCTGGCGAACCTCGACCGCAACACGCTGCTGCGATATTTCGCCGGCTTCCACAAACATGTGAGCGCCGGTGGCAGACTCGTTATCTCCGGCCTGCAATCCGAGGACTATGGGGACATATCCGAGGTTCTGGTGAAGACCGGCTGGCGGATTCACGGTCGGAGAGATCGCGAGGAGTGGATGGCCCTGGAGCTACAGCAAGAGCTTTTGGATGCGGCGCACGTGTAGAGTGCTGGCATCGGCCTGTGGATTCGAGTAAGATGAGCTAGTTTATACAGCTTGCGTCCAGGGACGCAATGCGCTATCATGCAGCCCCTTTGACCCAGCGGGGTCGTAGTTCAGTTGGTTAGAACGCCGGCCTGTCACGCCGGAGGTCGCGAGTTCGAG
>CAYGWQ010000089.1:0-18074 GCA_964353465.1 uncultured Acidobacteriota bacterium | reverse complement strand
GGTCAGCGATGCCGAAATGACTTAACTTAGCGCTTAAGGGCTTTAGCCCGTGCCCACGATTCAACAACCGCGATAAAGCCGATTTTGCAAGCGGCGCTTGCGGTCGCCTGGTGGTGCATTTCGCAGGCTGAAACTACCAGCTCGTTTCGGTGGGGTTGCTCTAAACTCTACCCGGCGCGACATCTATCGTTGTAAGATGGGTAGAATTGGACGCAACAGGGACGAGAAGTCCGAGGCGATCGTGACACGCATACAAAGCGTAGCATCATCGGACGCGGAACCGATCTGTGTTTGTCCATTGTCGAATGACATCGAAGCCGGGGATTATTTATGATCAAGGGATACGCCGGGCGGATTCTCGAGATCGATCTCGCAGCCCAGAGCTTCGTCTTCAAGCTGCTCGATGAGGACAACGCCAGGCTTTACCTGGGAGGCAAGGGCTACGCCGCGCGCTTGCTTTACGACATGACCGAGACCGGCATAGATCCGCTCGGTCCTGACAACCCGCTGATCTTCGCTACCGGTCCGCTGAACGGATCTCTGGCACCCCATTCCAACCGCTTCGTTGTGGTCTGCAAAAGCCCGCTTACGGGCGGCATCGGCAACGCGTCCTGCGGCGGTTCGTTCGCCTACGGCATGAAGCGCGCGGGAATCGACGTCCTGGTCGTGACACACCGGTCCGAGCAACCCGTACGGCTCGAGATCGACGGCGATCGCGACACCGTGCAGTTCCTGGGTGCTGCCGATCTCTGGGGGAAGGGCACCCGCGCAACGCAGGAGGCGCTGGAGAGGAAAATGCACCATGCCGTGATCGGGCCGGCCGGCGAGAATCTGGTCCTATTCGCCGGGATCGTGTCCGATGAACGGATCGCGGGCCGCACCGGGGTCGGTGCCGTCATGGGTTCGAAGCGCTTGAAGGCCGTGTCGATCCACGGCTCGCGCAAGCTGGAGATGGACGATGAGGAACGCTTCAAGGAGTACACGAAGCGGGTACGCGAGATGTTCCGTGACCATCCGGTGCTCGGCGAAAGGTTACGGCGTTACGGCACGGCGGGCATCGTCCGCACAACCAATGGATGCAACATCATCCCCACCCGCAATTTCAAGTACGGCCATCACGAAGACGCGATGAACCTGTCCGGCGAGTACATGGAGAGCCATGAGCTCGTCGGCATCAAGTCGAGCTGCATCCACTGCCCGGCTGTCTGCGGACGCGAGGTTGTAGTCGAGGGTGTCGGGCGCGTGAAAGGGCCCGAGTATGAAACGGTCGCATTGCTCGGGACGAACCTGGCGGTTTTCGATCTCAAGAAGGTAGCCGAGTGGAACCATCTGGCGGACGACCTCGGCATGGACACGATCAGCCTGGGCTCAGTATTGAGCTTTGCCATGGAGCTGCAAGAGCGGGGCATGTTGCAGGCCGGGCTTTGTTTCGGGGACGCGACCGGTGTCAGCGATATGATCCGGGACATCGGCCACCGCCGTGGCCTTGGAAATCATCTCGCCGGCGGGGTGAAGCGGCTGGCCGAGCGCTTCGGCGGCCACGAGTTCGCAATGCAGGTGAAGGGGCTCGAACTCCCTGGGTACGATCCGCGCGGTTCTTACGCCCAGGGGATCGAGTACGCCACCACCAACCGCGGTGGCTGCCACATTCAGGGCGCGAGCATGTACCTTGAGTCGGTGGGTCCACTCACCATTCATCCCCAGAGCCTGCGGCTGAAGGCCGACATCGCCATGCTTATGCAAAACCTGGCTTGTGCCATCAACTCCATGGTACTCTGCTACTTCACCACCTATGGCCTCATCCCGAGGAGTGTCCACGACCTTGCGCCGGACTCGTTCCTGCACCGCGCGCTCGCCGCGGCCTTCGAACACAGCGGCCCGGCCCTCCGTATCATCATGAAGCTCAAGAGCCGGCCGATGCTCTGGTTTGAGAAGTGGCTCACCTACGTGACGGGCTCCCCATTTTCCAGCGGCCACATCCAGGAGATTGGCGCGAGGATCTTCAACCTCGAGCGGATGTACAACCTCCGCGAGGGATTCAGCGCGAAGGACGACACGCTACCCCCGCGCCTGCTGAACGAACCGACCTTCCCGGGAATGGTGTCGGGCCACCCGCTGCAGGAGCTGCTGCCGCGGTACTACAAGCTCCGCGGCTGGGACCCCGACGGAGTGCCGATGGCGCGCACTCTCGAGCGCTATCAGGTGAAAACCTAGCTTGTGAACGATCGTTCTGCCCATTGCAGGTGCTCCGGACGCAATGCGTTTCGCGTGTGATCGCGGCGGAGGAGGGTTGACGGATCGCACCAATGTGGTTACAATAACCACATTGGAGCCAATGCGATGAAAAAGATCACCGTCGGGTCGCGGGAGCTCAAAACGCGGCTCGGAACGTATCTGCGAATGGTGCAAAGGGGCCAAATCCTGGTGGTCACCGACCGGGAACGGCCTGTGGCTGAGCTGAAGCCCATCGTAATCGATGGAAAAAGCGAAGAAGGCCGGCTCGATGAGCTGGCAGCTATTGGATTTCTCACTCATAAATCCAGCGCACGCCTGACGCGGATCAGGCGAGTCCATATCAAGGGAAAGCCGCTCTCCGCCACGATCCTTGAGGACCGGGAGGACCGGTTTTGATCTGCTATCTTGATGCCAGCGCCCTGGTAAAGAGGTATGTAGCGGAAAATCACAGCCGGGAAGTGTCGAAGCTGCTGTCGGCGGAGATCGCGGTTACATCCAGGCTCTCTGAATCCGAAATCGCTTCTGCGCTTGCGCGGCGTCAGCGCGAAGGGAGCCTCACGCTGCCGGAACGAAATCGTCTCCTGGCAGCCATGCAACGGGACCTGTCATCGCTCTATGTGGTGGAGGTTTCTCCGGAGGTGAGTGCGAAGGCATGCCGCCTGCTGATGCGCCACAGGCTGCGTGCGGGAGACGCACTTCAGCTGGCATCCGCGCTCATGCTGGCCGGTAAGTCCAATCTCAGAATCCAGTTTGTCAGCCTCGATCAATCCCTGAATGAAGCGGCAAGTCGGGAAGGGCTGGCGCTTCCCGGATGAAGCCGGCACTCACGGCGGCCGACGAAGGGCAAACGTCCGTCACTGCCCTCAGTTCGAAATACTCAACCCGCAACTACTGATTCTTCTTGCAATAACATGGAGAAATCACGGATAAAGAACCAACCGCCGTACGAATCTATTCGCTCTCCGGAGGAGAATAGACATGGCCGATACGTTTCGCATTCATTGCGGCAATCCCTTGATCGGCGCAAAGAAATTCTGCACAAACTGCGGAAGACCTGTCGGCGGCGAAATCGGCGTGAATAATCCTTCCCCGGTGCTGGATGGACGAATCTTCGAACGCCTGGCAACCAAAGTTCGGATGCCGGTCTCTACCCAGTTGTTGTCCAAGCCGGCGCCTCCGATGCCGGCGGCCTTACGGATACCTTCGCTGCGGGCTGCGTCTCCGGCGCCGCAGCGGTCAAACGTGTCCGGCACTCCCAATCCCGATCAAGTCGCTCTCGATCGCGTTTGGGAACCCAATGAAAATGCCTTCACCGTCCTGGTTCCTAAGGGCTGGAAAATCCGCGGGGGCATCTTCTATGTCAATCCGCTTCAAGTGAACGGACCCGGCAGTGCGATATCTCCGAAGTGCGACTTCGCCGTCATGAGCGATGATCAGGGAACCATGATGATGCGTTGGGTGCCGAGCTGGAGCTATGCCGATCTTACCTATTCACCGACAGGTGGCGCCAATTTCCCTCCGGGTCAGTGGTACCAGGGCATGCCGGTCAGGCTTATGGTCAGTGCGAGGCAGTTTCTATGGGAAATGTTGCAGGCCGAACGACCAAGAGCATCGGGCATGACCATCGCTGCGGAAGATCCGGTGAATGAGGTCACGGCCGCATTTTACCAACAAGCCGAGCAGCTCAACCAGAGCCTCCAGCAGCCAGGCTTACCCCCCTTGAAGTTCGAATCGTGGGATATGGTGGTCGGGTATTCGGAAGATGGCCAAAGTTACTTCGAAGAGGTCACGACCACAATTTGCGACAATCGTGCCGGCGCCGTCGCCTGGACGAACGACAACACGTTCATGATGCGCACCCCGGCGGCCGATTTCGCCACCTGGGGGAGCGTGCTGTTGCAGATACGGAATTCCCTCGAGACGAACCAGCAATGGCTGGCCGCCGTTGAAAAGGCCAGCGGCGAGCGCGCCAGGATTGCCTGGGAGACACAGCAATATATCAACAAAGTCATTGCTGAGGTGCTCGCCAAACGGCAACAAGCGTATGACGAAGCCCAGCGGAAGCGGGACGAAGACGACTCCGCCCCTCAGGCAGATGGCGGAGGGGATTCGATGGAATAAGCGGAAATCTGGGGACGTCTCCCCCGTTTACCTCTTTTCGGTGCCGCTAAATATGGTAAACATGGGCGACGTCCCCGATTTTTCGCCCTCATCTCTCCAGCTTCAGCAGGACGCTTGTATTTTCGGCCATTGCCAGCTCGAATTCCGTCACATTGCGCGCAATCGTCCGCCCGTCGATCAGGTCGACGACCGTTGCCCGCTGCGGCAGCCGCACTGTCCGTTTCCCTCCCTTGGGGGCATAAACGCAGAGGAAATTCCGATTCGCGGTCACGACATCATCGGCATCGCTATAGATGTGAACACCCGCCTCCCGCGCGATCCCGCGCAGGAGCGACGACGGCAGGATTGGCGCACTCGAAAAGATCGACCGCCACCCGCTCACCTGCTTTACAACCAATCCCGGCTTGTTGAGGCCTCCGCCCAACGTCCCGAGCACGGTTGCCTGCGGATCCTGCGCATAAAAGCGGGGACTGACCCGGAATCCGGGAAGGTCGCGGTTCAGCCCGGGGTCGCGCGGGTCCTTCAGGTAGATCTGATGGTCGTAGTAGCGAATGATTTCCTGAACGCGCTCGTCCGTCCCATATGCCAGCCCTGCTCGCAGTCCCCGCGTAATCGGATGATGGCGGTTCGTCACATCGACGTGCAACTCGCCCGCCCGCATGTCTTCTGCCAATTGGATCCCGGTCAGCGCCGACATGTTGGCCACGTCGCACTGCGTGTCGATATACCCCGTCGCGTAGACCCACACTGCGGTCGCCTTATTGCGCTTCAGCCGTGCGTGAATCGCCGCGCGCCGCTGCGGCGAGATTTTGACGGTATTCAGAAAAATATAGAGCTTGAAGTCCTGCAACTTCGGATTGTCCATGTCGCTCAGCAGGTGCGGCTCCCACGGCATTCCCATGATTCCCAGTTCCCACTGTTTCTGAGCCGTCAGCCACGCGTTGAAGATCGGTTCCCCGTCCCCGCAATAAGTGAACGACGCCTCGTCCAGGATCACCGCGACCTCCGCCGTGGAGCGCTTATCCGCCTTTAGGTTCTCCACGTCGATCCGCTTGAGCTGCGCCAGCAGGCCGGTGACCTGTTTGTCCTCGAAGGTTCCGCCGAACAGGTCGGTCCACCACAATCCGACTCCCTTGGTAAATACGTATCCGAAATCCCGGATGAGCAGTCCCTTCGTCTCCTCCCAGGTTTCCGGGTTGCGGAGCGAGTTTCCCCAGCGCCACTGCCGCTTGGTCAGATGCGTCTCCGTGTCCGTCTCGCTCCAGTAGAGTTTGCCGTGCAGATTCGCCGCCTCCGGCAGGCTCTGCGCATTGTGCGGCCCGCCCACATATTTGTTGTCATAGGTGTAAGGGCTGCAGATGAAATCGATATCCTCCGACGCCAGGACGCGTGTCAGCGCGAGCTGCCCGGCCTTGTTCGAACTCAGGTTGGGGAAGTTCAGCCAGATCGCCCCGTAGAAGCTGCCTACGATTTTCCTGTCGTTGATGATCTCTTTGATCCAGTGCGCGTTTTCCAGCAGCATGTCGCCCACGGAATCGTTGAAATACATCAGGAAGTCGGGCACCTGGCTGCTTTTCGCCGGGTCGAAGAAAATTCCCTTCGTCGTGGAGTACCGTGCCACCTCCCCGGGTGCTTCGGCGGTGTCGAATGTGACGTTGGCTCCGCCCCATGCTTTGCGTAGGGCCGTCGCGTCGTTGTTGTATTTCCTGTGCAGCCATGTCCGGAATGCCCTGATGGAGGCCGGGCTGTAGTCTTCTACGCCGAACTCGGTCGGGTGCGGGGCGTCGCCTCGCGTCTCCCAGAACGAATTGAACGGCAGCCATTCCCCACCGAACCCGTTGCCCACCTGGTACCCGACAATTCTGTCCCCATATTTTTCTTCCAGGTGCGTGATGAATGCGATCATCAGCTTGTGCGAAAGCTCGCGATACTTCTCCGACGCGAATGAAGGGTGCGTCCCGCGCCCGAACATCCCCGCCGGGCTGCCGTCGTCGCGCCTCGTGATCTCGTCCGGATACATCTCGCCGAACCAATCGACCGGCGTCAGCAAAATGCGGGGCAGAAAGAGCGCGTTCGGGTCGATGGATTTGTATTCGTCCAGCTTCTGGTCCACCCCGCTGAAGTCCCATCTGTCCGGCCCCGTCCACGGGAAACGTACATAGAAATTGAAGATTTCGATCCCGCCCGCGCGGAAAGCATTGAAATCCCGCGGCCCCTGCCGGTACGGTGAGGCCAGGATCATGCTTTTCTGTTCGCCGTTCACGAACAGCACCGGCTTTCCCTCGACTATTCGCACTTCGCTCGTCAACGGTGCGCGGCGTGCCGACGCCGCCAGCATCATCAACGCTCCCAACACTACAATCGACTTCTTCATGATGATTCCCCCTCGAGGTTCCTGCCTGGAACATTTTACCGGACGGGGACAGGAGTCCGGGCTTGCAGGGAATGCAGCGCTGCAAGAGCGATTTGCAGTGCCATCCTGCCATCTTCCAGGGTGCACGCGGGAGGCAGGTCCCGGCGAATGCACCCGGCAAAATGGCGCCAGAGCGCCTCGTAGCTGGCGGCGAAATCACCGCCATGCCGGATCGTACCCATGGCATACGGCATTTCCCGCAGCGTGTGCGCGACCGATCGCAGGCGTGTCGTCATGCTTCCCGGATAGGAAGTGTTGGCACAGAACTCCAATCCGTCAAACCGATAGAGTGAGACAAGCAGCCTGCCGGCATCGCCGAAAATCTCCAGCTCGCTGTTGGCGCTGGTGCTGAAGGAAAAGACGGCTCCGGCAAGCATGCCGTTATCGAGCCGGGCGCTCACGGTGCAGGTGTCATCCTCGAAGTGCTCCGAAGGCTCGCTGTGGGCGAAGATTTCCGTTACCTCGGCGTCCAGGAGAAACCGCCAGAGGTCGAAATGGTGGACGCCGTCGTTGAACAGGACTCCGCCTCCCAGAGCCCGTTGCCTGTGCCACGCCGGTGCGTTTCCCCCGGGGTGCCAGTGTGTGTACACGCTGCGTATGGCCTTCAGTTTTCCGAGAATTCCGCTGCGTACTAAATCCCTGGCACGCACAGCCAATCGGTGCCAGCGGGAATTCAGGGCGACAAGGACTTTGCGGGAAACAAGGGCAGCATCGCCGATCAACTGATCGCATTCCTCCAGGTTCAACGCGAGCGGCTTCTCCATGAGAAGGTGTTTGCCCAAGCGGAGCGCCGCCAGTCCGATCTCGGCATGGCTTTCTGTGGGAGTCGCAACCGCCACGGCATCGAGCCCGGCTTCGCGGAACATGGCGCGATAGTCCTCAAAGCGGTGCCCGATGTCGAAGCGGGCGGCCACCCGGTTCAGGCGTGCGGCATCGAGGTCCGCAACAGCCACAACCTTGAAATCCGGAATGAGGGCGAGGGCGGGCAGGTGATGGACCTGCGTGCCGCGGCCGCAGCCGACAATCCCCAGGCGAATCGCACCCCTGTTATCCGGCATGGATTTCATCCCCCTATCACGACCGGGCGCTTGATCCCGCCGCGGAGCCACGTAGCCCGGACGCTAGTGTCGGTTGTGGCCCGGTCGCGGGCCGGGCAGTGGCAGCAGAAACTGAGGGTATGGGAGGCGTCGCGGATCTGCTTGCGCACCTTGGCGGCGGCCCCGCTGAACCAGAGATCCGCAAACCTGTTTCCCTCTCCCAGGACCCCCAAAGGCCGGCGGGCGTTGAAGTCCTGCTCGCAGGCGACCAGCGTGCCGTCGGCAAACAGAGATGGGAACCAGAAGGGCTGCATGCAGATGTAGTCCTTTTTGCGGACCAGAGTGCCCCGCTCATACTGGTAGGCGCTGAACTCGGGGAAGTCAGGCGCCAATTCAGGATGGATCTTAACCCCGGTTTCCGAATCGATCAATACCAGCGTGCGGATCGTGAGCAAATCGAATCCGTGCCCCGCGGCGAATGCCTCCACTTCGGGCAATTCGTGCTGGTTGTGCTTCATCGCCATAAAGCGCATGTGCAAAATGGGAAGTGTCCGGCCGGCGCGCTCTCTGGCTTCCGTGAGCCGCTTGATCGCCCTGAGGACTGGTTCAAGGCGGGCGCCGACACGAAAACGCGTGTTGCTTTCATCCGTCAATCCGTCGATGGCTACAATGAGAAAGGTCGGGGGATGTTCGAGGATGGCGGCGATCACTTCGTCGCGATCCAGATGCTGGCCGCTGGTCGAAAGCAGAATAGCGGCATTGTATCGCCGTGCCTCGCTCAGAAACTCCCCCAGCGCAGGATGGAGCAGCGACTCCCCCCAGCCCCAAAGAGACATCGTAAGCAGGCGGGGCCCGATCTCGCGCATCACCCTCCGGAAGAGCGCGGGGTCCATGGCTCGCGGCTGGCGCACAACTTCCCCCATACCCGTGGGACACACGGGACAGTGCAGATGGCAGTAATTGACCAGCTCAAACTGCATGTGCAGCGGCAAACTCCAGGGTTGCAGCCGCCGATGGACGAGGTTGAGGCCGGACCGGGCCAGATTTACGCGCTGCGACCAACTCATATGGCGAATGCGCATTGGCATCTGATCATAAACAAAATCATACCGCCCACCGATCATGATCTGGACCAGCAGTTGCGGCGCGCGATAGACACCCCTGATACGTTCATGCGGTTTCATGGCTTACCTGATCCCTTCAATGACCGGATATCCGAAGGGAAGACCGCCCCCGCCAGGAATCCCGCCAGGTCGGCAATCTGCCAGGTTCCCAGGAGGAGGGTCAGCCACGCGCGGTTTCGGGCTTGCCGCATGACCAGCAGGGGCAGTTTAAGCAACAGCGTCAAGTAAAAGCTCGGCTCGATGCTCGATTTGCCTGCATGGCGGCGCCCATAGGCACGATAAAACCGCCAGGCCCCGCGACCGTATTCCATATGCTGCTTCCAGAAGGAGCGAAAATCAAGGCGATGGGCATGGCAGATCACGGCATCGGGCGCATACAACAGCCGGTATCCGGTCATGAGCAAGCGATCGCAGAGGTCCCGGTCTTCGGATGCCCGGAAGGCAACGTCGAAGCCGCCTATTTTGCGGAAGGTCTCCGCGGGCATGGCCATGTTGTTGGATGAGAAGAATCGGGGTTGCCCTTGATCGGATTTGTAGTGGGCATATGCGAAGTCCACAATGAGCTGGCTCGCGGTCGAATAGGGATTCTCCACGAGGGCATTGAGCACCCGGCCGCCAACAAGGCTGTCGTCGTTTGATCGCAGAGAGGTTGCGAGGGCCGACAGCCAGGCCGGCGCGGGCAGACAATCATCATCGGTGAAAGCCAGATACCTGCCGCGGCCGATCCGGGCGCCGGCATTGCGCGCGGCGGCGGGCCCTCCGCGGTCCTGCCGCAGCGAGTTGATTTCCAGGCCAGGCTGGAAGCGCGAGATCACGGGCGCCGCCGGGAGTGCACCGCCGTCATCGACGACGATAATCTCGAACCGGTCCTGCGGATATTCCAGCAAAGCCAGGGCTTGCAGGCAAGCGGCCAGTTCTGCCGGGCGGTTAAACGTCGGGACGATGATGGAGAAATCGGGATACGTCATCTTCAACACTCTGCAAGCTGATCGCGATCCCGGCGGTTCATGAACTGCTCGCGATGAAAATCAACTCGGGCGATGCGTCTCGAGGAATCGCCGGGGCCGAAGAGATAGCCTACCATTTCGCCCAAGGCATCGACCGCAAGCAGCGGCAGCATCCAGGGCAGGAGCACAACAGCCACACGAATAGGCCGGCCGGGACGGTGCAACTCCCTCAGGATGCGGTATAGACGTACCGCCGGGATGAGGAAGAAGCCTGCGGCATAGACAACACGCCTTGCGGTGCCCCAGCCGGATCTGCGCATGCCTGCAAAAAGACGGCCCGCTTGAAACCGCAGTGCCACCGAGGGCCAGAACCGGGAGAAATTGAGATGCCGCGTGCGGGCTGACGGCTCGAGGTACAACCGGTGACCCCTGGACCTGAGTTCCCAATGTAGCAGGCTCTCCGCTTCCAGCCGGCTTTCAAGGTCGCTGCCATAACGCAGGAGTATATCCCGCTTGTACGAACTGTTGTGTCCCGGCAGGTGGCCGGCCGCTCCTCCGGGAGCCGGATGCAGCCACTCATTGTATTCGATCAGGAAGTTTGCCCAGCTGAGAAAGCTGCCGGGGTTGCCATTCTTCACAGCCGGTCCTACCACGGCCCAACCGCCACCGTGTGCCCGGACAAGCGATTCAGCCCAGTCCGGCTCCGGGAAGCTGTGATCTTCCGTCAAAACTATGATGGGACTCGTGGCTGCCCGAATGCCCGCCGCGCGCGCCCGCGCGGTGGAGTTCATGTCGCAGATCTCCAATCTCTGGACAGCCGCGAAATCGTGGCGTGAGAGTTTATCCGTGAAGTCGGGAGTGCCGGAAGGAACGACAAAGATCAATTCCAGTTCACTGCGGATAGTCTGGGCACGCAGACAGCACAGAAGACGCCGGACCGTTGCGCAGCCATCCGGCGAGATGATGATGACCGACATCAAGGCCACGCTGTATGCACCTCGCCTTATCCGTTGCCGTTGCCCGATTCTGTCCCGTCGCTAAAGTAAATCCCGGGTAACCTCGTCACATACGCCAAGGGGTGAGGATATACATTTGGCGGGATTCCTGCAAGAACTCGCCGATTGGAAGAATCTCGGTGACAGGCGCGAATGGCGCCATAACCTCGAAGTTTTGCCATGCTTGCTGAGCGTGGGCGGCAGTTGTACTCTTTGGAGCAAGGCGGCTTGCTGCAACGAGTCGCTCCCGCCGGAGGAGGCGGAACAAATTTGGTCTCCGGCGGGGTAGGAGTGAATCGGGTGGGAGAGGGGAATTGTTCGCACCAATACCGCGGAACGGTTTCCTTCTTCGTGGGTGGAAGGCCATCACCTTACCAAGACCTTCAAATTTCCGGATTTTGCGCATGCTCTCGCCTTTGTAATCTGGGTCGGCGAAATCGCGGAAGAGCAGGACCACCATCCCGACGTTTACCTCTCCTGGGGGCGGGTGCGTTTGGATGTCTGGACGCACAAGATCGACGGGCTCACTGAGAACGGTTTCATCCTGGCTGCAAAAATCGACAAACTGAGCTGAGGTAAGGAAGCTTGGCAGGGCTGCGGGCTGCGCCGCGAGAGCTCCAACGGCGATTCGCGCGAGATGAGCTCGGAAACCACAAGATCAGGAAATCGTGCCTCTATGTCAAATCACTCGATGGCATTCATATGCCAACTCTGGAGAAGTTGATCCAGCAATCCGTAGAATTCATGCCGGGCAATCAGGTCCAGCGGGGCTAATGAAGATCGCGGACTTCAAAGATAACCACCCCGGTCATGTTCAATAGACCGGATCCGGAGCCCTGTGTCGTCAGGTAGCCGACCAGCGTGTAGAAGCCTGCAGGCAGCGGCTTGCCATCGCGGCTCTTGAGCACAATGTCCGCTGAATAGCTGCGCGACTCTTTGAGCAGTGTTTCTCGACCCACCACGTGGAGGAATACCCGGCCGTCAGACCAGCGCAGTAGCTCCTTGCCGAGCGCATCGCGCACGATGAAGTCAAACCGCTGGGAAGTGGGAAACGTGAACTCCACCGGCCATTCGGTATGGTTTCGCACTGCCAGCCTGGCCCGAGCCGTCGGCCACGGATCGATGATGGGAGGCATCAGGTTGTTATAATAGACAGGACGATCCAGCGACAATTCGATGCCGTAGGATGCCGCCGGCAACTCCGAGGCGCCGACATGCGCGGCAACCAGCTGGAGGGTCCGGGGACCGGCGATGGTATTCAAAACGCGCTGGACAAGTCCGACACCGCCGGCAAAATACTCGCTCCCGATACCGCCATCCATGCAGGTAGCTGCGAAATCAAGGCGCAGGGTACGCTCGAAGATACCAGCCGGCACGTTCACCGTCGCGCTAATATCGCCGATACTGACCCGGCTGCCCGTGATACAGGGGATGTCATCTCCGCTATCGAAGCGCCATGCCCCCCGAAAATTCCCAAAACGGTACCACAGGTAATCTTCACCCACCGGGTTGTATTCAAGGATCTGGCCGAGAGAGCCTCGCCGGAGCTTGCGCACCTTAACGATATCGTACGGGAAGTAACCCGAAACCTCGAAGTACTTCATGCCGTTGGTTTCCAGGGTTTCGCGCAGCACCTGCACGGTAAAGCTGCCGGCACCGTCGCTGTACACCCATTCGTTGCCGACCTCCAAAGGGAAGAATGCAGGCCAGTCATGAGCCCGCTGGGATGTTACGGACGGCGCCTGCTCAATCGGCAGAACCCTTTGTCGCGCCTGGGCGCCCGCCAGCAGGCAAACAGACACAACTCCCGCAGAACAAAGCAATGAGCGCAAATGGCGTTTCATGAAGATAAGCCTCCTCCATATTATAGACGCATCTTCGAACAACAATTCTCATTCATTTCAGCGTACAATCCCATTTATGTTTGGTCCTGCCCGGGAGGAACTGTGCCGGTCATACTCAATCTTTCTCAAATCAGTGAAATTCTCGGCAGAATCGATGTTCGCGGGATCATCCGCGAGATCGAAGCCGGTTTTGTGGCCTATTCTCAAGGCCAGGTGGAAGTACCCCCTGTAGGGGAACTGATCTTTGATGAGCCCCGGGGCGACGTCCACATTAAATATGGATATATCCACGGGGACGATTACTTCGTCATCAAGATTGCCTCGGGTTTCTACGACAACCCAAGGATAGGCCTGCCCACGAGTTCCGGCATGATGCTGCTTTTCAGCAGCAAGACCGGCGTGCCCCTGTGCATCCTGTTGGATGAAGGGCACCTCACCCAGATTCGAACCGCTGCGGCCGGCGCGGTGGCGGCGCGATATTTTGCCCCCCGCCAGGTTCGTCGCGCGGGAATCTTCGGCGCCGGCGTGCAGGGGCGCATGCAACTGGAGTACTTGCGGTATGTCCGGGATGTGCGCGAGGCGGTGGTGTGGGGGATTGATCGGCAGGAGCTCGAGAGGTACAAGGCGGACATGGAAACCCGGGATTTTGCTGTCCGGACCACCATGGACGCGGAAGAGATCGCTGCCACCTGCACCCTCATCATCACGGCGACACCATCCTGCAAGCCGCTGCTCAGGGCGGAGATGATCCGCAAGGGTACGCACATCACGGCGATGGGGTCCGATACTCCAGAAAAACAGGAACTGGATCCTGCAATATTGAGAATGGCCGACAGGATCGTCGTCGACAGCATCCGCCAGTGCCTCCTTCGGGGCGAAGCCTTTCACGCTCTCGAAGCCGGGCTGATTCAGCCGGAGCAAATGGTCGAATTGGGGACAGCGATTCGCGAGCCAAATCTCCAACGTCGATCCGACGATGAGATCACGGTCGTTGACCTCACGGGAGTTGCCGTCCAGGACATTCAGATCAGCAAAGCGGTCTGGCGGGCGATGTCGGAAGCGTCCCATGCGGGGAGCGATGTCCCAGGCGCATAGAGAATGCCTTGTATGACAGGATTGTTCAGCCTGAGAGCAAATAGAAATAAGGCCAACCAGCCGGAATGAGCAATACCTGCACCCAAAACTGAAAAAGATATCCCGAGCGACCGCCTCCACAATATTTGCCGAAGCACTGCCGAATTCTTCTGCATGATCCTGCGCCGATGTTATCGGAACCGTTCAACCCGGCAAGCCGCTGTCCTCCAGACACATCTGCAACTTGGCGGCCAGGGTCCTGACATGGGGTTCTACGATTATGGAGCTGTGGGAGCCGGGAACTTCATGAACTTCGACTCCTTGGGCGGCCAGCTTGCCCCAGCCCGATTGAGGATCGGCCGTGCCGGCAAGGGGTTGCCGGCTTGCCCGAAACAAAGTAATGCGGCCCGGGTAGACCTGTGGCGAATAAGCGTACCGGGCCCAGGTGTGGGCGCGATGAATGTTGATAATCCCGCTCAGATTCTTCGACGGATGGACGCCGATGTTGGCCAGCAACAAGGTCAGCCGCTCAAGCAAATAAGCCGGTCTCTGTCTCGCCGGCATCATACGCAGGTTGACACGGTGGAAATCCAGCCATCGGGACAACCGAAGGGCGCGGCGACGCAGGACGCTTGTGTCACAATCGCATCCGGGAGCGTAAGTGTCCAGTATGAAAAGCCCTGCAACCTTCTCGCCCCGCTTCTGGAGCTGGCAGGCCATTTCAAATGCCGCCAGACCGCCAAAAGATTGCCCCCCCAGCCAATAAGGCCCGGCGGGCTGAACGGCTCGAATCTCGCTAAGGTAGTGTGCCGCCATGTCTTCGATGCGTGCGTGTGGCGGGCGGCCGTCATCGATTCCAACCGGTTTCAGTGCATAGACAGGCCGGTTCGCTGCCAGATAGCGTGCCAGTCGCTGATATAGGAGGATGTGGCCGCCGAAAGTATGCACCCAAAAAACGGGGTAGCCGTCGCCCTGAGATCGAATGGCCACGAGGGAGGATCCGGAAGCGGGCTGCGCATCCTGCAACCGCTGCGCCAATAGTTCGATCGTGGGGGCGCCAAAGAGCGTCGCCAGCGGCAACCGCCGGCCGAAGACCTTCTCGATTTGTGCAAACAGGGACGCCGCGAGCAGCGAGTGTCCTCCCAAGTCAAAGAAACTGTCTCTTACGCCGATCGGACGAATTCCGAGTTCATCTTCCCAGATGCGAACCAGTTCCGATTCCAGCGGATTTTGAGGGCCAGGCAGCGGCGCGGCTTCCTCCCGCGGCGTTGCGACGGGCGGCGGTAGCGCTTTCCGGTCCACCTTGCCGTTCGAAGTTAAGGGGAGAGCAGCCAGAGGCGTAAAGAAGGAAGGAACCATGAAACCGGGCAGGCTTTCGCTCATATGCCGGCGCCACTCTTCGGCAGTCGGGCGGAAATCCGGCATGGGAACAAAATAGGCAGCCAGGCGCAGTGCACCCGGATCATCCCCGGAGGCAATCACTACCGCTTCCCGCACCTGGGGATGCCGGCGCATGACCACCTCCACCTCCTCCATTTCCACCCGGCAGCCGCGGATCTTCACTTGATGATCGAGCCGTCCTAAGATTTCCAGGTTGCCATCCGGCCGGTACCGGACCAGATCGCCGCTTCTATAGATGCGGGCGTCGGAATCCTCATTCCATGGATCGCAAATGAAATTCCGATCGGTCATCTCGGGATCATTGAGATAACCCCGCGCCACCCCCACTCCGCCGATGTACAGCTCACCCGGAACGCCGACGGGCACCGGGTTCAGATGGCGGTCCAGAACGTAGAGCCGGCAATTCGGGATCGGTTTCCCAATCGGCACCACTCCCTCCATCTCGGGCAAAACGTCGACAGGATAGTAACAGCAGAACATCGTAGTCTCTGTCGGACCATACTGATTGATCAGGCGGAAATGGGAGCCAAAGGCCTCTCGCGCCCTGCGGCAAACGGACGTGTACAGGTTCTCTCCGGTCGCCAGGATGAGCCGGAGGGAGGGATAAGGCCGCCGCGAAACCATCCCCGTCAACGTGCGCAGCAGGGAAGGGACCGTGCTGAGCAGGCAAGTCACACGTTGGGATTTGATGGTTTCTATGATGTTTGCCGCGTCCCCGGCCCGGCTGTTTTTTAAAAGCACGACCCGTGCACCCGCAGTTAGAGGGCCGATCGTGTCTCGGATGGAGGCATCAAAAGACGGAGAAGCGAGCTGCAACACAACATCCTCACTCCCGATCCCGTATGCTTCAGCCATGAACGAAAGGCAATTGACAACTCCCCGATGGGTGGTGAGAACGCCTTTGGGGGCACCCGTGGAACCCGAAGTGAAGAATACATAGGCCAGCTGGTCGGGATCCGAGCGGATATCGAGATTCGAGTCCGGCTCCAGCCGCAGGATCTCTTCGTCCCGATCCAGGCATAGCCGCTCCGCCGCACATGCGGGAACGGATTCCAGCCATTTGGATTGGGTCAGGATCAGCCGGGCCTTGGCTTCTTGAAGCATGAAAGAAAGGCGCGCGTCAGGATAATCCGGATCCAGCGGGAGACAAGCGCCTCCCGCCTTGAGAACAGCAAGCGTGCCGGCAAGCAGGTCGAATGAACGATCCAGCAACAGGCCCACGATCACGCCCGGCCTGACGTCTCGCTTCCTGAGATAGTGCGCCAGACGGTCGGCTCGCTCATTCAACTCCTGGTAGGTGCACTCCTCGCCTGTGCACGATGCGGCAATTGCATGCGGATGGTTCCGAACCTCTTTTTCGAAGAGCTGGTGAATGCAGGAATCGTCGGGATAGGCGGCACGGGTGTCGTTCCACTCCACGAGCAGCTGGTGGCGCGCGGCTTCAGGAATCAGAGGCATCAGCGATATCATGTGGTTCGGATTCCGCACCATCCCCCGCAGCAGCGTCTCATAGCCATCCAGCATTCGGATGATTGTGGCCGATTCAAACAGGTCCGCGTTGTAAATAGCAGTACAAGACAGCCCTGCGGCCTCTTCCGTGATTTCAAGGGTCAGATCAAACTGTGAAATACCCGTATCGAGCCCGATCTTCTCAAGCTGGAGACCCTCGGCCGGCGTCGGCGGGCGCGGCAGGTTTCTGAAATTAAAGAAGACCTGAAAAAGCGGAGAGAAGCTGAGACTCCGTTCCGGTTTCATCTCCCGGACCAGCGTTTCGAAGGGAACGTCCTGGTGTTCGAAGGCCTCCAGGACTGTCTCTCGGACCATGGTGACAAGATCCTGGAAGGATGTTTCGCCCGACAGGCGTGATCGCAAGACCAAGGTGTTGGCGAAAAGGCCGATGAGCGGTTCGGTCTCGCTATGGGTGCGGCCGGCAGCCGGAAAGCCCACAGAAATATCTTCCTGCCCTGTGGTTCGATAGAGCAGAACCTTGAATGCGGAAGCGAGCAGCATGAACAGCGTCGCACCCATGCTGCGGCTGAGATTCCGTAGTGCCTCAGACAATTGGACGGGAATCATGATGGACCGGCGGCCGCCCCGTGCGGTCCTGATCCCGGGCCGTGGATGATCTGTGGGCAGCTGGAGCAGGGGGGGACAGCTGCTCAACCGCTGTCTCCAATACTCCAGGTGAGGTTCCTGGGCTTCTCTTGTCAGACTCTCCCTTTGCCAATGTGCGAAATCGCCGTACTGAACGGGCAGATCCGGGAGAGGGGTGGTTTGACCCGCGGAGAATGCGGAGTACAGCTTCACCAGTTCCTCCAGCATCACCCTTTCGGACCAGCCGTCAAAGACGATATGGTGAGCGGTTACCAGCAACCAGTGCTCAGCATCCTGCAGCCTCAGCAGCGTGGTCCTGAACAATGGTCCCCGGCTCAAATCGAAAGGGCGATGAGCTTCCGTACGCGCGACATGCATCGCTTCCGCGTGCCTCGCGTCTCCGGGCCGCTCGGAAAAATCCCGGATTTCAAGTTTCGGACTTAGGGCTGGGTTGATGACTTGAACCGGATACCCGTTCTGGGCAGGAAAGGATCCACGCAGGGTTTCGTGGCGGCGCACGATTTCTTGGAAGCTCCGCTCCAGAGCATCGATATCAAACCGGCCTGTGATTCGATAGCAGGCAAACCGGTTGTAGGCGGGGCTTTCCGGTTCCAGACGGCTCAGGAACCAGAGTCGCTCCTGGGCAAAGGACAAAGGCGTCGGATCGCTGCTGGGGCGTTGAGAAATAGTCTGGCTCGGGGCATTGCTTCGGAAACCTGCCCGCAAGCGGCTGTTCAGGAGAGCCTGCCCGGCGGGCGACAGACGGGAGATACGGTCGCTCTGCTCGAG
>CAYGWQ010000088.1:0-18114 GCA_964353465.1 uncultured Acidobacteriota bacterium | reverse complement strand
TTCCGGCCCGCCAGCCTCTGGCGAAGCACATAGGTTGCTACGGTCCACATTTGCGAAATCGGCACGCCCATAGGCCAAAAGCCCCCGACAACCTAGCATCAAATATAACCGCAAAGGTCGAAAAGGCCTCAAGGAAATCAGCTCCGACTTCGCATGAACACTCGAATCAGAGCGGTTTCCCTTTCAATCGCCGCCCGCTAAAATCCGAAGCGTTTGGGATTGCGTCCGATTATGGTTGCTGCGATTACTTTGGGCACATACTCCCGCGTTTCTATTGGGAGCGCCTGGGTGCGATAGAGGTACCAGAAATTGCGCTGCTTGATCGGATCTTTCACACTCCTCACGGCCCGGCGCACCCGCTCGGGACCGCTGTTGTATGCCGCTATGGCCAGCATCACGGAACTCCCCGTGCCGAAATCCAGGATCAGATCCCTGAGATAGCGGCTTGCGGCCACCGTGGATTTCGAGAGATCCAGGCGTTCGTCCACGGTTTCGCTCACCTCCATTCCGTAACCGCGCGCGGTATCCTCGGTAAACTGCCAAAATCCCGCAGCCCCTTCCTGGCTTTCCGAGGATGTCAGGAAGCCGCTCTCAACAAGCACCATATAGGCCAAGTCTTGGGGCACATTGTGGTGGCGCAAGATCTCCCGCATGCGCTCCAGGTCCGCTCGCCCCTTTGCCAGAGCCCGCGCCATGTGTTCATGGTCTCTCTCCTGATACTGTCTGATAAAGCGGTCCACCCCGGCCAGGAACTCGGGCGGGATGCTATATTCTTCAGCCCCAAACTCCTTCAAGAGGGCAATGATCTCCTGTTTGATGAACAGGTCCTGCTCGCTAAGTACCTCCCCTTGCAGGAGATTGTTGTGCTCCGGCTTGCCGTCAAGCGGAAGGTGGCTGAGCAATCGATCAATCAGCTTGTAAACGTTCAGAAAGCTCTCGCCGCTCGCAGCGCGTCTGGGTTCCATTTTGAGCATCTGTCCATGTACACTGCTCGGCTCACGCTTGAGACTTCTCATGCCAACGTAAGCATACGACCCGACCGCCGCTAACAGGCACACCAGAATACCGACAGTTATACGGTACCGTTGTCGCCGCCGCCCATTGAAATGCGCCCGTTCGCGCAGGATCCGTGAACAGCCAATTGCCGCAGATGTCATTGCACTATAAAGCTTTACACCTCCGGAATCCCCTTGGTCACAGAACAATTCACAAGTTTCGGAGTCCTTTTTCCGGAATCTGCGAGGCCGCCATAGATATAGTTTTATTCTCAAATCCTTCATGGGTTCCATTCCTAAGAGAATGCGCAGCGCGGATACAGTCGGGCGCGCTTCAGCGTGCGCGAAGCTATAACCGGTAATTACATCTAGCCACGTAACTTTCGGGACGCGCGCTGTGGACCGTGACGATCGGATCGCTCCAATGGGTGAGGGGAGAATTCTGGCGCACGCCACACGGCTGATTTGAAATTACCCGCTCGCCAAGGGCGGGGGTGCTGCTTGCCGAAAGAAATACACTGAAGGCGGGATCGTCGATACGATGGTTGAGGGCTGAATATAGCCTCTCTCTGCCCCAAATGAATCTCTGGATCATCACGACGGACATGCCTCCAAGTGAACTTGCGAGCATTCGAACATTCAGACTACATCTTTAAGCACGTCCAGGGACGCACCGTTGACCATAAAAATGCTATACAACCCGGCATGATTTGGCAACCCCAGGATGAAATTATGCCGGTTACGGCAATCCAAGCCTCAAGGTTGATTTCACTGTCGCAGAGCGGCAGCGGCATTGGAACAGATGCGGTCAAGTCGTCGTGCCCTGGGGATTGATCCAGGTTAAACCAATATGGGAGAAAGGTTTATCGATAGTGAGTTTCGCGACAGAAACTAATTAGACAGGAGAAGGCCGGCTGAGGGCTAGTTCCCGCAACTCCTGAGCCCTCCGCGTGTATCGCGATACCAGGGGACTTTCCAGCGCAGGAGATTGGAAAACGCATGGTTGAGGTTCAAAACGCTGCGCGCAAGTGCGCTTACGCCCAGACGACACCATTTTCTTTCCACCGCACGCACTACATATAGGTCCAGGACGTCTTCTGCAACAAGATATGCTGTTCCCACGGTTGGGGTAATCACTAGATCAACCGCCGCCAATCCGGGTCTTCCGTCGGGTCCCAGGTTTCCTATCGCGGCTTCGCTCAAAGGGAAGCCCAGTTCCCAATAAAGGCTGTAGGCGGCGGCATAGCCCATAGCTTTTGCCCGGCTTATCCAATAGGCCTTCTGGCGTCCAAATCGGAGATCCTTCCCTTTGGGATCATTGTGGATGAGGATGAATCCGGTCGCTGCGCCCTGAAGCGGATGACCGACATAATTTACGAAGAAGTGATTTCCATCCGACCAGCCATGGAAGGACTTCAGAGACCGCACATAGGCCTGCCAAAACTCGCCGTTTTCTATGGCTCGGGCCATAGATCGCCTGCTGGGAGGATCAAAAGCCATGCGGAGGCCATGCTCGATGCTGATAAACTCAAGCGATTGCAATAATACGTGTCCCCAGCGAATCCCCTGCGATTTGGCACTCTTCAGTGCGGGAGGGGGCGGATCACCTGAAGATGGCGAGCTAGAAGACTGTGGTCCGGCCTGCTTTCCCTGGCAGCCCGGTACAATCTCAAAGTAGGTATTATTGCGGCAGCCATTCAACCCTCCCAGTGGGACGCTGAAATCATACTTTGATGATAAGGCACTGGAAGCTGCTGAAGAAACAGGGTTTGATTCGTTAAACAGCTGAAACTTCACATTGGGTCGCTGGAGTAGCAATGTGATGCGGCTTGTCGGAGACTCCGGCTGCGGAATAGATGGAGCAAAGGTTTGCCCGTTCGCGGCCGTTGCGCCTGCAACAAGGAAAGCGAGACTGAACAGCCGATCGAGTCGCCTGAGCATGAACCAACCCCCGAAAATCTGTTCCTTTCTTTCGGCGGACAAGGATAGCAACTGTAGAAGGAATACTTCAATCTACAATTTCGGCCGCTTCAAATGATGATCGGTTTTGCTCTGGAAAGCGTGTGCCAGCAGGAGTATTTCCTGCTCGCCGAAGAGCTTTCCGGTGATGTTGAGGGCGGTCGGCTGCCCCTGAGAGTTGAAACCGTGCGGGATGCACAGCTCCGGGTGCCCGGTAAGATTCGTCACACCCAGGCTATTACCGAGGAACAAGTCAATTTCGGCGAATACCTTGCTGAAGTCCTCCATCATCTTATACCTCAACCTGTTAGCCTGGAGGTATTCAACAGCCGGCACAAACCGGTGCAGACGGAACGTCCCCGGCCAGCTGCTCGACTCGGGCGGTTTCGTCATGGATTCGACCTGATTATTGCGCGTGATATCATCGAATGCGGCGGCCGATTCCACGGAAAGGATGAAGCCAAGGTCGGCATCGGGCAGCGCCGGCAGCTCGATCGGCTTCAGCTGGATTCCCAGGGAGCGGAAAACCGCGAGCGCGGCATCATTCAATTTCCTTGCTGCGCGTTGCTGCTCTACGCGCTGCGGATTCGGATTATTGGGATCGTCGGCGATTTCACCTTCAAACCTGGACTTCAGATAGCCGACACGCAGTTTTTTCACGTCGGCGGCCGCGTCCCAGTTGAAGGGTACATCGATAAGGCTGTTATCTTTCCCGTCGGGCCCATGGATCGCAGCTAAAACCAGAGCGCAATCTTCCGCTGAGCGGCAGAGAGTTCCGATTTTATCCATGCTCCAGCTCAGCGCCATGGCGCCGTAGCGGCTTACTCGACCGAAGGTGGGGCGCAACCCGTTGACGCCGCAGCGGGTGGCAGGAGACACGATCGAGCCGCGGGTCTCCGTGCCAATCGAAAAGCCGACCAGGCCGGCCGCCGTCGCAGAAGCGGGTCCGGCTGAGGAACCGCTCGATCCCGTTCTTTCGTTGCCCGGGTCCCAGGGGCTCCGGGTCATTCCGCCAAACCAACGGTCTCCCTGCGCCAACGCTCCGAGGGTGAGTTTGGCAACCAGCACCGCGCCCGCCTCCGTCAGCCTGGTATAGACTGTGGCATCCATGTCGAGGACCTGGTCCTTATAAGGAGAGGCGCCAAAGGTAGTCTTATATCCCTTGACGGCGAGCAGGTCTTTCGCACCCCAGGGGATGCCATGAAGCGGTCCTTTGTATTTTCCGGCGGAAATCTCCTTGTCCGCCTGCGCAGCCAGCTTGAGCGCCAGCTCTTCGGTCAATGTGATAACACAATGGAGCACCGGATCGTATTTCTTCAGACGGTCCAAATAGAGCCTGGTCAACTGGGTCGAGGTAACCTGGCGTGTTCTGATGAGTTGGGAGAGATGGGTCACCGGCAGAAAAGCCAATCCCTCCTCGGTCTTGGGCAGGGAAACCTTCGGCATGCTTCTCTTGAGAGGCAGGCGTACAGTCGGCAGCTTCATCCCGGCGGGAATCGGATTAAAAACTAATGCAGGCTGCAGCGAGTTGGGGATATTCGCTGCCCGGATGTTCTCGTAACGAGTTCTCAGCGAGCCCCGGGCGCTGCTGAGTTGGTTGGCGATGTTCTGCAGGATTTCGGGGGGGAGCGTCAGGCCCGCGATTTTCGCGGCGGCGGCTACCATTTCCACGGTGATCTTTTCGGCGTCCTGGGCTACTGCGGTGAGAGCGCCCGGGAGCAGGGTGGATCCCAGTCCCAGTGCTGAAAAATAGCCGATGAAATGCCTCCGGTTCAAATCAAGCTGGTGCTCATCCAAGCGGTCGATGTCTTGACTCTGCATAGTTGGCCTTCCCCTTTCGCATTGCTGTAGGCAATTGGTAAAAAATAAAAGAAACCGCGGGCAAAAGCAAAGGCCAAAAACGTTCCGCTTGATTCGCTCTGCAGACAGCGGCGATCCGGGCATGGAAACCTCTGGCCCCGGGAGGAGGAAGAGCACCGAACCGATGCTCAGTATCGCTGCACGCACAAGTGCAATGTATTGCTTCCTGGCAACTCCTTCGCCGCCTGGCAAGAACTTTTCACCGCTGAGACTCGAAGGCGCCAAGACTCAAATGTAACAAGCTGGATGGCCTCATGGTTCGCGTCTTAGCGCCTTCGCGTCTTTGCGGTGTGATTCTCTGGTTGCGGCTATGCTGCGCGGTGCAACATCTGCGTCCCATCGGAAGCAACAGCGCTGTTCAGCTCTTTTTAATAAGGATGAGGCTGACATCATCAGCAGGGGGGGCGAAATCCAGCAGGTCCCGGCCGATCTCGTCCAGGATATGCCGGGCAGAATGGGCCTTGAATTCCCTGATTTTACCCTCCAGCCTTTCGGGAAAATAGCTCGCTCCGGCTCCCTCATGCTCCTTGAGGCCGTCGGTGTAAAGCAGAAGAATGTCGCCGGGACTCATCAGCTTGAGCTCGTTTACCGTGTACTTGTCCTTGTAGCCAAGGACCGATGGGCGCCGTGACCTGTCGGGATCCGTTTTCGAGGGCATGGTGCCGATCGGCGGGTAGCTGGTCAGCAGGTCGGGGTGGATTTCCACGAAGCAGTCGAACTCATTCGAAAAAATCAGCGGTGGGTGATGACCTGCGGAGATGAATCGAAATCTCCCGTTCACGTCGATCTCGCCGTAGATCATCGTCACGAATTTGCGGACGCTGGACGAACGGTAGAAGCGATTGTTGATGTTCTCGAAGAGCCGCGTCGTGATTGTACCGAATATATCCAGTTCGTAGAGAGCGCCCAAGAGGAACGCCTGGTGCAGCATGGCAGCCAAAACCGCGTCCGTAATCCTGTGGCCGGAGACGTCGGCCAGCAGAACCCCCGCGGTCTGTTTCATTTCCTCCAGCTTGGCCGCGATCTGGGTCTGGCCTTTGTGCTGCGCCTTCTCGATGCGCGCGTCGAGATCGTACCGTTGCTTGAAGTCGATGTAGATGATGTGATCCCCGCCGATCGGGCCGGCAAGCGGAATGATGGTGCCGGCAACATCGATACCCGGCAGCTTCGGAATTTCGCCCGGCTCCGGCTTCAGCCGCAGGGCGATCTCCTCGAAGTTCTCAAGTTCATCCGTCAGCTGGCTGAGCTGACGGAGAAGGGTGTCTGATATTTTTCTTTCTTCAGGCATGGGATTCTCTTCTTTTCAGGACAGTAATATTATGGCGCAAAATAGAAACCAGGAAAGCCTCAAAAACACCGAGCAGATCCTTTCAGCATCTTGTGCACATGGAAGACATGGTACGTGCCGGCTTTATTCAAACCAGGCGCGCGGCTTCACGGCCGGCCCGGAGCGCTCTCAGGTTGGTACTCAATACTTCTTCGCCCTTGCGCGCAAAAATCGTCCGCACCGCAGCTTCGATAATCTCGGCCTTGATGGGCAGGAGGTGCATCGCCGCACCCACAATCACCATGTTCGTAGCCCTGGCGGAACCGGCCTGGCGCGCAAGCTTTTCCGCGTCCAACACAATCGCGCCGGGGAGCGTCCGGATCCAGCCGAGCAGCTCGTCCAGGTCGGGATAGTCGGGGATGTTGCGCACAGGGTTTGCTGATGTTATGAGCGTGCCCCGGGAGGACAGGTAGGGAATGTAGCGCAGGCTTTCCAACGGCTCCATGCTGAGGATCATCGAGGCGGTCCCCTTCGGTATGAGGTCGCTGGCGATCTCATGGTCGGCCAGGCGCAACGTCGCCATCACGGCGCCGCCCCGCTGAGCCATCCCGTGAACCTCGGCCTGCTTGACGTAGAGCTTCTCCTCCATAGCGCCGGACGCGATAGCCGCAGCCAGAGACAGCACCCCTTGCCCGCCAACCCCCGCGAGCACAATATCGCACTTCATGCTGCGCCCCCTTTCTTCGTATCCTTGACGGCTTCCAGACACTCGCGCCGGGCGATTATCACCGAAAGGCCGCGGTGTTCGATTTCTCTTTTGACAATTTCTGCATTTTTCGCAACATACTTCGGGTGCGCATTCAGCACGTGGAAGTGCTCGGGGTCCACCCCAACGCCCAGGACGACCTGCTCCAGCTGGGCCTGGGAAAGAATCGTCGGCTGGGTCCCTGTCATGGCCACGGTCGCATTGTCGGCGATAATGAGAGTCATGTTGGCTCGCGCCGTGACCGCGTCCATAAGGGGGGTAACGCCTGAGTGCAGAAACGTGCTGTCCCCAATCACCGCCACGACAGGATGGAGGCCGGCCTCGGCTGCTCCCTTGGCCATCCCGACCGACGCTCCCATGCATACGCAGGTCTCGACCGCAGAATGCGGCGGGAGCGCACCCAAGGTATAACAGCCGATATCCGAGGTAACCACCGACTCCGGATATCCCGATAATGCCAGCTTGAGCGCGCCCAGCGTGTCGGCGTGAGGGCAACCGGCACAGAACTGCGGCGGGCGGCCGGCAAGCTCAGGCGCTTGGAACTCCAGGCCGCTTCTTTCCGGCAGGCCGAGTGCCCGGCGTACGATGTCGGGATTCAACTCTCCCTCAGCAGGTACATGTCCGGATTCCTTGCCTTGGATCTCTACGGTAAGCGGCAGGATGCCGCGCAACTGCCGCTCCAGGTAGGGATAGCCTTCTTCAAATACCACAAGCCGCTTTACGTGGCTCGCAAGCCGGCGAATCTTCGCGACCGGGAAAGGGTACGCTCCCACGTGCAGATGCGAGGGCGCAAATCCGAGGTCCTCTGCATTCTCCATAAAATAATTGCGGGCGATGCCGGTCGTGATGATCCCGAGATCACGCCGCTCCTCATTTAGCCGGAGCGGATTGTGGGGCGAGACCTCGCTGCAGGCAATGATCTCCTGCTGACGCAGCAGAAGCTCATGCCAGCGCCGGCGTGCAATATGCGGCATCAGAATCCATGAGGCGGCACTGTCCCGGAGTTTGACCGGTGACTTCTCGGCCCGCGGTTCTGCGGTCCGCACAACCGTGCGGCTGTGCGCCAGGCGCGTAACCAGCCGGATCATCACCGGAATCTCGAACCGCTCGGAAAGATCGAAAGCATCCCTGGTCATGTCATAGGCTTCCTGCTGGTTGGCCGGTTCAAGGCAGATCACCCGCGCGAAATCCGCGTAGAATCGACTGTCCTGCTCATTCTGGGAACTGTGCATCCCGGGATCATCGGCAACCGCCAGGACCAGGCCACCCTGGATGGCCACTAATGCGGAATTCACGAAAGGGTCGGCCGCAACATTCAAGCCGACATGCTTCATTGCCACCAGCGTGCGGCAGCCCGCAAAGGAAACTCCCAGGGCGCTTTCATAAGCCGTCTTCTCATTCGCGCACCAACTGGCGTGAGGCCGGCCGTGTTTGCCTTTATGACGAATCAAATATTCCAGGATTTCCGTCGATGGCGTCCCGGGATACGCATAGGCGGCCGTAAGCCCGGCATGTATCGCGCCCAGGGCGACAGCCTCATCGCCCAGCAAAACAACTTCAGACATGACCACCTCTTTCATCAATGTCAGGTTTCGTGCGGCCCGCTCATGTGCTTCCGCATCCCATCGGGAATCGACGTCCGCAATTCACCTCCGAGTGGACGTAACCCGGTATTATTGCATGTCCGGCCGATACTGCAAGCCGCTCAAAATAAGCTCTTTACTCTTCTTCCCCCCGGATCACCAGGCAGCGTGCCAGCTCCATCGTGATCCAACGGCGATAACCCCGCCCCGCAAACGTGCGCACGATCTCGAGCATCAGCTGACTGTGCCGCTCCATGCTCCGGTTTCATCTGCCCATCCTCAATCTCCGCCGCCTATTATGCCATCAACGCTGCCTTTGATACCCTTGAATCAGCACCCTTCCCGCTGAAGGCCCAGGCATCGGAATCTGCGGATACGGGCCGCTCCTTCCACGCATCTCAGGATTCCTGTGCCGCACCTTCGGCGCTCGATTATGGGGCCCATCCTTATCCCGGCCTGACGGCCGGGCCTATTCTCTGCCGGCCCTACGAGCCTTATCAGGCCTTGAGTCGGGCCGGGCCTATCCACCATTTCCTCGAGGCTGAAGCTCGGCCGCATGTTCGCGGCATGCACGAATGGTCACGGAACCCAGGCGCGAAGCGCCGGCAGGGAATAGCCCCGCGCGTCAGCGCGGGGTTGAGCAGAGGGTGGCCACGAGGCCCGAAGGGCCGGCACAGCTTTTGATACTATATCTACGCCCGCACAACTGCATGTTAGGAGCAGGGTACCGGCGCGCGCCTGATTTTCCTTTCAACGTTTTCGCAGTCGGGGGAGTCTGTACCTTATGGATGGATTGGATGCAGGTTTTTGAGCGGAACTCCAGGATGCTCCTCGAAACAGCAGGCGCTGCGCAGATTGTGGGAGACAGGCAACTGACTGCACCGGATGAGCAGACCGCAACGTCGGAGGCACGGGATCTGGTCCTGCGCGCGCGGGCCGGGGATCTCTATGCTTTTGAGCAGTTGATGGTCTGCTATCAAAAACAGGTGCTGTGCACCGCAGCCCGCATCCTGCGCCGGCACGAGGACGCGAAGGACGCGGCCCAGGAAGTCTTCCTTAAGCTTTACCGGTACCTCTGGAGCATCCAGCCAGAGTCCGTGCGGTCCTGGCTGTACCGGGTAACGATAAACGTCTGCCGGGATATGGTAAGGAAGAGCGTGAGATTCCCGGTCGCAGCTCTGGAGGACGATGCCATGGAGAGGGATTTTTCCCTTGCCGAGTTCCGCCAGGTCGAGGCGAGCATCCAATTGGAACAGCAGCGAGAAATTCTCCAAAGTGCGTTACAGGAGCTCCCGTTCAAGGAGAGAGCCGCTCTGGTCCTGCGCGACATCGAGGGACTGAGCACCGAAGAGACAGCCCGCACTTTGAAAAGTTCAGCGACGACCGTGCGTTCCCAGATCTCGAGTGCGCGCGTGAAGATCAAGCGTTACTGCGAACGGGCTTTGAGGAGAACAAAATGAAGGGGCACATAGAGGAAGAGAAAATCGCGTTGCTTGCCGGAGGTGATTTGGTAGCGAGCGAAATGACCGCTGCAGCCGCTCATGTTGCGCGGTGCGGCGCTTGCTCAGCCGTGCTGGAAAGCTATCGCCAGAGACGGCAGGCAATGGCCGCCTTCCGCGACTCCGGCATTAGCACCGGCGACTTCGCCGACATCCGGCAATCCGTGCTGGAGAAGCTGCCGGGAGAAAGCAGGCCTCACTTCAGGTTCTTCACCCGGCCCCACCTCACGCTGCTTCAGTATGGCGCCCTGGCGGCACTCCTGCTGGCCGCAGTGGCCATCGGCACCCATGCGTGGAACAAGGCATATGCGCCGCAACTCGCCGAGAGAGCTGCACCGATCAAGATCGCTCCGAAAGCATCCATGCCGCCTTCAACTAATGCGCGCATGGAGCCCATCGCCAAACCCGTCGCTGCCCAGACAGCGGTGCAAAATCCTGACAGGCTAGCTCGCAGGGGACGGCAGGCAACAGCCATTACTACTGCGCTACCGCCTGCCGGGGCTGCCGTCGATCCGCAAACACAATCACATCAGGAAACGATGCCGGACGATGTGGCCATGAAATTGGAAACATCCGACCCAAACGTCATCATTATCTGGCTGGCAAGCCCGAAGGGAGCAGGAAGATGAAAAATGTCCGATTATTGCTGATAACAATCGCAGCTGTCTGGTTCCTGGGATTCGCGGAAGCGCAGGCACAGAATCCCCCACCCGCACAAGACAAGTCTGCCGGCATCATCACTCGAACCATCGATGTCAAGAATGCAGATGTGAATCGAATCATTGAAATACTCTATGCCATCGCTAAAGCCACCGGCACAACCATGGCGCCCGATCAGGCGAACAAGCTCATTATTCTCACCGGCAATCCGGATCGGATTGCTGAAATGGAAAGCCTGATACGTCGCATCGATGTACCGCCTTCCCCCTCACAAGATATCAGCATCGAGCTCACCGCATATCTGCTGGTCGCCGGCGAAGGGGCGAGCATGGGGCAACCGGTCCCGGCACAACTGGAGCCGGCCTTGAAGCAGCTCCGCTCGACGTTTACTTACAAGTCCTACCAGCTGTTGGACACGCTCTGGATGCGGAATCGGGTGGGCAATAAAGCCCAATCCTCAGGACTTTTCCCGGTGGCTGAGCTTGAACCGCGCGTGGTTGGCCCAAACTATTATTCTTTCGAATGCATGGTTTCCCATGTGAGCCATGACGGGAAAGGAGCTGTCATTCATCTGGACGGCCTTTCTATAAAGCTTACGCGCGCCGGGGCTCAGCGCGGTAGCATCTCCACCAATATCGATATCCGTCCCGGTCAAATGGTGGTTGTCGGCAAAACCAGCTTCGAGGGCAACCAGGCCCTGATCGCCGTCCTCACCGCCAAAATCGTCGACTAGAAAGCGGTCAGACTGCAGTAACCGCCAAGACGCGAAGACGCAAAGACGCAAATATTTTTGGATGAAATAAAATCGAGGCTTTGGAAACATTGGAGGCATGATCGTCCTGTCCGAGCGCGAGGAGGAACTGGCCTGCGCCATCGTTGACTCTGCCTACCGGGTCCATAAGGAGCTGGGGCCCGGATTGCTCGAAGCGATCTACGAAACCTGCTTTTGCCACGAACTGCAAAGACACCACGTCCCCTTTCGCAGACAGGTGTATGTGCCGCTCAACTATGACGGTGTCGCCTTTTCACAAGGACTGCGCCTCGACATCCTCGTGGACGATCTTGTCATTTGTGAGCTCAAGAGCGTTGAAGGTTTAACTCCGGTTTTTCTTGCTCAGATCCTTTCTCAATTGCAGCTGAGCGGCAGGCATCTCGGTTTCCTGATCAACTTCAACGTAGCCCTGATTAAAAGCGGCATCCGCCGCGTGATCCGCTGATCTCTTATCCCCCAGAATTTTTTGGCGTCTTCGTGCCTATGCGTCTTGGCGGTGGGCTTGCCAGAACCGCGTGCAGATCGCTTTTGACTCTCCCATAGTCTTGCTATATAAAGGTAGACTATGGGAAGAACCGATGATCGACGCCGTCTCGAATTGCTGCCAGGCACCCTCTACATGCTGATCCTCAAGACGCTGGCACGTCTTGGACCGACACACGGCTATGGCATCGCCCAGTTCATCAAGCAGACCACCGGCGATGTCCTGCAGGTCGAGGAAGGTTCGCTCTACCCGGCACTGCAGCGGATGCTCATCAAGGGATGGGTGAAGGCGGAATGGCAGCGTTCGGAAAACAACCGGCAGGCCCGCGTCTACCGGCTGACGCCGGCAGGCAGGAAACAGCTGACAGCCGAGGTGACCGACTACGGGTCGATGACCGACGCGATCGCGCGCGTGATCGCCCCCGTCTCCGAGGAGGGATGAGCCATGGGACGCCTCGGCGAGCTGAGGCGCAGGGTTGGCCAGGCATTCCGGCGGGAGCGGCTCGCGCAGGAGCTCGAGGCCGAGATGCGCTGCCACATCGAGATGGCGGCGGCCGAGCAGCGTGAGAACGGCATGCCGCTCGACGAAGCCCACTTCACGGCACGACGCCAGTTCGGCAACCTCACGGGACTCAAGGAGAGCAGCGTTGAAGCCTGGGGATGGGTTGCCGTCGAGCAGATCTTTCACGATTTCTGCCACGCTCTGCGCAGGCTCGCGAAGCGGCCGGCGTTGGTCGCGATCACAGTCGCCTCGCTCGGCCTCGGCATCGGGAGCATGATGGCAGTGGTCATCGTGGTCAATGCACTGCTCCTGCGGCCGCCTGCCGGCATCGACCGGCCCGATCGGCTTGTCGCCTTCTACACCTCCAGGGACGATGGTTCCAGTTACGGTCCGTCGTCCTTCCCCGACTACCTGGATCTGATCGCAGGTGTGTCTGCACTCGACGGTGTGGCGGCGAGCGAGTATGGCGTACTGAAGATGGACGAGAATGGCAGCCGGCTGTTCACCGAGCGCGTGACCGGTAATTTCTTCGAGGTGATGGGAGCGAGACCGGTCGTGGGCCAGGCGTTCCTGCCTGCTGAAACGCAGGCCGGCAGCGCCGAGGCTGTGATTGTCATCAGTCACTCCCTCTGGCGCCGGCAGTTCGGCGGCAATCCGAACGCCGTCGGCAGCACGATCGAGCTGAGCGGGCGCTACTTCACGATCATCGGTGTGGCACCCGAGGGCCTCGCCTGCCGGTTCCTATCGCTGCAGCCGGACATCTGGGTGCCGTTGGGATTGGCGACGGAGACCGCGCCTGTGCGGAGCGAACGGCTGGAACAGCGTTCCCGCCGGGCACTTCGTGTGATGGGCCGGCTTCGCGATGGGGCCACCTTCGACGAAGTCCGGGCACAGGCGGCTGTTGTAGAACGCCGGCTGCAGGCTGACTGGCCGGTCGCATGGAAAGACGCGGATGGCCGTCCGCGTCGGCTGACGGCGATGTCGGAGTGGGCATCGAGAATCGATCCGGCGAACCGAACCCAGTTCGGGACCATGGCTGGGTTCTTCCTCGTCGTAGCTGCGCTCGTCCTGCTGGTAGCGTGTACCAACGTCATGTCCTTATTTCTGGCCGAGCTCGGCCGGCGGCGGCGGGAGATCGCTGTTCGGCTGGCACTCGGCGCCGCCCGCAGCCGCCTCGTGAGACTCCTGGTCTCGGAGGGTCTGGTGATCGGCCTGGCCGGCGGTCTGCTTGGCGTGTTGCTGGGAGCCGGCGGACTCCACGCCTTTGTCGCCTTGCCGCTGACGTTCGGCGTTCCGCTTCAGGTGGATCTGTCTGTGGACTGGCGCGTCCTCGGCGCCACGTTCCTGCTCGCCGTCGGGGCAGGCCTGGTGTTTTCTCTGGCGCCTTCCCTCCAGGCGTCGCGCCTGGACGTCGTGCCTGCGCTCAAGTATGAGGCGTCCGGCACTGCGATTACGGGTCGCCGGATCAACCGGCACAGCGTGCTCGTCGTCGTGCAGTTTGCGGCCGCGGTCGTGCTGCTGACCGGCGCCGCGCTCTTCGTCCGTGGTCTGCAGGCGGCGACATCAGCAGACTTCGGTATCGATCCCGATCGCATAGCGACGATGACCAAGCAGGTGCCCGCCGGCAAATACGGTCTGGAAGCCGGACGTGCCTACCTCATGGCGCTCCGCGAGCGGCTGGCGTTGAAGCCGGGTGTGGCCGATGTGGCGTTCTCGAGCGGGCTCGAACTGACGGGCATAAACACGGAGGTGCGCCTTTCGGCCGAGGGCTCAGACCCGAAGACAGCGCGCTTTGGCGCTCGCAACTCGGTCACGCCCGGCTACCTGGAAATGCTGGGTGTGAAGATGCTTGGTGGACGGACGATCCAGGAAAGTGATGCCGCCGGCTCTCCGCTCGTGGCGGTTGTCAATGTCCCGATGGCGCGCTTGTTGTGGCAGGACGCGGAACCGATCGGGAAGCGCTTCGTCCTCCAGAGGATCGGGGGCTACAACGAGGGGGAGCGGCGGGATGCCAGCGTGTTCGAAGTGGTGGGTGTGGCGCGCGATGCAGACTATCTCGAGGTCGGCACCCCGGAGGTTCCCTACTGCTGGACGTCGCTGCACCAGGATCTTCCTCCGATGATTGCGGTAAGCCTCAAGGGCCGGAGCAGCGCCGGGGAGATGGTCCAGGTGTTGCGGCAGACTGTCGAGGTCGAGGCCGACGAAATCACGCCCCTTGACCCCGTACCGCTGGCGACCGCGGTTGACAACGAGTTGGGCCCCATGCGCGTTGCCTCGCGGGTGCTTGGCTGGGGTGGCACCTTCGCGCTCGTCCTGGCCGGGATCGGTATCTACGGCATCGTATCGTTCGCCGTTGCCCGGCGGAGACGGGAAATCGCGATCCGGCTCGCCGTAGGGGCGCCACACCAGTACCTGCTCCAATGCCTGGTCCGCGACGGCCTGATGTTGGCCATCGCCGGCCTGGTGGCCGGCGTTCTGGTTGCCATCCCGTTAGCCTGGTTGGTGAGGTACCAACTGTATGGCTTGAGCCCCATCGATCCGGTGTCTTTTGCCACGACGGCGCTATTGCTGGTCGGCACGGCCCTTGTGGGCACCGTGGTGCCGGCACGCCGCGTCCTGCGTATCGATCCGGTTGAAGTGCTGAAGGACGAGTAGATCCGTTGTGGCGGCGGACGAGTGCGACCGCACCGCACGGGACGTTCCAACGCGCATATCATCCGGAGGCAGAATAGGATGTTCTACCCACGCAAGAACTGGCTCCTGCGATCGTCCTGGCTCGCCGTCGCGGTGTGGGCAACGGCGCTGGGCTCGGTGGGAATCGTGTACTCAGCAAACGCAAGGATCCGCGATTTCCGTTAATACCATCGGGGACCTACTGCTCTTTCTCCCAAGTGCCGGTCTGGTGTGCAGGCGCATATGCTGCGCCGAATTGGTGAACCTTAGCCTGTCCGAGCGCCGGGATGAACCGGCATCAAGCAGAGTATGAAAGCGTCTTTGAAGCCGCAGCACTCGATCTGATCCACCGGCTGAGGGCAACGGCCGGTTGTTCGGAAATCCGCCAACTTCACAGCTCCGGCAGCCGGATCAGAGGAGACCGATATTGCCGGAGCGCCGCCAGGCGGATTACCCGTGAACCAATCTCCCGGAAATTCGTATTGCATATCCAGGACGGTGCGCGAGGTGTTGAACAGGGAAGATCCTGCGTTCATGCATGTGACGGGCATTGGTTGGGACTTCCCCGCAAGCTGAACACCGCATGGATCGAATCCGAGACGACAGGAGATCTATATGGGGTGGAGCGACATCCTTCGGGACACTCGTTACAGTATCCGGGTGCTTGGAAAGAATCCCCTCTTCACGGGCATCGCCATTCTGACGCTTGCCTTGGGCATCGGCGCCAATACGGCGATGTTCAGCATCATTGATACCGTGCTCCTGCGCCCGCTCCCCTATAAGGACTCCGACCGACTGGTGGTCGGAAGGAAATCCTTCGACGGTGGAATCACCCCCGGCGGGCCGGTCTCCGGTTACGACTGGTACGATTATCGGGAACAGAGCCGCTCCTTCGAATCCCTGGCCATGATGATGTGGGGGCCGTTCCGGACTACGGTGACGGGGGGTGAGGAACCGGAGCGGGCGGACCTGCTGTATGTAAGCTGGGATCTCTTTCCCATGCTTCAGGTTTCCCCCATCGTCGGGCGCCAATTCCGGGAAGAGGAGGCCGTCGTGGGCGGGCCTCCGGTGATCATGCTCAGCTATGGCTACTGGCAGCGGCGGTATGGCGGCGACAGTGGAGTCATCGGGAAGACGCTCACGGCCGCCAGTGCTCCGTGCACGATTATCGGAGTCATGCCCGCAGATTTCCGTTTTCTTGCCGACACGGATCTCTGGTCGCTGACATATCGTGACGGTCGGGGCGCCGACGCCCGGCGGTGGCACAACCTGATCGTGGCCGGTAAGTTGAAGCCGGGCGTAACCATCACGCAGGCGCAGCAGGAGATGGACATGCTCTCGGCAAGCCTCGCCGAACAGTATCCCGACAGCAACAAGGGCAAGTCGCTCCTGCTTACGGGACTGCACGACTACATGGTGGAAGATTCGCGCACCAATCTGATCATCCTCATGGCCACGGTCGTGCTCGTGCTCTTGATCGCGTGCGGCAATGTCGCCGGCCTGTTGCTGGCCCGCGGCCAGAGCCGTCTCCCGGAGATTGCGGTCCGGGCCGCAATCGGGGCGTCGAGGAGTCGGCTTATCCGGCAACTTCTCGTCGAGAGCCTCATCCTGGCTGCCGCTGCCGGGTTTGTGGGGATCATGTTTGCGACGTTTCTGATGCGCTTGATTCTGCGCCTTCTCCCCACGGGGCAGTCTGGAATCCTGGAGCCGTCCCTCGACCCCCGGGTGCTCTTGTTCACGCTGCTGGTCTCACTGACCACCGGGCTGGTTTTCGGGGTCCTGCCGGCCCTCCGGAGCACGGCGGTCGACCTGTCGAGCCAGCTCCGTTCAGGAGTCAGAACCACGGAGGACAAAGGGGGCTCCCGGTTGCGAGCCGCCATGGTCGCTTTCCAGGTGGCGATGTCGATCTTCCTGCTCATCGGGTCGGGACTGCTGATCCGCAGCCTGGCGCGGCAGACGCAATCCGACCTCGGATTCCGCCCGGAGCATCTGATGGTCACGGAGATCCAGCTTCCGGCGAACACCTATCCCGAGCCGGCCATGCGGCGCGCCTTTTTCCATACGCTTCTGGAAAGCGTGCGCTCCCTCCCGTTCGTGGAATCCGCAACCCTCGTCAATCAGCTTCCGATCCGCGACCCCGGGAACGACATTTATGCCTGGCCCATCGGTCAGGCGCCGACATCGGCGCAGGACACCCGTTCGGCCTTTGACCGAATCGTGGTTCCCGGCTACTTCAAGACCATGGGAATCCCCCTCAAGATGGGGCGAGATCTCAACGGAACCGATACGGCCGAGTCCCCGCGAGTTGTCGTCATCAGCTCTTCGATGGCCGAAGATCTCTTTCCCGGGGCTGACCCTGTCAGCCGGACCATCGTGATCGATATGGGAGAAAGGATCGAGCACCGGGTGATCGGCGTGGTGGAGGATGTGCGCATGACGAGCGTGCGCAGCGACCCCTATCGCACCATGTACACGTCATACCTGCAGCGTTCCGGCGGACGCATGCGGCTGGCGGTGCGCACATCCGGCGAGCCTTTACGCGTTGTCCCCTCCATCCGGCAGACTCTGCAGCGCCTGGATCGGAACATTCCGTTGGCCGAACCAGCTTCGATGGCGGAGATTGTCGACCGCTCCATCTCAGGTTTCCGGATCGTGACCGTTTCGCTCGGGCTGTTCTCGGCGATCGCGCTGCTTCTGACCGCGATCGGGCTCTACGGCGTGCTGGCTTTCTGGGTCGGCCGGCGTCGCTTCGAATTCGGAATCCGGATGGCACTTGGGGCTACGGCTGGGAATACAATCGGCATGATCATGAAGAGGGGCTTTCTGCTGGTGGGCCTGGGGCTGTTGCCGGGTATCGGCGCTGCCGCATTCGGCAGCCGGATCATCCGCGAGCTGCTCTTTGAAGTGGAGCCGCTCGATTTGACTTCCTTCCTCGGAGCGACCCTCTTTCTTGTTGCAGTTGTCGCGCTCGCCTGCCTGTTGCCCGCATTGCGGGCGCTCCGTATAGACCCGGCCGGGGCGCTCCGCGCAGAATAAAAATGGTAACAGTTCACCCCCCATGAAGATTTTGCGGGACAAATCTCTTCGTTTTTGCT
>CAYGWQ010000087.1:0-18241 GCA_964353465.1 uncultured Acidobacteriota bacterium | reverse complement strand
GCTCTGTCACGTGAGGAACTCGCGAGAATCCAACCGAGTTTTGACGCCGTGGGATAACCCTGTAAGAGATTGGTCTCATCAATGGGCTGCTCCTCCGCTTCCTGATCTTCTCCAGATCTTGCGAAGAATAAGCAAATGAAACCAACCAGGATGTAGGCAGCGTTATGACCTAAGAACACCCCTAAAGGCAGCATGACCCGCCACCAAGACCAATTAACGATGGCTGTCAGCTTGAGCATAGCCAAGGCCAATGAGAGAAACCCAGAACCTAGAATCCTGTGGTCTGAATCTGATGGCCCGCTCTGCTGCTCATGCCGCCTGCCGATAGTAGTACTTCAGGAGACCTCCCAATCGCTGCTGACATTGAACCGATCTCTGCTCACTCCCCACCGGTCGAGCCTGCGAAGGAAATAGGAGGGCATTCCCCTTCCCTTGATGATTGCGTTCCTCGTGGTAATGGATGAGGTATTGTTGAAGGGCTCGCTTCAGCGAAGCTTCACCGAAGAGAATCAACTTCGACAGACACTCTTCTTTGACTGACTTGACCCATCTCTCGGAAAAGGCGTTTAAATTGGGACTCCGGGCTGGCAATGGAATCGGTTTGACATTTCCCAATTCGATGATCTCATCAAACGACGGACAGAATTTACCATCTCGGTCATGCAGCAGATACCGGCAATTCCCCAGAAAGCCCCATTGCTCCAGGGTTAGGTTTCGGGCCATCTGTTTCATCCACTCTTCATCTGGATGAGGAGTCATTCCTGCCAGGCAAACCTTGCGACTCCCCAGATGAATGAAGAAGAGGACATAGTAGGTGATCAATCCCTTGAGTGTGACAACTTCAACAGTGAAGAAATCGGTCCCTGCCAGAACATCCAAATGAGTACGGATGAAGTCTTTCCAACTCGTGGTGTGTTTTCGTTTGGGGGCGGGAGCGACGTCGTGACGACCGAGGATATTGCCGACAGTCTGGTCTGACAGCTTGTAGCCAAGGTTGGCCATGGCCCCCACCATCCGGTCGTAGCCCCAGCTTGGATTTTCCTTGGCCATCCTTACGACCAGACTCTCCATCTCCTCATCAATTCTGGGCCGGCCGTGAGTTCGACGCGCCTTCGATCCATCAAACTTGTTGGCGATCAGTTTCCGATACCAGCCCAGAATCGTCTCGGGTTTGGCCGAGACTGCTATTTCCTCAAGTGACTTGCGGCCCAGCCGATGAGCAATTTCAGCCAGGGTTGCCCTCTCCGCATCAGAAAGCTGCAAGCGAGTCTTGATCTGTCCTTTCAATATCCGATTTTCAGCCGCCAGATATTCATTGCGCAAGAGAAGTTCCTGGTCGACCGTTCCAGTGATATAGGCCAACAGGCGAGGCCAGTCCATTCCAATCCTTTCTTTCTTCGATCAGGTATTGAAGTGGATTCTAAATCTTATCAGCGGTTAGAAAAAGGTAATTGGCAGAGAAAAGGACAAGGCGATAAATCACGGGGCCTCAGTACCTTCGAGTTTTTTGACCAGACGGGTTCAGGACATCGCTTTTTTGCGTCTGCCGCACTCGGGTGCTTTCACGGGACGAGGTGCGGTGCCACTATGCTGATGAGCTCGCGTGACGTGATCACCTTGGTTTTTTTCCAGAACCTGGGAAAGTGGCGCTGATTGCCGGTCACCAGGTAGTCGGCTCGAGCGACGTCGGCGCATTCCAGGAACTTGTCATCGTCGGGATCTTTTGTCACATCGAGCCGGTGTCGAGGGACAACGGTATAAGAATGGTTCCTGATGAGTTGAAGGAGTTGCTGCCGGAGCCCTTTGCGAATCTGAAGCTCAGGGCGGGAAAGCACTTCCCGGTACTCGGTGAGAATGGCATCGGAGACATACAGTCTGGCCGGTTTGGTCATCGCAAGCAGGAGGACGGTCCGCTGCGGCCCCTCCGGCTTCAAAGCCGCAGAAACGACGATGTTGGTATCGATGACGAGCCGGAGAGGAATCATCGCCTTGGTTTTTGAGCGCGGGTGGCCTTGATTACCTGGTCAATCTGCCGGGAGGTGAGTTTGTTTGTGCCCTGCCGTTGCGATTCCTTGCCGATAATCCTGAGTACTTCCGGCTCGGGGGTGGCAAGCCGCACATAATCCCGGATGCCGAGCAGCACGGCCTTCGGCGTGCCGCGCTTCTCGATAACGAGAGAGCGCCGCTCATCTTCGACCCTTCGCAAAAGCCTGCCAAAATTGGCGCGGGCGCTCAGTGCGGAAACCAATATCGTCTTGCTCTTGGATTCTCTCGGCATGGCAAACTCTCCAGTTCATTTGTTTGAACTGTACAGTTGATCGGGCCACCGCGTCAAGACCTAAGTCTTGGGGTTCGCGCAAAAACAGTTGCTCACCTCAAAATATATAAGCGAATGCTTTTCCCTGTTGGGGAGATCCTACGACGGATCGGTGATAAGAGTATGCGGGTTTTCCTTGGCCAGCTTCAGGACCAGATCCACCACCGTCTCCTGCGGAGGAGGCGGCCGTCCCGCGTTCGGTCGATACATGCTGTAATCCCAGTGCTGTGCAACCAGGTCCCGATGCCAGCGTAGAATCGTGTCCGGAGTAACGATAGTGGCGAACTGCTCGAGCATCTTTCGGCCGAGGATCTTGCCCTTAACGGCCAACTTACGCCGCTGGTCGTCGTTGAGCATGATACGTTTCTTCCCGAGTTTCTGGCGGAGCACTCGATTCGCTGCGAGAACATACTCGATCGTATGCTGCTGTTGTCGATTGACCCAGCCGGCGAGGATCAAAAGGAACAACTTCCAGGGCTGCAAGAGAGCTTTCACATCTTCCTCTGGATATGCGCTTAAAATCTGCAGCATCCGGCATCCACGACCACCTGTCAAGCAGCGCATTCGTCGTCTCCGGCAACCTCGGCAAATGGTTCCCGTTACAATCATTTGCGGCTCGGCCGAATATTTTTACCATACGGGCTCTCAAACACCTGCGGGAGTTTATCGCCGGCGTCTCGAGCGCAGGCTGCGCGTGTCCCGGCTCCGTGCCGCCGCAAACATTGTCCTGATTGCGGGCCGCGGCACTCAGGCCGGGGCGATAGGCAGGCGGACATCAAAACGCGTGCCCCGTCCCGGCTCGCTCACGACGGAGATCGCCCCCCCCAGCCTCTCGACGACCTGCCGGACAATGGAAAGTCCGAGCCCGGTTCCCGTGATCCCGGAGGCCTTGGCAGCCGACGTCCGGTAAAAAGCCTTGAAGATCCGGCCGAGGTCCTGCTCGTCGATCCCCATTCCGGTGTCCTGCACCCATGCCTCGACCCAGCCGTCCACAGCGCGGGCGCCGAAGATCACCGCGCCGGAGCGCGTGTACTTGACCGCGTTGTTGAGCAGATTGGCAAATATCCGCGCGATGTCCGCCGCGCCGGCTCGCAGAAGGCAGCCCTGGAGGTCGAATTTCTCCTCGATGGTCAGACCCTTGGCGAGGGCTTGTTCTCGGGCCGCCTCGAGCACCGGCTTGAGCGCCTCGGCCAGGCTGAGCAAGGGCAGCGCCGCCTGGTCCTCGAGGCGCTGGGCGGCGGCGAGGTCGAGGAGGTCCCGGATCATGTTGAAGGATTCCTCGATGCGGCGCTGCGCACGGGCGACGAGATCCAGCTGCATCTTGGTCAGCGGCCCCGCGAAGCTGAGCGCCTCCATGGCGCCCTGTGCCGCAGCCAGCGGCGCGCGGAGCTCGTGGTGGGTCGTCCGCGCGAACCAGACCCTCTCCTGGTCCAGGGCCAGCAGTTCGCCGTAGGAACGGGCGTTCAGGATCGCAATGGCGCCGAGGTTGGCTACGTTCATAAGCAGCTTCTGCTCTTGCTCGCTGAAGACATGAGGCTCCCCGGTGTAAACCCGGATGACTCCCAGGGTGCGGTTCTTCGCCCTCATCGGGCAGGAGAGCAACGAGCGCAGTCCCTCGCGGCGCGCCTCCTCCCGGTACTGGAACCGCTTGTCATCCCCCACCTCGAGAACCTGAATAGTCGCACCGGCAAGCGCCTCAGCATCGACCAGGCTCTTCTCGACCTCCACCGGGCCTTTGTTGAGGTAAGCCCGGCTCAGGCCATGCCAGCCTCCGATGAAGAGCTTCTTGCCGCTCTTATCCAGGAGCCGGATGAAGCAGGCCTTGCCGTTGAGCAGGCGCGTGGTGTTTTCGGCGATGAGGGTCAGCACCTCGTTGACATCCAGCGTCGAATTCACCAGCTGGCCGACCTCGTAGAGCGACTCCATCTCGCGGCAGGCGAGGTCCAGCGCCCGTTCGGATTGAAACAGAGCTACTTCCTTCTCACGCAGCCTGGCCGTAATCGAGGTGGCCAGATAGGTCGTCACCACGAAGAAAACCGTGAGGCCGGCCCAGATCTGTAGGGCATGGGCGGGATTCTCTGCCGCCCCCGCGAAAAAGCCCCCCTGAATCGGCAAGGGACGGAAGACCGTCAGCAGCGCCAGAGAGCCCAGCAGGAGGCTGGCGCTCGCGGCCAGCAGGTAACAGGCGCGGCGAGTGAGCAGGATCGTGCCGATGATGAGATGAAAGACGAAGCTGAGGCTTACCGGGCTGCCGATGCCGCCCGTAAGGTAGACGGTGCAGGCCAGGGCTGCCCAGTCCAGGCCGATCTGCAGGTGGATCGCACCCCTCAAGCGTCCTTCATTTGAGGCGATCCGGCTGCGGCTGAGATGGAAGGCCAGGTTATAAAGGAGGACCGCGAGGGCGACCAGCACAAGAGGCAGGATCGGCAGAGAGATCGACAGGAACTGGGGGCCCAGGCCGCACCCGGCGAGGATGCCTGCAGCCGCCAGCCAGCGCAGCCGGATGAACCAATCCAGCCGCTCCCGCAGTTCCCTGTCGAGCGGCAGGAGCCTGGTTACCCCGTTCACCTCTGCCATGTCCGGTTCACCCCCGGCTTCAAGCTTCATGCAGCGATCGCGGAGCCCGCCGGCAGAGCCGGCCTGGCTGTCGTTCAGGGAGCCGGTTCTGTGCCCCCCAGTTTCGTTCGCAGGAGCGATAGCAGAATCTTCGAACTGATCGGCTTTTGAAAGACGCCGGCCAGCCCGAGTGAGCTGATATCGGCCGTCGCGTGGAAATAGTCGCCCGTCGAACTGAGCATGTAGATGGGAACCCGGCTGTCCAGGGCCTGGATCTCCTTCACGAGCCTGATCCCCGCGTCGATTTCCTCCATCATCAGGTCCAGGATGACGGCGTCCGGCTGCGACTCCCTGAAGGCCCGGATCCCCTCTTTGGCATCGGGAGCCGTGGCCACGGCGTACCCCCCGCTCTCCAGGATGATCTTCAGCGGCGCCAGCACGTCCGGATCGTCGTCAATTAATAGAATGACGTGTTTTCCCTCCTGCATAATCTCTCTCCATCGCCTGCAGAGGGCGGTTCCGGTCCTGCCCGGAAAACATGCCCGACTGCGGATTATTGCCTGAAAACTGTTATAAGAACTGGCCGGGTGAAATTAACGGCGGCTTCGAAGGAGGAAAGACATCCGAGCCTCAGAGCCCTCAGCCGCTGCGCGGCGATTTCTTCGAGCTCTCCCCCATCCCCGGAGCCGTGGACTTGTTTCCCTCACCGCCCCGCGCTGCCACAACATCCTCCCGATCCTCACTCTGTCCGGCGGACGGAAGCGCTCCGACCGCCGCATCATGCCATCGCACTATTCTCCACTTGCGCGGCGCTGACCGCAACAGCAATTTGGCGGGGGCCGCGATTCAGACAGCCAGGGAGGTCTACCTTCTGGTGACCGATCAGGACGAAATCAGGATCCAGGTTTTCCCAATCTACAAATGGAAGATGGCCTGTTGTTCCACCAGTCCCATGCCGTTGTAAGGATCAGGGGGAACAGGAGCGAACAGCCTTCAGGAACGCGGGCCACGAGGGACAGGTTTTGGCAAATGACAGCTATTTCGGGCGCCCCGGAAGCCCGGAGAGATAGTTGGCGAAATGATCGTTAAAGAGCGCACCCGGACGCTTGCGGCGCAGCAGGTTCACCGCATCCTCTCCCTTCATGCCCCTGTAGGTCAGAATGAGCCCCGCGATGAGGGCCGAACGATTCAATCCCATGCCGCAGTGCACGAGCACCTTGTCACCATGGGCCACCAGGCGCGCTCCGAGCCTGGCCACGGCATGCAGCTTGTGTAGGTCCGGCAGGTCCTCGTCATAGATGGGGAAATATACATACAGCATGTGATTGGGAACGGTGGAGATGCCGAGGTCGAGATCGCCGTCCAGGTCAATAATTGCGGTTATGCCGTGATCCGCGATCGGTCTCCAGTCATCGATCGCCGGTGAAAGAAAAAGACGGTGGCTCTCGTCCAAAGCGATCACTTCCATGATTCGGAACTCCTAGGTGCCATCGCACCGGTCTTGCGCCCAAGCCCCGGCTGGTTTCTGCCGCGAAATTCGCTCCGCCCTTTAGGCCAGCCCTGTAAGGGCGGAAAGAGAATAGCCCCGGGCTCAAGCCGGGTTGCATCCGATAGCAGTGCGGAGCCCTGGAGGGGCGACAGAAAAAGGTTGCGGACATAGATCTTTCGCCCCTTCCAGGGCTCATTAAATGCAATATCCTATCCGGGGGCTTGCGCCCCCGGCTATTATCTTTCGGCCCCTCCGGGGCTTTGCCGTAAGGGTTCGAACAGCAATTCGCAACGGAAACCAGGCTAACCACACGCTGGCTCGTCCGCCGCGCGGCGGCGCTGCCACAGCCTATGAGCATTTCTATCCCGAGGGGAGGAAAAGAGCAACTGGATTTTTGGCGGCTGAGACGAGGGTTCGACTGGAAATAATCCTGCCGCTCATCTAATGTTACTTCAATCATGACTGAGTGGAAATGTACACTCCGGAATTACGGTCAGGTCTTTCCGCTGCAGTCAAAAATGTTGCCGAGGTGGCACGCAATTCGAGTCAATCCGGAACCTGAACCATCGGCTCCAGTGAGGGGGCATTCATGACTTACAGCCGCAAGATGATGAAACTCCTGTCCATTTTGGCCTTTGTTACTGTATGGCTACCGGTCAGCGGCCAGGAAAGGGCGGCGGTGAATCCGCCCCAGACTGCAGCACTCGATCAAACGCTGCCTGTCGACCCCCAAATCACAATCGGGAAGTTCAGCAACGGGCTCCGATATTACATCCGCGCGAATCAAACGCCCGAAAACCGCGCCGAGCTCCGGCTGGTCGTGAATGCCGGATCGCTGCTCGAGGACGAGGATCAACTCGGCCTGGCCCACTTCGTCGAGCATATGGCCTTTAACGGTACCAAGCGCTTTGCCAAGGATGAAATCATCAGGTTCATGGAATCCATCGGAATGCGATTCGGTCCCAGCCTGAACGCGTTCACCAGCTTCGATGAGACGGTCTACATGCTCCAGGTTCCCACAGACAAGCCGGAAGTCCTGAACAAGGCCTTCATGATCCTGGAAGACTGGGCGCACTATCTTTCCTTTGATGCCAAGGAAATCGACAAGGAGCGCGGGGTCATCGTGGAGGAATGGCGGTTGGGCCGCGGCGCGGACGCCAGGATGCAGGATATACAACTCCCTGTCCTGCTCAAAGGCTCGCGTTACGCCGAACGCCTGCCCATCGGGAAAAAGGAAGTCATCGAGAGCTTCAAGCACGATGCCCTGAAGAAGTTCTATGCCGATTGGTATCGCCCCGATCTCATGGCGGTTATCGCGGTGGGCGATTTCGACAAATCTGCCGTGGAGAACCTCATCAGGGAACATTTCGCCTCACTCCCACCCATCTCAGCACCAAGGCTGCGGCCGACCTATGCCGTTCCCGATCATCCGGAAACCTTGTACACCGTCGCAACCGATAAGGAAGCGACCATGACGACGGTAGCCGTCTATAACAAACTGCCACTCCACGATCCGGCCTCGGTAGGCGCTTATCGTCAGGAAATCGTCCAACAGCTTTACACGGGCATGCTGAATCGCCGGTTTTCCGAGCTTTCCCAAAAGCCCGATCCGCCCTTTATGGGTGCGGGTGCGGGACTCGGGCTCTTCGTCCGTTCCAAGGAAGCGTATACCCTCAATGCGATGGTCAAGGAAGGAGGGATCGAACGCGGATTGGACGCCCTGTTCACGGAATCCAACCGGGTTTCTCGCTTTGGCTTCACGCCCTCGGAGCTGGAGAGGCAGAAACGGGATGTCTTGCGAAGTTATGAGCGCATGTTTGCGGAGAAGGACAAGCGCCAATCCGCATCATTCGCAGCAGAATACGTGCGGAATTTCACACAACAGGAACCCGTTCCCAGCATCACTTATGAATATGAGCTCTGCAAGCGCTTTCTGCCCGGGATCACTCTGGATGAAATCAACAAGCTCGGGAAGAACTGGGCGAGCGATGCGAGCCGGGTCGTCCTGGTCAGCGCACCCCAGAAGGAAGGTGTTGCGGTACCCGATGGAACGAAACTTGCGGCGGTCATCAAGACCGCCAACGGCAAGGAGGTCGCACCTTACGTTGATACGGTAGGTGATCAGCCGCTGCTGGAAAAACCTCCCGCGCCCGGCAGGATTCTCAAGACCACCGCGAAAGACGCCTATGGAATCACCGAGTGGGAACTCTCCAACGGCGTGAAAGTCGTCCTGAAGCCGACAAACAACAAGCAGGATGAGATCGTCTTCCGGGCCACAAGCCCGGGAGGAACCTCGCTCGCGAGCGACAAAGACTTTCTATCGGCCAGCGTCGCCGCCCAGATCATCGCCTCCGGAGGGCTTGGCAATTTCAACGCCATCGAGCTCCGGAAGATCCTCTCCGGAAAGGTGGCCATGGCAAGGCCGGTGATCGGCGAACTGGAGGAGGGAATAGGCGGCAGCGCCTCTCCCAAAGACCTGGAAACCATGTTTCAGCTCATTTATCTCACCTTCACCCAGCCGCGCGCCGATCCCACGATCTTCGGCGTGCTTACTGCACAGATGAAGACCGTTTTGGCCAACCAGAAAGCGAGCCCTGACTTCGCATTCAACGAAATGCTGCAGACGACCCTATGGCGGAATCATTACCGGGCCCGTCCCATGACGCCCGAAATGGTCGACGAATGGAACCTCGAAAAAGCCTTCGACTTTTATAAAGACCGTTTCGCCGATGCCGGCGATTTCACATTTGTCTTTGTCGGGAGTTTCGACACGGGAATGATGAAGCCCCTCGTTGAACAGTACCTCGGCGCGCTCCCCGCCACCCATCGAGACGAGACATGGAAGGATGTGGGCATGCGCCCTCCCAAGGGCATCGTCCAGAAGACCGTCCAAAAAGGGCTGGAACCCCAGAGCCAGGTAGCCATCGTATTTACCGGGCCTTTCAAGTATACGCAAGAGCAGCGGATCGCCATCCGGTCGCTTTCCCTCGTGTTGGACACGAAGCTGCGGGAAACCCTGCGCGAGGAACTGGGCGGCACCTACGGCGCCAGCGTCGGGTTCAATTATGCAAAGTTCCCCGAGGAACGCTATACCTTCACGATCAATTTCGGCTGCAATCCGGAGCGGACTGAGGAGCTTGTCAAGGCCGTCTTCCGAGAGATTGAAAACATCAAGGCGAACGGCCCAACCGAAAAGCAGGTCAACGATGCGAGAGAGGCGCAGCTGCGGGATCTTGAAACGAACATGAAGCTGAACAACTATCTCCTGACCCAGATCTATCTCAAGTACCAGCAGAACGAGGATTTGAAGGACTTCTTCAGTTTGCCTGAGTATTATAAGAAGTTGAGCGCGGCGATGATCCACGATGCCGCGCGCAATTATCTCAACACCGGCAACTACGTCCAGGTCACCCTGTTCCCGGAAAAGGCGAAGGAGACGAGGCTCATCGACGAATTTTGGAGGTTGCTGCGGCCGCCAGCTTTGTCATGGCAGCCTTCTAAATAGTTACCCTCGCGAAATGCCGTTCGAGCCCTCGCGGCAAAGCCCCGGAGGGGCCGAAAGATAGTAGCCGGGGGCGCAAGCCCCCGGATAGGATATTGTATTTATCGAGCCCCGGCGGGGGCGGTAGGCATTTGGTCGCGATATTTTTCTGTCGCCCCTCCAGGGCTCCGCGCTGCTTTCCGATCCCACCCCGGGCTTGCGCCCGGGGCTACTCTCTTTCCGCCCCTCCGGGGCTTGCTTAAAAGGCGGAGCGAATTTCGCCACAAAAACCAGACACGAAGTCTGGCGTGCATTCATGCAGGTTGCCAGGGCGCGAGCAGCCACGGAATCAATGGGCAATCGACCGAGCCGCTGTTTTAGACAACAAAATACGCGAAATGGCTGAATCAGAGCGTTTCGTGTATTTCGTGGTTGTTGTATTGCCATGAGACAGCCCGGGCGAAAGATGACGCCCGATGGGTTTTGGATGTATTCCGAGGCCGGTTGAGTTAGATTCGCTGATCATGACGGTTGCTCAGGGAACCATGCCCCGGCAGTTTGAGGTCTATTTCAGCAACAGGATGGAAGTGTTGCTGGAATGCCTCGTGGAAGTCATCTCCGCGCCTCTCTCTTCCCCGTTCGACAAAGAAGTCATTCTCGTTCAGAGCAAAGGCCTGGAGCGCTGGCTGGTCCAGCAGCTGGCGCACAGCCGAGGCATCTGGGCCAACGGCTCCTTCCCGTTCCCGAATGCCATGATGAGGCAGATCTTCAGTGCTCTCCTGGGTCCCATGCCGGATATTTCACTCTTCTCCCCTGACGTCCTGGCATGGCGTATTCTGGGGCTGCTGCCCGCTTGCACACGCAGGCCCGGGTTTGAAAGCCTCGCGAATTATTTGAGCGGTGATCATGGCGGGCTCAAGGCCATACAACTCAGCCGGAAAATCGCCGATGCTTTCGACCAGTACACGCTCTATCGCCCCGAGATGGTTCTCGAGTGGGAAGCAGGCAGGTCGGACGACTGGCAGGCGCAACTGTGGCGCGAACTCACAAACGGTTGCGGCCACCAGCACCGCGCCGCGCAAAGGCGCGAGGTATTAGACAGGATCGAGCACAACCTTCCGGGGACCGTCGCGCTTCCCGCCCGGCTTTCGATCTTCGGAATCCCGGTACTGCCCCCCTTTCACCTTGACATACTGCACGCCCTGTCCCGGCACACCCGCATCTGCCTGTTCTTGCTGAATCCGTGCCAGGAGTATTGGGGGGACCTGGCAACCCGACAGCAGGAATACCGGGAAAAATCGAAAGCCGCGCTCCGCGGCAGGCCGGTGGAGGAAAGCCACATCGAGGTCGGGAACGCGCTCCTTTCCTCGATGGGTTTGCAGGGCCGCCAGTTTTTAAACCTGCTCCTTGATAAAGAAGAGGTCCTGGCAACCAGCGCATATCGGCATCCCGGAGAAGACAGCCTACTGGCCTGCATTCAATCAGACATTCTCGCCTTGCAGGACCGTGGCCGGGATACGGCGAAAACTCCGCTGGCCGCAAATGACGCGTCCATCCAGATCCATTCCATGCATAGCCCGATGCGCGAGATGGAAGTGCTGCACGACTATCTTTTTTCCCTCTTCGACGCCAACCGCGAACTCGAACCGCGCGATATCGTCGTTATGACGCCGCAGATCGAAACCTATGCGCCGTACATCTCTGCGGTGTTCAGCGCCTTCGAGGATGCGCGCAAGCGCATCCCGTTCTCCATCGCCGACCGCAGTCCCAAATCGGAGAGCCTGGTCATCCAGGCTTTCCTCAAAATGCTCCGATTGTGCCGAAGCCGCTTCGGCGCCACCGAGGTCATGGATTTGCTGGAGATCCCTCCGGTTCGCGCCCGGTTTGATCTGGCGCCCGGGGATCTGGAAACCATCCAAGGCTGGATCGCCGCCACCGGCATTCGCTGGGGGATTGACGGGGCAGATCGTACGCGCTTCGGGGTGCCGCACTTTGATGAGAACAGCTGGCGAGAGGGTCTCAAGCGCCTGCTGGTCGGGTATGCGTTGCCGCAGGAAAAAGACCAGTTCTTCGAGAACATACTCCCTTACGATGATGTGGAGGGGAGCGAGAGTCAAGTTCTAGGCCGCTTCGTCGACTTCGCGTTGGCATTATTCGAACGCATCCGGGATCTCGAATCACCCCGAACCGCGCAGGAGTGGCAATCCGCCCTGCTGGATTTGTTGGACCGTTTCATCCTCGCCGACGAGGACACGGAACGCGATGCGCAGATGCTCCGCTCCGAGCTGCACGACATCGCGGCCGACGCGGGCCTCGCAGGCTTCACGGGTCAGCTCGGGATTGAAGCAGTCCGGCAGTGGCTGGAAGAGCATCTGCAGGCGGAAGGCTGGAGCCAGGGGTTTCTCACCGGCGGCGTGACCTTTTGTGAGATGCTCCCCATGCGCAGCATCCCCTTTCGCGTCGTCGCGCTGGTGGGAATGGACAGTACTGCATTTCCCAGGCAGGGGCGCCCTCCAGGGTTCGACTTGATCGCACGCGACCCCAGGCCTGGCGACCGCTCGCTGCGCGATGAGGACCGTTACTTGTTCCTCGAGGCCCTGCTCTCCGCAAGGGACCGGCTCTACATCAGCTATGTGGGACAGAGTATCCAGGACAACAGCGAAATCCCCCCATCACCCCTGGTGAACGAACTGCTGGACTATGTCGAGCAGGGATTTGTGCCGGCACCTCCGGCACAAACCGTGCAGGAGCAACTCGTGGTGCGCCACCGGTTGCAGGCCTTCAGCCAGGAATATTTCGCCGGAGGCAAACAACTGTTCAGTTACTCGCAGGACAATCTGAACGCCTTGCGCGCACGCGAAGAGAAAAACACGGAGCAGGCACCGTTCATGAGATCCCCGGCAGCCGATCCAACCGAGGATTGGCGTTCGCTGGACATCCGTGACCTGAAGAGGTTTTTCAGGCAGCCGGTGGAATTTTTCCTGCACGAACGGCTTGGTATCCGGCTGGAAAGTCCTTCAGTCCGGGCAGAAGATTGCGAGCCGTTTTCCCTGGATGGATTGAACCGTTACGCAGTCGAACAGGAAATCAGCCAAAGGCTGCTTGGGGGTGAAGATATCTCCGGGCTGGCAGCCGTCATCAGGAGCCGCGGAGTCCTGCCGCCGGGCACCGTCGGGGAGGTGCTGTACGGGCAGAGCTTGCAGGAGGCCGCAGAATTCGTCCGCAAGGTGCAGCCCCTTCTTGGGGAGATGCCGCCGCTGGCACGTGAGATCAGGGTCGATATCGGCGGATTCCATCTATCGGGCACCATCCGTGATTTCCGCGGCAACCTTTTGCTGCATTACCGCTGTGCCGATATCAAGCCGAAGGACCAGTTGGCGGCGTGGATCGACCATCTCGCCTGGAATGTCGCGGCCGGAGGAACAGAAGCGGCTACCACCGTCCTCGCGGGCAAGGATTACTGCTACCAGTTCTCGCCGGCCCCGGAATGCGAGAAATATCTGACCGTGCTTCTCGAGGCCTATTGGGCAGGTCTCAAAAAACCTCTGCACTACTTCCCCCGATCTTCTTTCGCGTATGCCGAAGCCGTTCAGGGGGAGGAGGTACCGGGTAGAGCAATGAGCGCGGCAGAAAATATCTGGAGGCCGCAATCCAAGGAAAGGCCCGGTGAAGGCGACGAGCCACACAACAAACTGGCATTCAGGAATTGCGACCCGCTTGACGAAGAATTTGAGGAACTGGCATTGGCGATTGTGGAGCCTCTGCTGACACATAGGGAAAAACGATAGCCATGCAGCCCTTTGAACATCTGGGGACGAATCTCGACGGGCGCAAGCTGATCGAGTCCAGCGCCGGCACAGGTAAGACCTTTGCCATCGCTTCACTTTATGTGCGGCTGCTGATTGAGCGCCGGTTGCCGGTGCACAAGATCCTCGTGGTCACATTTACCGAGGCGGCGACCGCCGAGCTGCAGAACCGGATTCGCCGCAAGATCCGAGCGGCGCTCCAGGCGTTCGAAAGCGGCCCGCCGGCCGACGATGACTTTCTGGTGCCGCTCGTTGCCCGGACGAGCAACCCCGCTGATGCCCGCATCGCCCTGGCCGGCGCGCTCTACAGCTTCGACCAGGCGGCCATTTTCACCATCCACGGCTTCTGTCAGAAGGCCCTCCAGGAGAATGCTTTCGAGAGTGCTTCCCCGTTCAACACCGAACTGATGGCAGATCAGCGCCCCTTGTGCCAACAGATCGTCGAGGATGTCTGGAGGACAAACTTCTATCGGACATCAGCCGCCCTGGCAAAAAAAGCGCTGATGAAAGATCTGCGAGGCGAGCTTCTCGAGCTCATGCGCGCCTCCATTTCCCATCCCTCCCTGAAGGTAATCCCGAGAGGATTGAAGACCGACATTGCGGAAGTGCTGGACCTGGAATCGAACGCGGCACAAGCCGGAACAGTTCTCGCGAAGATCTGGGCTCAGGATGCAGCGCCAGTCGAAGCCATTCTTCGCACCCATGAGAGCTTGAACCGACGGTCGTACCAAACCAGAAGCATTGAAAAGTGGCTGCGGGAAATGGACCTTTATTTCACATCCGGTTTTCTGTTGCCGAAGACGGATTGGCTGGAGAAACTGAGCCCGGCAGGGCTGCAGAAAGGCACCAATAAGGGCGGCACGCCGCCCAGCCATGCCTTTTTCAACGCAGCCGGAACATTGCTGCAGTGTCTGAACGATCTCGAGGCCGCGATCAATCGCCATCTGCTCGGCCTCAAATCCGAGTTCATCGGTTACGCACGCCGGGAACTGCCCAGGCGAAAACAACAGCGCAATGTGCGATCCTTCGACGATCTCCTGCTCGACATGCGGGCGGCGCTGGCCGGACCGGAAGGCAGGACATTGGCCGCGAGCCTTAGAAACCGCTTCCAGGCCGCGCTGATTGACGAGTTCCAGGACACCGACCCGATTCAATACGAGATCTTCCGCACCATCTTCCACGACCAGTCCTCCCTGTTCCTGATCGGCGACCCCAAGCAGGCTATCTACGGGTTCCGCGGCGCGGATATTTTCGCGTACATGAAAGCCGCCGAAGACGTGAAGGATCAATACACGCTGAGCAAGAACTGGCGTTCTACTTCTGCCCTGGTCACCGCCGTCAACACCATCTTTCAGCGGCGGCGCAACCCATTCGTCTTTCCTGAGATCCGCTACCTGGAAGCGGACTCCGCGCTCTCCGCAGACGAAGCGGGATTTGAACTCGATGAGGAAGACTGCCCGGCGCCGCTCAAAATCTGGTTTATGCCCCGCGAGGATGAGGCTTCGACCCTCCCCATGAACAAGGGCCCGGCCGGACGCGCTGCCCCCGAAGCCGTTGCCGGCGAGATTGTGGAACTGTTACATGCCGGCATCGAAGGTCGCGCACGTGTCGAAGGCCGGCAGATCTCGCCCTGGGATATTGCCGTACTGGTGCGCACCAACGCCCAGGCGCAACAAGTGCAGGAGGAGCTGCGTAAAAGGAAGATCCCGAGCGTGGTCTATGGCACGGGCAGTGTCTTCGATACGGAGGAGGTGGTCGAAACCGGCCGCCTGCTCATGGCGCTGGCCGATCCCGGCAACGAAAGCAAAGTAAGGGCGGCGCTTGCGACCTCCATTCTGGGAGTGAGCGGCGACACGCTGGCGCAATTCGCGGAGAACGACTCCGCGTGGGACGCGCGCCTGCGATCCTTCGCCGAATATCGTGAAATTTGGGTCGTGGATGGGTTCGCGACCATGGCACGCACCTTGTTGGTTCGCGAGGGTGTCCGCAGGAGGCTCCTCGCGCTCCCCGATGGAGAGAGGCGCCTCACAAACCTTCAGCACTGCATTGAGTTGCTGCAAAACGCCGCCGTGCAGCAAAAACTTGGGATCGAGGGGCTGCTCAAATGGTTCACGGCACAGCAGCAGGGCGGGACGGAGGATGCGGAGGCCCGGCAGATCCGGCTGGAGACAGACGAGAAGGCGCTGAAAATTATCACTATTCACAAAAGCAAAGGTCTGGAGTTCCCGGTGGTCTTCTGCCCTTACGCATGGAGCGCCATGGGCAAACCCTCGGCTCAGGCGACCTATCACGATCCCGAGGACAAATCCGTCCTGGTCAAGGACCTCGGTTCCGATGATCTCGCCGGGCACCAGTCGATCGAAATGCAGGAGGCGCTCGCCGAGCAGTGCCGCTTGTTCTATGTCGCCCTGACTCGCGCCAAATACCGATGCTACATCTGCTGGGGGGGGATCAAGGAGGCAGGCCTGACCGCCCCCGCGTACCTGTTTCACTACCCGGAAGGTAAGAGCGCGCCCGGGCTGGCCGAAGCAGTACGATCCCATTTTGAAAACCTCACAGACAAAGAGTGCCGGAAGAACCTGGAGGATCTGGCACGCAGATCCGAGGGTGCCATCGAGATCGCCGATTTGCCTGCGGCCTCCGACGTGGAGTATCAGCAACCCGTTTCGCAGGCTCTCATGTTGGCCGCACGGGAGTTCTGCGGTGAGATCGCTCGCGATTGGGGCCTGGCCAGTTTTTCCGGCTGGACGGTCGGCAGCCCGCACGCTGCCGAAATGCCGGATCGGGATGCAGTCGCTGCAGCACCGGCGCTGGTGGAAGAGCCCTTGATATCCTCATCTCCCGGCAAGTCCATCCTGGACTTTCCCAAAGGGACGAGAGCCGGTTCCTGCCTGCACGCAATCTTTGAAGAGCTGGACTTCACCGCCGCTGCATCCGCCCTCGTGGAAGAGCTGGTGCGTGAGAAGCTCGACAGGTTTGGTTTCGATCCCGCATGGCAGGGTCCGGTCTGCCGCATGGTGCATGATGTCCTCGCCGTTCCTCTCGAAGGCGTGGACGGAGGCATCGTTCTCGGGCAATTGGTCGGAGAGCGCCGCCTCACGGAAATGGAGTTCTGCTTTCCCCTGGACCGCGTAACTCCGCGAAAGCTGCAGCAGGTATTTGCTGCGCATCCGGCAGCTCCAGTTTCCGGCGGGTTTGCAGACAGGCTCGGCAGGCTCGGATTCACCCCCCTGCGGGGCATGATGAAGGGATTCATCGACCTTGTGTTCGAATGGCGTGGGCGCTACTACCTGCTTGACTGGAAGTCCAATTACCTGGGCCCCGTGGTCGAAAACTACGGGCCGGAAGCATTGGGCAGGTCGATGGAAGGCAGCTTTTACGTCCTCCAGTACCATCTCTACGCCGTGGCATTGCACCGGTACCTCGAGAAGCGGTTGCCGGGCTACAGCTACGAACGGCATTTCGGGGGCGCATTTTATGTTTTCCTGCGCGGCGTGGACCCGACGCGCGGTTCCCAATTCGGTATCTACCGTGACCTGCCTCCTGCGGACAGAATCATGGCATTGAATATTCTGCTATCGGCGGATGCGATGGGGTGGCAGAAGTGAAAGGCACGGGTGCAGTGCGTCCGGATGACTGGATTGCCCAAGGCTTTCTGAACGCGATCGACCGGCAGTTCGCCGATCTGCTCGTACAACTCGCGGGCAACCGATCGTCCGAGTTGTGGCTTGGCGCAGCGCTGGCAAGCAATGCGGTGCAGAAAGGAAATGTCTGTCTGGACCTGAAATCCGCTGCGGGCAAGCCTTGGTTCGAAGAGGAATCCGCTGCCGATGACACTCTCGTCTGCCCGTCGTGGGAAGTATGGTGCGGCACCTTGAGAGCTGCAAAGCCGGTCGGAGATCCAGGGGAGTTCAAGCCTTTGATTTTGGATGACGCCGGCCGGCTCTACCTATACCGCTACTGGCACTACGAAAAACTGCTGGCGGATTTCTTCCAGGCTCGAATCCAGGCGCCTGCCCCCGAAGTCAATTTTCCCCTGCTGCGCTGTGGGCTCGATCGCCTGTTCCCCCGGGATGGCGCTGAACAGCCGGATTACCAGAGAATCGCCGTGCTCGCGGCCGTCTGCCGGACTCTGACCTTGATTGCCGGCGGGCCGGGCACCGGAAAAACCTCGACCGTGGTGAAAATCCTGGCTCTGTTGCTCGAGCAATCGCAGGGAGCAAGGCTCCGGATCGCGCTGGCAGCCCCTACGGGCAAAGCGGCTGCACGTTTGAGGGATTCGGTCAAGAAGGCAAAACAGGGAATGCATTCTCCGGCGGAGATACTGGACCACATCCCTGAAGAGGTATCGACGCTGCACCGGCTGCTGGGATCCGTCCCTCATTCCACACGTTTCCGATGTAACGAAATGAATCCCTTGCCTTTTGATGCCGTCGTCGTGGATGAGGCTTCCATGATTGATCTGCCGCTCATGGCCAAGCTGGCCCGGGCATTGCCGCCGCACTGCCGGCTCATTCTGCTGGGCGATCGCGATCAGCTGGCATCCGTGCAACCAGGTGCAGTCTTCGGCGACATCTGCGGGCCGGGTGCGC
>CAYGWQ010000086.1:0-18249 GCA_964353465.1 uncultured Acidobacteriota bacterium | reverse complement strand
TCTTGTAGACGGCATCCCCATACTCCTGTCCGGAAGTGTTTCCAACGGCAGGTAGAAGGAACGGGTCAGAAATTATAGGACCAGGCTTGGCGTTCAGCCTGTTTCGGATTTGTTGGGAGTAATTAGCGAGCTCAGGATTGTTCGAGATTGTTGGCAAAATAACGGATAATTCATGTTGTTCGTTTCTCAAAGGTAAGGAACGTGCGTCTTCGATTAATCGCTCGACTGCAGCTCTTTGAGTTGGCAAGGGCGCGTTTGCCATGAGTTTGCGCAGAATCGGGGTGTATCGTTCACGCTGGCCGTCTTTCCATAAGTGCCGGGTCGCCTCGATGGCAAAACCAACGTTAGGATTCGTCGGGTGTTGAAGCATATCCAGGATCACGTCTTCCATATTGACCAAAGCCGCATCCGGAGACCCGGAGTCGGGGAACCGATCCTTGTTCTGAACCAAGGCGACCAAAGAGGCGGGGGTATGTATTTGCCCCAAAGCGAATGCAGCTGTGCCGAAGATGGTTTTATCCGTTGTCGTCATCAGAACCTCGCTGATCGGGCCGACCGCGGACTGGCCGTAGATTTGTGCCAGGGCCAAGCAAGAATTGCGAGCCAGGTCTGGCTCGTTGACGTTTTCAGGAACAGCAAGCAACGCTCTCAGCACGGCCCCAGCGCTCTCCGCCTTGAGCATCCCCAACGCTCTGATCGCTCTGCCGCGCACCTCGGGAGCCGCTTCCTGGTTCTGACTGAGTTGTGTGAGGAACGGGAAATAGGCTTCGACATCCGCCCGCGCGAGGACGTTTTGTTCCTGCATAACCACCAAAAAGGAGGCCATTGCACCCACTGTACGCGATCGCAACACTGCGGATTGCGTCGCATCGCCTGCGACAAGGTAGGTATCAGAAAATAGCAGTATAAGGTCATCCGGCGCTAAGCGCCTACGCCAACTATGGAGTTTATCCATGACGATCAGGCGATCCTGCCCTGGAAGGTATCGATCTGTCAGAAATGCGATTCCATCGGCGAACGTCTCGGGAGTTAAGGGCAGCCGCAGCCACGCTTGAACTAGTTCCGAGACTCCTTCAAACGGATCGTTCTGGGCATGGGCAGAGACCTTATCCTGGGTGGAAGGGCTTGGCGGCCTGATCTGGTTTTGTTTTGAGGGTTCGGGCTTCTCTTTAGTAGTAGGAGACAAAGCAGTTTCATGGGCAGGGGGTGTCGCTGCCTCGGCGAGCGACTTTTGAAATGCCTGACATACGACAGAAGCCTCGTCGGACCTATTCGTCTCTGCTTGTCGCTGGGTGGATTCACGAGGAAAAAGAAGGAGTAGGTCTGAAAGGCAAACCAGGACGATTGCCGCAAGTATGGTTGTCGTTTTATGTGTCACGAGTATATCTTATTGATAGTAGTTCGCTTTTCGTGCTAGGGGTAGAATAGCACCGGTTGGGGTGGAGAGCATCCGGAATTATCCCGCCCGTCGAGTGAAATCCAGGGTTCTCCCGAAGCTGGGGGCACCCAATCGGGTCTACCGGCTTTCCCTCAAAGCGGGCTCCAAGCCGGAGGCCATCACTCAGTTGGGCCGCCACGTTCATGACGGGTTGGTGTCGCCCGATGGGAACTGGGTGGCGTTTCGGCGGAATACCGAGATTTGGCTCGCCCGCATGGGATCGCAGCCGCTCAAAGACGGCGATTTCCGCCGCGTCAGTGCCGAAGGAGGACAGTCGTTTGCCTTCACTGCCGATTCTTCGGCAATCGTTTGCTCTTCGGGGCCCCGCGTGTGGCGCCGGCCGTTGGCGGGTGGCGAGCCCGTTGAGATTCCCGTTCGCCTGACACTTCCTCACGTTCCACCTCCGCCTCTTCTGATTCGGCGCGCTCGCGTGCTTCAATTCCAGACTGGCCGATTCAGCGAAGAAACATCGATGTTGATCGAACAGGGCCGAATCCAGTGGATCGGATCGGAAGGCGGACGGCAGATCCCGTCGAGCGCCGTGATCCTCGACGCGGAGGGCCGTTTTGCCATTCCCGGCCTCTTCGACTCCCACGTACATTCGGTCTGGGCCAATCAACAAGCCAGCGAGGATGCATTTGTCCTGGATTACACCTGACTAATGCGGTGCTCTTTACCGACCCGAGCCGAACGGCAGACCCCCGCCATATGGCGACAAGGCAGGATCCATTCTCGCGGATTTTGTCTGGACCTGCGTCTAGTAGGCCGTAGATAAAACCCACATGCAACACCGAACTGGCGAACTTGTTTTTCATGCGCTTGTTCTGCCAGATCGGATCCCCGGTCATCCGGTTGTAGGCGACGACCGATTTCCCTCCGGATCCCCCGGGCAATACGATCACCTTTTCATCCACGATCAGGGGGAGAGCGGCCATCCCCCAGGGGAGGTTCCCGGTGCCGCAAAAAATCATTCATGGTGCCTCTGGGACCAACTGGGCCTGAGTACTGGCGCGTGATACGATCATGTGGCATCCTGCACGTCCATGAATATGATCAGAGCGCTAAACCACCTCCTGACTGTCTCGTTTGTTCTGCTCCTGGATATTGTTCGATTTCTGTCTTTGAGTGTCCGGTCCAGCGCAGCCCTGAGGGCTGAGAATCTCTTCCTCCGGAAACAGCTTGCACTTTATGCCGAACGGAGGGTAAAGGCACGACAAGCCAATGATGGCACCCGTCTCGTTTTTGTCCTCCTCTCCAGGTTCTTTGCCTGGAAGGATGCCTTGGTCATAGTAAAACCGGAAACCCTGATTCGTTGGCATCGAAAAGGATTCCTATGGGCCTCAAAATCTGGAAGAAGTGTGTCAAAACTCCAGATGCCGCAACGTCGGATTGCAGTAAAATACCCTTTGTGGCCGTCCTGAGTTCCGGAATCGCGGCAAACGGGTCGAAGTTGACATAATAAATGGACCTTCATATAAAGACATTATCTGCAAAAGTGCCAATTTGAAGAAGATAAATTGATAGCCGCGAGAAGATCCTTCTGCATGCCTGGCCCCGCACTACGGGCACATGCCGGAGATCCCGGTCCCCGCGCGACCGAGCTCCGGTGCCCGCATCGTGATCCGGGGCGAGAGCCAGGATAAAACAACATGGATTAATGCACGGAGCGTGCTACATTCATCGTCCGAGCTGAGGAGAACCGGTTTTCTTTGCGCGTCCAACAATTTCCTTAAGCACAAATTGTGCCGCATCCACGCGCTTGGCCCGCCGCGTGCATGAATTCGACCGTGTGGTAACTTTGTTTGCGAGGATTTTAATGAACAACGGAAATGAGAATCGACCTCAGAAGGACGACTTGCGGCAGCTGCTGGCAAAGGCGTTTGGTGCCGATGTCCAGCGGCTGCTCGTGTTTTTCAGCCTGTACGAAAACGCTTTTGTGCAGGGTGCGTTGCCCGGCAAGGTCAAGCATCTGATTGCCCTGGCGATGGCCATCGGCGGACGCATCAGTGAGAGCATCACCTATCATGTGAACGAAGCGCTGCAGGCCGGCGCCAGTCGCGACGAAATCAGGGAAACCGTTACCGTGGCCGTGCTTGTCGCCGGGGTTCCGTCACTCCTTTCCGGAGTGGAGGCCTTGGCAGCCATAACGCAGTATGAAGCGCAGAAGATGATCTCTTCCGTTGAACCGCCTGCTGACGGTACGCGCGGCTGATGTTTAGCTTCTTCATCCTGGACTGAAGGGTCGTCCGTTTCAGCCCAAGGCGTACGGCAGCTCCGCCGGGACCTCCGACGACCCCGCCGGCCTCTCTCAGCGCGCGCATAATGCGGTCGCGTTCGGCAGATTCATCCACTATCGCGGTTGCGAATGCGTCATCTTTCGGCTCGTTCCTGACCTCGGCCAGTGGGACCTGAAGAACTCTTCCGGTAGAGAGGATAACGGAGCGCTCAATGAGGTTTTGAAGTTCCCGGATATTTCCCGGCCAGCTATACTGCATAAGATGTTCGATCACTCCGGATGGAATGACCTCGACGGTGCGGACCAGGCGCTTGGCAAATTTTTGCGTAAAATGACGGATCAGCAGGGGAATATCCTCACGGCGATCCCTCAAAGGCGGCACGCGGACGGGGAAGACATTTAAACGGTAATACAGGTCGCTGCGGAACTGGTTTTCGTCCACCATCTTCCTCAAATCGCGATTCGTGGCGGCCACAATCCTGGCATCGACCCGGATCGTACGGTTGCTGCCGAGCCGCTCAAACTCCTGCTCCTGGATTGCCCGCAGTAGCTTTGTCTGCAGCTCGAGGGGAATTTCTCCGATTTCGTCGAGAAATAGAGTTCCACGGTGGGCCAGTTCGAAGCGGCCGATTTTCGGACCGATTGCTCCTGTAAAGGCGCCCTTCTCATGCCCAAACAACTCGCTCTCCAACAGACCAGAGGGAATCGAGGCGCAGCTCAGCTTCACAAAGCTCTGCTCTTTTCGCCCGCTCAACTCGTGGACTGCGCGGGCAACCAGTTCTTTGCCGGTTCCGGTCTCTCCCAGAATCAACACCGTCGCATCGGTAGGAGCAACAATCTGTATGCCCTTGATGACCGCCTCCAGTGCCGGACTCTGGCCTACCATCTCGGCCAGGTTCCTGTCGAACCGGATTTCCTCTTCCAGATACAGTTTTTCGGTAGCAAGGTTCTCCTTCAGCCTCGTGACCTCCTGGTAAATCAGCGAGTTCTCGAGAGCGATGGCGATCTGCCCACCAACTTGGGATAGCAGCTTGAGATCCTCGGGGGTAAAGGCCTCCGCCTCCATTCTGGTAAGGTTCAGAATGCCGAGTGTGCTGTTCGGGGTGAAAAGCGGGACGCAGCAGATTGTCTTGACACCATGGCCCGCCAGGATATCGCGGATTTCCGGAGTAAAGCCGGCCAGATCGATGTTGTTGACGACCACAGGACGACGCGTGGTAACTGCCTCCTCCATGGGCGTGCCGGCCAGAGGGCCGCGTTTGGGAATGTCGGTACTTCTGTTATCTCCTTTTATCAGCCGCGAATAGAACTGCAACTCGCCTGCCTCCTGGTCATACAAGGCAATGCTGGCGGTAGAATGAGGGATGATTCTATCGAGCTGGCCGGAAATCGCGGCGAACAGTTCGTCCGGTGACAGCTTGGAGACGAGCGCGTTGGTGATCTGGTGTAGCACACGCAACCTGTCGCGCTCAAGCGCCAGCTCTTTACGGGTCAGGTATTCCTTCATCGTGACAGTAAGTCCCGTCGCGACCCGGTGCAAGAACGCCAGCTCGGATTCGTCGGGTTCATATTCCGTGCGCCGCCCGAACCCAAGAACGCCGATCTTTTGATCCCCTGCCGTGAGTGGTAATGCAACCAGAGAATGAACGCCGGAAGAGACCATCTGTCGTGAAAAGCCCGGCCAGCGCGTTTCCCCTTCGGTGCGACATACGACAACAGTTTCCTGCGTGTCCCAGGCAGATCCTATTGGTGTGTTAGCGATGCCGAATTTCCGGAAAGTCGGATCGGTGCGTAGACCGTCCTTTGTCACTGCGTGCAGACGCAGCGATTCCGGGGTTCCGTCATACATCAGCAGTGCCAGATGATCAAACGTAACGACCTCTCGCAGGATCCGGTAGAGTTCCTCCAGAACACTGTCCGGGTCCGCGCATTCGGCCAGTGATCTTCCCAAGTCCACGAGTGCCTGATAAAGGCGTGTAGGTTCCAGGTCCATGTTTTACTTCCGAAAGGCCCGATGATATCATTCGGTGCCCATTTCAGCAATTGCCGATGGCATCTGCCGATTTTCGGCACGGTTGACTGGGCAAATGCTCGAAAAATCCGGCTTCCGGATTGGAACGACGGTTGCACAAGAACGTGCGTTCTTTGATTGACCGGTCGGTCTAAAGGAGTAGTCAAATGCCCTTTACTCAATTTTGCAGAATCCTTAGCCCCACGGGAATCATCCTGGCGGGATTGTTCGTTTCCGGCTGCGCATCGAAGACGGCCCCTCCGCCGGCAGGTCCGGTGGAGGTTGCGACTGTGACACTTCGTCCTGAAAAGATCGTGCTGACGACCGAGCTGCCGGGCCGGACGTCCGCGTACCTCGTTGCTGAAATCCGGCCGCAGGTGAATGGCCTGCTGCAGAAGCGCCTGTTCGAAGAAGGCGCCAATATCCGTGAAGGCGACCTCCTATACCAGATTGATCCCACGCCGTATCAGGCTGCGCACGATCAGGCCAAAGCCGCGTTGGTCACGGCTGAGGCGAACGTTGCCACGGCTGAGGCGAACGTCGTCATGGCTGAGGCTAACCTGCCGGCGATCCGGTCACGTGCCGAGCGCCTGAAGGGGCTCGTGGCCATCCACGCGGTCGGCCAGCAAGACTACGATGATGCGGCTGCTGCTTTGCGGCAAGCCGAGGCCAACCTCGGCGTGACCAGGACGGCCGTGCTGGCAAGCCGGTCGGCCGTGGAGGTAAGCCGGACGGCTGTGGAGAGCGCCCGTATCAACCTGTCGTACACACCCATCAGAGCGCCCATTTCTGGACGGATCGGCAAATCCAACATTACGGTAGGAGCCATGGTGACGGCGTATCAGCCTATACCACTGGCGGTAATTCAGCAATTGGACCCGATCTACGTGGATGTGACCCAGGCGAGCACCGATCTGCTGCGCCTCAGGAGGGCATTGGAAAGCGGGAACCTCAAAAGCGGCTCGAGCCGAGGGAAGGTCCGGCTGCTTCTCGAGGATGGGACACCATATACCCTGACCGGCACGCTGCAGTTCCAGGACGTCACCGTGGATCCGACCACCGGTTCGGTCACGCTGCGCATAGTATTTGCCAATCCCAAACATGTGCTGCTTCCGGGCATGTTCGTGCGGGCGGTTGTGGAGGAGGGCGCGGATGAACAAGCTCTTCTCATTCCTCAGCAGGGTGTGAGCCGCGACGCGAAGGGAAATCCCATCGCCCTGGTGGTGGACGCCGCCGGCAAGGTCGAGCAGCGTGCGCTCGTTCTGGACCGCGCGATTGGAAATAAATGGCTGGTCACGGAAGGACTGGTTCCCGGAAACCGGCTGATCGTCGAAGGCATCGAGAAGGTTCGCCCTGGCGCTGCCGTCAGGGCTGTCGATTTTGCGGCACCCGCGAAGGTGAGCGCAACCCCCGGCGCAAGCCAGTCGCCGATTCCGGCAAAGTAGGAGGAATTCAATGGCCAGATTTTTTATTGATCGTCCTGTTTTTGCCTGGGTTATCGCAATCGGCATGATGCTCGCCGGCGGGCTGGCCATCTATAATCTGCCTGTCTCCCAGTACCCCCCGATCGCCCCGCCGTCCATCTCGATCCGATGCGTTTACCCAGGCGCATCGGCAAAAACAGTGGAAGACAGCGTGGTTCAGATCATCGAACAACAGATGACCGGACTGGACCGGATGTTGTATATCCACTCCACCTCCGATTCGGCAGGCATGGCCCAGATCGAGCTGACCTTTGCCCCGGGCACCGATCCCGATCTCGCCTGGGCCAAGGTGCAGAACAAGCTTCAGCTTGCCATGCCGGTGTTGCCGGAGGTAGTCCAGCGCCAGGGTCTCAGAGTCAGCAAGTCGACCCGCAACTATCTGATGATCGTCGGGATCACTTCCCTGGATGACAGCCTCGACCAGAATGACCTTTCCGATTACACTTTCTCGCAAATTCAATACTCGCTGGCCCGTGTGCCCGGCGTGGGCGAAGTGGAGATGTTCGGCGCCGGGTATGCGATGCGGATTTGGCTCGACCCGAACAAACTCACGAATTACAGCATGACCTCGGACGACGTGATCGCGGCGGTCCGGGCCTACAACGTTCAGGTGTCTGCCGGCCAGTTCGGCGGGGCGCCGGCGGTGCCGGGCCAGCGGCTCAATGCTTCCATCATGGTCCAGACGCTCCTGAAGACCCCCGAGGAGTTCGGCGCCATCCCGCTGCGCAACAATCCGGACGGATCCATCGTGCGTGTCCGGGACGTGGCGCGCACGGAACTGGGCACCGAGTTTGCCAACTTCAAAGTCACGTATAATGGACATCCGACCTCCGGTCTCGCCATCCGTCAGGAGGCCGGGGCGAACGCGCTGGAAACCGCCGCCGGCGTAAAAGCCAAGTTGGAGGAGTTGTCCCGCTACTTCCCGCCCGGCATGTCGGTCGTTTACCCCTTCGACACAACTCCCTTCATACGCGTAGCCATCGACGAGGTTTTCAAGACCCTCCTCGAGGCAATCCTTCTGGTCTTCCTGGTCATGTTTCTATTCCTGGGGAACATGCGGGCCACCCTCATCCCCACGATTGCCGTGCCGGTGGTAATACTCGGGACGTTCGGCGTGCTCGGTCTGTTCGGTTATTCCATCAACATGCTGACCATGTTTGCCATGGTCCTGGCAATTGGTCTTCTTGTAGATGATGCCATTGTTGTGGTGGAAAACGTGGAGCGCATCATGTCCGAAGAGGGACTGTCGCCGCTGGAAGCCACCCGGAAATCGATGGACCAGATCACCAGCGCCCTGGTGGGTATTGGGCTCGTTCTTTCGGCGGTCTTCGGCCCCATGATGTTCTTCGGGGGCTCGACCGGCGTCATCTATCGCCAGTTCTCCGTCACGATCATCTCCTCCATGCTTCTCTCGGTCCTGGTGGCTTTAATCCTGACGCCGGTACTTTGCGCATCTCTTCTCAGGCCGGTGGGCAAAGGGCATGAAGCCGCCGAAACAGGTTTCCGTTTCACCCGGCCGTTCTTCCTGTGGTTCGACCACATGTTTCTTCGCCTTCGGGGACGCTACCAGTCCGCCGTGGGGCACATGCTCGGAGCCAGGCTCCGCTACCTCGCCGTGTTTGTCCTGATCGTGGCGGCGCTGGGTTTTCTCTTCGTAAGAATGCCTACAGCCTACCTGCCGGACGAGGACCAGGGCGTGCTCATGGCCATGGTGCAACTTCCCCCCGGTTCGACCCTGGAGCAGACTGAAGCAGTCATGGTAAAGGTGGGCAACCATTTCCTCGTGGATCAGAAGGAAGCGGTGGAATCCTGCCTGACCATCGCTGGTTTTGGCTTTGCAGGCCAGGCACAGAACCAGGGATTTGCCTATATCAAACTTCGAGACTGGGACCTGCGTAACAGGCCCGACCTGCGGGTGAAAGGCATTTTGGGAAAGGCGATGCCGGTACTCGCCGGCATTCGGGAAGCAACGGTCTACGCCTTTCCGCCTCCCGCCGTCACCGAGCTCGGCACCGCAAAGGGATTTGACTTCATGCTGCAGGACCGCGGCGGACTCGGCCACGAGAAACTCATGGAGGCCCGTCTCCAACTCATGGGCCAGGCCATGCGGGACCAGCGGTTGACCGCCGTCCGGCCAAACGGGATGCCGGACCAGGCCGAGCACAAAGTGGACATCGACTGGGGGAAGGCCGGCGCCCTCGGAGTGTCAGTTTCGGCAATTCAGCGCTCAATCTCGGTGGCCTTCGGCAGCGCTTATATCAACGACTTCATACAGGGGGGGAGAGTTCATCGTGTTTATGTGCAGGCGGACGCCCCGTACCGGATGCTGCCGGAGGATCTCAACCGCCTCTATGTTCGGAATAATGCGGGCGGCATGGTTCCTGTCTCCGCTCTGGCGTCCGGACGCTGGACGTACGCCTCCCCGCGCCTTGAGCGCTACAACGGGTTCCCCGCCCTGAACTTTCAGGGCGAAGCAGCGGCAGGCAGAAGCACCGGCGAAGCTATGCAAGCCATGGAGGAGATCGCCATGCGACTGCCCCACGGAATCGGCTGTGACTGGACCGGTGTCTCCTATCAGGAGCGGCTGAGCCAGTCCCAGACCGGACTCCTGTACGCCTTCTCCATCCTCGCGATTTTCCTCGTGTTGGCAGCGCTGTACGAAAGCTGGTCGATTCCCATCTCCGTCCTGCTCGCTTTGCCGCTCGGAGTGATCGGCGGTGTGCTGGCTTCCTCCTGGAGGGGATTAGCGAACGACGTTTATTTCCAGATCGGGCTCCTCACTGTTCTGGGACTTACGACGAAGAACGCAATCCTAATCGTGCAGTTCGCCAAGATCCGCGTGGAACAGGGGGCGGGCTTGATCGAGGCCACCCTCGAGGGGTCGAAACTCAGGCTTCGTCCAATCGTGATGACGTCGCTGGCGTTCGGCTTCGGCGTATTGCCGCTGACACTCGCCACCGGAGCCGGAGCTGGAGCCCAGATGGCCATTGGCACAAGTGTCCTCGGCGGCATGATAACGGCGACATTCCTGGCGATCTTCTTTATTCCTCTGTTCTTCGTGCTGATCACTCAGGTTTTTGGGAGAAAGATCGCCGCCCGGACCAAGCAACCGGGTCGCGACAGCAATGGGCAATCGGAGGGAATCGAACATGATGCGTAAACTGACTTTTCTCGCCTGCATCGCCGTATTCATGACCGGATGTCCGCGTGCTGTGAAGTATCAGGCTCCGCAGCTGCCGGTTCCTGCAACCTGGACAGCCGGTTCCGGCAGCCAGGCGGGCGTTGCCGGCGCGCCCGCGGCTGCCAACGTCAAATGGCAGGAATTCTTCCCGGATCCGCGGCTCAAATCCGTAATTGATCTGGCGCTTGCGAATAACCGCGATCTGCGGATTGCCTCGCTGAATATCGAAAAAGTGCAGAACCTTTACCGGATCCGCCGCGCCGAGCTGTACCCGGTCGTCGGCATTGCTGCCAGTGTCGACTCGAGCCGGATTCCCGAAAACATGGCTTCGTCAGGGAATGCGCATTCGTCACAGCAGTACAGCGTGAGTTTTGGCACCGCCTCCTGGGAACTGGACCTCTTCGGGCGCGTTCGCAGCTTGAAAGAGGCGGCATTGGAGCAATATCTGGCAACGGAACAGGTCCGCTCCGCCACTCAGATCGCGCTCGTGTCTGCCGTGGCGAACAGCTATCTGGCCCTTACCGCCGATCGCGAAAACCTGAAACTCGCCCAGGCTACCCTGGCGGCACAGCAGGCTTCCTATGATCTGATCCGCCAGAGCCGGGATCTCGGCATGGCCTCGGATCTGGAAGTCCGGCAGGCACAATCGCAAGTCGACGCGGCACAAGTGGAGATCGCGATTTACTCCAGCCAGCTGCCCCTGGATGAAAACGCGCTTAACAATTTGGTGGGCTCTCCCGTGCCCGCCAACATCCTCGCCGACGACCTGGGCCAGATAGCCTCCTTCAAGGACATCTCGGCCGGGCTATCGTCCGACGTGCTGCTCGGCCGGCCTGACATTCTCGCGGCCGAGCACCAGCTGAGAGCCGCGCACGCAAACATCGGTGTCGCCCGCGCGGCGTTCTTCCCCAGGATTGCCTTGACCACGGGCGTCGGCCTGGTGAGCGGCGACCTGACGGATTTGTTTAAGTGGGGCGCCAGAACCTGGGCTTTCGCGCCCCAGATCACCTTCCCGATCTTCGATTCCGGCTCCAGACAGGCCGGACTGAAAATAGCCGGTGTAGACCGGGATATTGCCGTGGCCGAATATGAGAGAGCCATACAATCGGCCTTTCGCGAAGTGAATGACGCTTTGAGCCTGCAAAAGACACTGGTCGCCCAACAGGATGCGCTGCAAGCGCTTTTGTCGACGCTGGAGGAAACCTATCGTCTCTCGGAAGCACGCTATCAGGGAGGGATCGACAGCTACCTCAGCGTTCTGGTAGCTCAAAGGTCGCTCTATTTCGCTCAACAGCAATTGGTCGGCATTCGGCTGGCACGCCAGAGCAACCTGGTCACACTTTATAAGGTATTGGGTGGCGGAGCCTGAGGATCGAGTGCCTCCGGTCACAATTAAACTGTTCGTTGACCAGTCTCGGCCAGAACAAACGCCGTCGCAGAGGGGAATCGGCGCACAGGGCTGACACGGATTCGTTCCCGGAACGAAGGGTTCGGCATGCATCAAGACAGCCTTCCCAGAAGGAAATAGAATTTGTGCCGCCCGCCTTTGCCGATGCTGCCGCCGAGAAGAAGCGGCCCGAGGGCGGTGTCGATCACTAGCCCAGCCGAGCCCACATGGTTCAGCCCTGGATAGTCGAGAGCCTCCCAGGCCTTTCCGGTTTCATACCAGGCTGCTGCGGATATCTTTCCCCCGAGCAGCGTCGGCAACGGGAAGATCTCGTGCAGAAAACCTGCCGCCGAGAACACGTACTGGTTTGTGCGGATTTCATCCAGTCCCAAGGCCCCCAACCTTAACGGTCCGCCCAATGTGAACTCGTCGGTGACCGGGATCTCCCGGCCCAAGCTGGTGCCGCCGCTGGCGACCAGAAACAGCGAGCTTTTCTTGAGCACGGGTTGGAAGAACCGGACCTCCATCTGTAGCTTTGGAAAGGAATGCGCCGCGAAGTTGACAATCACCCCATATCGGAAGCGGAACCAGCCATCCGAGCGAGACTGCAACTCAGAACATTTTGCAGCTTATTTCAACTACCATGCAGCCTCACTAGCTGCTGTGACTTGTCGGGTGAGAGTCCCGACGATGGGAGATTTCCCGTTCGCCCATCTAGCCTGACTCCCAACGCTGTCCGGTGACGAGCAGCGTCAAAAGCGGGGGTGACAATGTACCTCAGAGGGCGCGGTGAAGTGCACGTGGCTTCATCTCGTCGTAGCCAGTCAGGAGGGCAAGGCAAACGTGCAGGTCGTAACATAACGAGAACGATGCAGCCCCGAAATCGAATAACCCGTCGGATATTGCTGGCAGAGACGGCATCGTGGGTGGCGACTCCGTGATAGTTTGAGGAAGCCTGGAATCGCCGTGTGAGTACAACGGGAGGGCACGGCGGACCGCCGGGGTAGGGTCGGCGACATGCACGGAAAGCACAGCAGCAAAAGTAGGGAAAGTCCCGCGGGTCGCCGAGGCGCTCCCGCACAGCGAAGGCGCTGCGTATAAGGTAAAACGAAGTCGCAGCGTGCCTGCGGGACTGGCGCATGGGGTCGTATTAGGCAATGATGGATCGAGACAACATAACTCGAACCGGAGCCAAGGACCGCTGGGGTAGAGAGGCGCAGGCCTCTCGAACAGCGGCACACGGACGTACGGGTGGATCTGGACTCAGAGCCAGGCGATTACCCGCAGCAGAAGTGTGCGCAGGACGGAGGCAAACTGAGCTGCGGCGAGGGTATGCCGGGAGCAGGCTTAACCGAGACGCGGTTCAGGAAGGCCCTGCCTGAAATGCTGGCCTTTAAACCGTACTGGGGAAAACCCACCGTACGGGATTTTAGGGGGGACGATGGAAACGTCGGCATCATTCGAAGCCCGGTCCGCGCCATCGTCCTACCCGACCCCTTACCGCCACAACACTGCGAGTTTCACAACATCCGTTCATCTCTGATAACGGAAGCCGTTAGTCAATGAGAGCATGAGATGCCTAACGGGACCAGGTGAAAGGAATAGGGATTTGGATGTGATGCGAGTCTAATCTCGGCGCGGCGGGAATATCAATGGAAATTTCCTATCGCAGAGGTTTCCTGCGCTCCACAAAGGATCCGAAGCGCAGTCCGAGGCGCCGGCCCGCGCGCGCCGAGGCGATCAGGAGATCTCCTGATCGCCTCAAGGGGATTGGATCGTGCCTTTCAGTCCTGTTGTCCGCAGAGAATCCGGGATCGTGACTCTTAAGGGGCCGAAACGGCAGTGTGCTCGTCCGGCCTCTCAAGAACACCTGCGATTCTCCGATACCAGAACCAAGCCGCCAACCCGATGAGAGCACCGGCGACCACCGATTGCGGCAGCGCGAGCGGATAGGCCGCCATTATCCCCTGTTTCAATACGCTCAAAACCTGAACGACCCCGACTGCAATCAGACTGGCCTTGGCAGAAAAACGCAAGACCAGCAAATACGCCGCAAGCAACAGGCATCCGGCAATCGCTCCTTGCAGGAGCCATGAGGGGATCGTCTCAACGGACCGGGAGCCAGTGATCACAAATCCGAAAAGAAAAAGCAGGATGCCGCACAGAATCTTCCTCGAAGCCCAGTTGCGCGTAACCCGGTTCAACGCCGCAAAGATCAAGAACACGGCAATCGACTGCGTGAAGTATCCGGAGACCGGCCCAATGATGCCGGCCAACAGAGGAACATAGCTGTTCAACAGAGCATAGTTCGCCCATTTCGGCGCCAGCGACGGACTCAATGACGCCCCGAGTGTCAGGACGGCGGCCGCGATCACACCCAGAGAAAGGCCGGTCAGCCAAGCCGATCTCGGCTGCGAAGGCTCATCGGCCAAGCACCATCGATGGACAAGTCCTGCGATCAATCCCATGCCCACTGAGACGATCATCAGGCCTACGAGACCCGCTCCGATGAGCACGAACATCTGGATCTTATACGGCTGTGCCGTGGAAAACTGGGCAGACAAGGCCGGAATAGAGTTCAGAAGATTCGCAAGGCTCAATACCAGGAGCATCACGGAAAACAGGAGGAAGCTGGAAACGACGAACTTTTTCCGGCTCCAACTCACGATCGCAATGATTATTCCGGCGATCACGATGGCAATCAGCAGGACGGAGCAGGCTGTGCCCGTTATCATCGGGATCGTCTGCCGATCGCGCTCCTGCCGGTCCCACTCCTCTGGAACATGCACAAACCGATAGGTGTCGGCCACCTGGTTGCCGGAGATCCGGACCGCAATTCGCCGCTCGCCCTGCGGGAGCTTTCCCTCCCCCTCCGCTGAAAAGGTGAGCACCCAATCCGTGCGCGCTTTGAGCTTGGAAGGAACGGCTGAAACCTCTTTCAGGGTTGAAGGCTCGACCTGAAACTCCTTCTGCACCGCCTCACGAGCCAGGGTTCGGGCTTCCTCTTCCGGGATGTTGCTTCCGGCCGTCGCCTCCGGCAGGAGGTGCCTGAACCTGAAGACGCGCCCGGCATCAGAAATAAACACCTGGTATTCCTCCGCTCGCTCCGCCACGTCTCCTTCGAACTGCACAAACCTGACGACCCAGTGAGGCGGGGCCAGATACCTGTTGATCAGGCGTCTGTAGGTTTCCTTTCCTGCTGTCTGCCAGATGAATCGATCCTGCTGGCCGGGCTGACCTTCGACGTCGGTCAGGATCTTCCAGGCACCCGGGAGGCGAACTTCATGCTGTGCCATCGTTTGAGACGCTATCGCCTGCACTTCAGCACGGCTGATAGTCAGTGGCGGGCTATCCGCTTTGAAAGTGGTGGCAGAGACCCAGAGGATCAACCCGAGCACTCCGGCCACGGGAAAGTAGCGCGCGACCGCAGGGCTCGGGGAGTGCGGCGCCGGTTTTTCCTCCACGGCCTCGGGTTTCGGAACCAGGACCGGTTGCCATGCCTGGTTGAGAACCTCGCCCGGAACCTCCGCCCAGGCCTTCGCCCGCCAGCGTGCGCCAAGGACAATCCACAGGGGCACAAAAACGAGTACGATCACCAAGATGCGGTTCATCCAGATCCCGGGTGCCGTCGACACGAAAAGGGGCAAGGCAAACCAGACAACGTCAAAGGTGAAATGCAGGACAATGGAGGGCAGAAGCCCCATGAAGATGTAGAGCCCGCCGAACATGAAGGAAGGGATGATGAGCTCTACCAGTCTTGCATAATAGGGCTGGGTCGCGTAGCCCGCGTGACCGCTACCGAAAACAAGCGCCTGGACGACCATGGCGCCGGCGATCCACCAACCGCGCCGGCCGAAACGGTTGCCGAGCAAGGCCGCGCCCGCGATCGGAACCGCGCGAAACAGGCTCTCCTCCCAGAATCCGGCCTGGGCAGACACCGCAATCGAGGTGAGCCACGGGAAGTAGCTGGCGAGCACGTCCGGCTGAACCAGCGTATCGGATGGTGTCCACCACCCGAGTGCCCGCGAGGCCACAAAATACAGGAAAACCTCATAGGCAAAAAGATGCCCACGAGCAGATACCCGCCTGCCGTTAGCCCCAGCACGGCTTTCGAACCTGCAACCTCGGAGGACCAGAGTCTCCAGAGCTGAATGTGGCGGGGGAAGGCACGGCGTGTCAGGCTCTCCGCGGCCATGAAAGAGATGGTAAAGAGCGCGGCGTATCCGAAAAAGCTCCCCAGGAGGAAAAGAATCTGCTGCAGCACGAATCCCTGGGAAGAAACGACCGTGTCGTAGCCCATCCAGATCAGCGGCCACTGGTTGATGCCGGCAAGCAGCTGGAGGAAAGCGATGAACACTCCCCAGAGCAGCGGCTTGCGCCAGAGAATCCAGCGCTGCCGCAGCAGAAAGAACAATCCGACCGCGCAGCCTCCGACAAGGTACGTACGAACAGGGCTATGGTTCCCGCGACGCCGACAGCGTCATTAGAAGAGCGCATTTGCTCATACCGCCGCGAAAATGCCTCGGGCACCTTAACGAAGTGGGACAGCCCTGTAAGCCTGTCTCCCCCTACGACCAGCCGGAGCCGGTAATGCCCTTCACCCACTTGTATGTCGGGCCGCTCATATACGAAGGTGTGGTCGATGCGCCCGCCGGGCCGGACCTCCTTTGACTGCTCCACAAGCCGGTACCTGCCAAGATCAACCTGCCAATCCCGGGCAGCCGACTGTTCGGCCATCTCCCGCGCCCGATCGGGCTCGAGCGCAGCGCCGGTCTCCTTTTCCGGCAGCTTGACGGCAAAGCCGTAAGGATCGCCCCGGGGTGTGAACCGGATCGTGGTCTCCCGGGTTTCGCCCGGTTTAAATTGCCTGACGGTCCAATTGTAGGGATGATAGTTGCCCGCAGCTATCATGGCCTGGAATGCAGCGTTTCCTCCCGCTTCCAGCTCGATGAAATTCTGCACCTCCTGATCCCCGGAGAAGGAAGTAACCTGCCGAAATCCGGAGGGCGGGAATTGGAATCTCGCCGCAAGTTCAGCCGCACCCGCAAGCGCCTGGTCACGGTTCATCCGCAGATCGAGCGTCACGATCGGGAAGGCTTTGGAAAAGTACCTGGCGGCGAAAAAAATGCTGCCCAACGAAGCTGCTACAAGAGCGATCCAGAAGACCGGTTTACGGAACATGCATCCTCCTCAGACTCAAGACTGACCTGGCCCGACCGCAATTCCCTGTTGTGCAATAGCGGGATAAACAAAGCACGATCGAGGATACATGGGACGAAGATGAGCTGAAGCGCTCCGCGTCCCGTGATGTGCTTGGCGCCCAATATACGATAAAAAAGGTGTGAACGCGAGCGCCGCCAGCCTGGCGGCCATCGCAAGTCGGAGCCGGACTCCAATCTGCGGTCTCCGCCGGCCGCACCTCCGGCAACGCGGCCAGCAATGGATCGTCGCGCAAACCGCAGTGGAGTGCGCCGGCCGGGCCGGCTTCGCGAATGCACCTAGAGTTGGCCCATAAGCGCCTCGGGAAGTTATACATAGCGTCCTAAGTCGTATCATCATGGCTGCTCAGGGCCCGGATCGGAAAACTGATAAAAATGGGACACGGATTCACACGGATCGGATGAGCATCTTTCGCCGCCGCCGGAGGCAGCCCCGGCGGCGGCGAAAGATGCTCATCCACGTTGCCCAGAGGCACCCGGACTTTTCAGTATTTCAGGGAGATTCCGTGTCTCCCGAGGACCACGAGGCGCGAGAGCGCCTGGCCAGAACCATGGCTCACCCTCCCGTCGGTCTGTATCGATTACACTCCCCGGGCGCGGTTGCACGCCGATCGTTTTTGCGCCATCCGCGTTCATCCGGTACGCATAGGCGGAATAAGCTGCCGTTGCCCGAGCTGAACGCGTCGCCTGCAGCTTCTGATAATGCAGAGGGGTCTTTCTGAAGTCTCGCGACGCAACATAGCCGGGTTCTGCTGAGATCGTCTTCGCGAGACTTCAGAAAGACTGCTTTGAACGAAACCGCTTGCCGGACTATGTGTTTTCTTTCAATTCTGGGGTGGGATTCCAGTGCGCCGCCTCGCCCCGAGGTTGGGAATCCGGGCCGCCCGATGAGTGAAAAGTGATGGGGTGGGCACACCAATGCCGGGAATGGGACTGAATTCGGAAGCTGCAATCAGTGAATGAGATGGGGAAACTGCCAAGGCGCGCAAACCTCGACCGATCGGGCGTGTTGTGGAGAAGAGCAATCGGTGAAGCAAGCACAGAGCCTCCGGTGTCATGAGGAATCGGTTGCAGGCGTCGGTCGATACGGAGCGCGCATTGGGTCAATGATCTCGATCACCACCATGTGGCCTTGCCGGCAGGCCGGACAGATGGCGAGCGATTCGCCGGTCAGGCCTGCGCTGGAAGTATCCGCATTTTCGGCGGATGCTTCCCGCTGTTGCTCGGGCGGTTCGATGCCAAGCAGCTTGCGACACAGGGCGAGCTTTTGCTCACGATGCGTATTGGCCAGCC
>CAYGWQ010000085.1:0-18338 GCA_964353465.1 uncultured Acidobacteriota bacterium | reverse complement strand
CTGTTCCTGGCGAATGCCGCTGGGAGCAGGCTCCTAGCGATTATTGGCGAGGAGGTTAACGGGGGAAAGGGAGCGGGTGATGCGGGAGCCGGCAGGGCGTGCTTCGTTGAAGAAGCAGCATAAATGGAGTGCTAAACGAACCGAGGGCAATTTCATTCTTCCTCCTATATCGAGCCGTCGTGTCATCCTACCACCGCAGGTCTCGGACTGCGATCATTATATCGGCCGCACTCCAAAAACGATTAGCTGTCCCTGACGCCCGTTGATTGACTAATAATCGCCCCTATGTTATCCAATGGACGGCATTTATCAGGATTACCAGCTCATACGGAGGCGTTATCATGTACGGTTGGACCGGCAATATTCTCAGGGTCAATCTTTCCACCAAGACTTACAAAAAGGAGCCATTCAGCGAGGAGTTTGCGCACAAATGGGTCGGCGGCCGCGGTTTTGCGGCCAAGATCCTCTACGACGAGGTCAAGCCCGGGACTGATCCACTTGGCCCGGACAACAAGCTCATCGTTGCCTTGGGTCCCATTGCCGGAATCCCCGCGCCCAACACGGGGAAGTGCGTCGTCGCCGCCAAATCGCCTCTGACCGGCTTTTACGGCGACGGCAACCTCGGCACGCGCGTTTCCGAGCACCTGCGGAAGGCCGGCTATGACGCCATGATTGTCGAGGGGAAAGCCGACCGGCCCACCATGATCTACGTCGAGGACGATAAGGTCGAATTCCTGCCTGCCGATGCCGTCTGGGGACAGGGTTCGTACGCCGCCAATGAGTGGATCTACGGCAAATACGGGGCGGGCGTCGGCGTGCTGAACATCGGCCAGGGCGGCGAGAACCTGAACCGCTATGCCATCATCCGCAGCCTGGAAGGACGCGCCGGCGGCCGCCCGGGCATGGGTGCCGTCATGGGCTCAAAGCTGCTCAAGGCCATCGCCGTCAAAGGATCCCACCCCATTCCTCAGGCCGATCCCGTGGCTATGAAGGCTTTGGGGATCGGTGACCTGAAGAAGGTCCGCAAGATCGATCAGGAGACGGGCTGGTCCATGCAAAGCACGAACGGCGTCCTTGCCTTCTGCAACGAGGTGGCCGGCCTCCCCGTGCGGAACTTCCGCAAGACTCACCATCCCGATTCCTGGCACATCGACGGCGAGCGCCTGAACGCCGCGCGCGTTGCCACCTACGGTTGCCCGAACTGCACGATGCGCTGCGGCATCACTATCCATGATACGGAGAAACGGGAGGCCGAGCTCGACTATGAAAACATCGGCCTGCTCGGCTCGAACCTCGAGATCTTCGATCTCGCCCAGGTCGGGTGTCTGAACTACTTGTGCGACGAGTACGGTCTGGACACAATGTCGGCCGGGTGCGTGCTCAGCTTCTACGCCGATGCCATCGACCAGGGCGCAACAAGCGGCGACTTCAAATTCGGCGATGCCGAACGGGCGAAACAACTGCTCCGCATGGCCGCCCTGCGCGAGGGCAGGGTCGGCAACCTGCTGGCCGACGGAACGCTGCGGATGGCCCGCGCATTCGGGCACAATTCCGAAGCCTACGCCATGCAGGTCAAGGGACTGGAAGTGGCCGCCTATAACTGCAAGTTCATCCCCGGCCAGGCGCTGGCGTACGGCGTCTCTCCCATCGGGGCCCATCACCGGGAAGCGTGGATCATCACCTTCGAGATCAAACACACGACCCGTGAATCCTATGGCCCGGAAAAAGCGGCCAAGGTCATCGAGCTCCAGCGTATCCGGGGCGGTATGTTTGAAATCCTGGTCGCGTGCCGCTTCCCCTGGATCGAGCTGGGCTGGTCGCTGGATAACTATCCGAAGTACTTCAACACCATCACCAGCCTCAACTGGACGCTCGACGACATGTGGCGCACGGCCGACCGGATTTACAGCCTGATCAAACTGAATTATCTGCGGGAGTTCCCGAATGCGACCCGCCAGGATGACTATCCGCCGCGCGTCTGGTTCGATCCGGCCAACGCCGACCAGGATGGCCCCATTGCAGGCAAGGTGCTCGAGCTAGACAAGTACGACGGCATGCTCCAACATTATTATGACCAGCGCGGCTATGACAACCGGGGGATCCCAACCAGGGAAACACTGAAGAAACTCGGCCTCGATCAGGAGGCCGCCGAGGCGGAGACATTCGCCAAACTGACATGAAAATAAAGATCAAACTGATCGGCCCCTTCATCTACGATACGGGGTACAGCGAAAAGGAACTCGAGGTGCCGGCCGCGACTACGGCCGAAGCGCTTCTCGATCTGCTCCCTCTTTCGAAGCAGAGGCCGAAGATCGTCACGCGCAATGGCAGGGCCGTGGCTGCGCAGGAAGTCCTGGAAGATGGCGACAAAATAGCCGTGTCGCCGATCTATTCCGGAGGTTGATGCCGGGCGGATACATCTTTTTCAAAACCACGAAACACACGAAATTTCTGGTTCAGAAATTACATGTAAGCTCTGAGGAATCTGACCGATGGGGCGCCTCCTGATCCGCCGCAGGATGACTGCCGCAAGCCCCCATGGGGAACCAATAGAGCCCGGTATCCTTTGCGTTGCGCCGGTACGATTTCGTATTACTTCGCCGCAATTTCGTGTTTTCTAGCACCGTTTTGTGGGGAAAGGCAAAAGTCGCCATGCACTACCGGAACGCAGAGCACGGAGGCGCGAAGCGCCGGCACAGAATAGCCCCGCCCGTAAGGGCGGGGTGGAGAGAGATACAGAATGGAGGTCCGAAGGACCGGCACAGACGTCATGTACCGCACCTTCGGCGCTCGTTTCAATTGTGCACACACCCCGGCCTCACGGCCGGGGCTATTGTCTGCCGCCTCTTCGAGGCTCCAATCCTTCGGGGATCCGTGGTGAGATGGTTTGGTTGCGGCTATGCTGCGCCGTGTATTTCGTGGTTGCCAACTTTCCGTCGTTGCGCGACAGAAACTGCCTGGAGGTGCAGCTTGATGGTTGTCATCCTCTATACCATTATGCTTCTGGCTGGATTTATCGCTGCGGCGGAACCCTCACCGCGAACGATGCGCCTCGACTATTTTCACACCGGCAATTCGATAGAAGAACGCTTTGCCCTCGACAGCGTGGTTCTCGAGGGTTCCTGGCCGGGCCCCTTGAATCGCATGATCGACGACACCAATCTCGGCAAGTATTTCTTTGAAATCGTCGATCGGAAGACGAACCGTGTACTCTACTCAAGGGGTTTTGCGAGCATGTATGGCGAGTGGGAAACAACCGCGGAGGCCAGGGAAGTGCAGCGCACATTCCACGAATCCCTCCGCTTTCCGGCGCCGACGGAGCCTTTCCAGGTCGTTCTGAAAAAAAGAGGAACCGGAAACGCATTCCTGGAAATATGGTCCGCGCTGGTCGACCCGTCGAGTCCGGCCGTCGATCGGTCCACAGCGCCCCAGGCAAAGGCCTGGGCGGTAATGAAGAGCGGTGAGCCGCGCGACAAGGTCGACATTCTCCTCATGGGGGACGGGTACACGGCGGCCGAAATGGAGAAGTGGCATCGGGATGCACGGCGCATGGCCGACCTGCTCTTTGCCGCTTCACCCTTCAAGGAGCGCAAGAGCGATTTCAATGTCTGGGCGGTGGACACCCCGGCCGATGAGAGCGGCATCGCGCGGCCGTCCGACGGCGTTTATCGCCGGTCCCCGCTGCGCGCGAGCTATGACGCCTTCGGCTCCGATCGCTATGTGCTCACGTTCGACAACAAGCGCATGCGCGAGGCGGCGGCCGCCGCGCCCTACGAGGCCATCGAAATCATCATCAATGACCGGAAGTACGGCGGCGGGGGCATCTTCAACCTTTACGCCACCGCAGCCGCCGACAACGCTTTCACCCCGTACGTTCTCGTGCACGAGTTCGGTCACCACTTCGCAGGTCTGGCTGACGAGTATTACACGTCCGCAGTGGCTTACGAGGGCCCGTCCGACCGGCCCGAACCGTGGGAGCCGAACGTCACGGCCGATGCTCGCGGCAGCCGCTGGAAAGATCTGATCGCGCCGGGCGGCGATCCGCGCCCAGAAACGTCCCGAGCAGGAAATGGAAGCCCTCTTCCGTGAGGAGAGGGAACGCACCACGAAGTTGCTCGGTTCCGGCCCGAACGCCGGCAAGGTTGGTGGGTTCGAGGGGGCGATGTATGAAGCCAAGGGGTACTACCGTTCGCAGGCGGACTGCATCATGTTTACCCGGGATGAAGTCGGCTTCTGCGCAGTCTGCCGCCGCGCCATCGATCGCATCATCGACCTCTACACCGGCAAATAGTCCGACCTCACCCCAGCCCTTGGGTAGTTCCTGTCGCGAAATTCCGTCTGCTCCCGCGCGGCAAAGCCCCAGAGAGGGGCTGAAAGATAATAGCCGGGGGCGCGAGCCCCCGGATAGGACGTTGCATTTATGGAGCCCCGGCAGGGGCGAAAGTCATTTGTTCGCAACATTATTCTGTCGCCCTTCCAGGGCTCCGCACTGTTTTCCGGCCTAACCCCGGGCTTGCGCCCGGGGCTATTATCTTGCCGCCCCTGCGGGGCTGGGCTAGAGGGCGGAACGAATTCCGCGACAGAAACCAGCCAACCACGAAAACCTCAAAGACCTCAAAAAACCGATGGAAAGTGCTTCGGCTGCGCCGGAGGCGATTGCGATCCGCCATTCCCTGGTTTCTTTGAGGTCTTAGAGGTCTTTGTGGTTCGTGGGCGTCTGAATGCCTGGCAAGCAGTGTCTGCATCGCGGCAATCTTTGGTTGAGACTCATCGAGATCCGTGTTAGAGACTTACTACCACACAGTTGTTTCCTGGATACTCCCGGATGGAGAGGAGGGCCCATATGACCAGTGAAGGTACTACCCACGCTCAAGTCGACAAGTTGAAGCTCAACCTTCCGAGAGTGCTCGGATTCAAGGATGTGATCGGGATTCTGATCGGGTCCGTCATCGGCTCGGGAATCTTCATTGTTCCCGCCGAGGTTGCCGGGCAGGTGCCGTCGCCGGTCCTGATGCTTGCGGTCTGGCTGGTGGGCGGGATCCTGAGCTTTTTCGGCGCGCTCGCTTTCTCGGAACTCGGCGCCGCCTATCCGGATGCGGGCGGCATGTATGTGTACCTCCGGGAATCCTTTGGTTCCCTGATCGCATTCCTCTTCGGCTGGTCGCTGTTTCTGGTCATCGACTCCGGCGCCATCGCCACGCTGGCGGTCGCCTTCGGATCCAACTATCTCCCATACTTTTTCACGATATCGCCGGCAACGCAAAAAATCGTGGCAATACTCTTCATCGCGGTGCACGTTGCCATCAACTATGTCGGCGTGCGCTGGGGAGCGCTGGTCCAGAATATCCTGATGGTGGTGAAGTTCGGCGCCATCCTGGCGGTCACCTTGCTGGTCTTCATCTTTGCCGATGGAAATGCGGCCAATTTCGTGAGGCCGGAGATCGGATCCTTCTCCTTCGGCATGCTGTCCAGCTTCGGCATCGCTCTGGTGGCATCCCTCTGGGCCTATAAGGGCTGGGAGTGCGTGACCTTCAGCTGCGGGGAAATCAAGAAGCCGGAGAGAAATCTGCCGCTCGGTTTGTTGATCGGGACGCTGCTGGTGCTGTTCGGCTACGTCATCACCAACATGGCTTATCTCTATGTTGCACCGACCTCGGAGATTGCGAAATCGCCCAGAATTGCCGCCGACGCGATGACGCATGCCATCGGCCCGATGGGCGGTTCCATCATCGCCTTCGTCATCTTATTCTCGATTTTCGGCGCGGCAGGCGCCATCCTGATGACCTCGCCCCGTGTTTATTTCGCCATGGCGCGCGATGGCTTGTTCTTCAAAAAGACCGCGGCAGTGCACCCGAAATACCTTACCCCCCACATTTCCATCCTCGCACTCGGCCTGTGGAGCGCGATTCTGAGTCTTTCCGGCACCTTCGAGCAGCTGCTCCGGTACGTGATTTTCGGCCAGTGGATCTTCTTCGGGTTGACGGTGGCGGCGGTGTTCATCTTGCGCCGGAAACGTCCGGACCTGCCACGCCCCTACAAGACGTGGGGATATCCGGTCACACCGTTCCTGTTCGTCCTGTGCGCCCTGTACATTTCCCTGAACTCGCTGATCTATACCTTCATGGACGCCGTTGGCGGACTGGTCGTGATTCTGATCGGCATCCCGGCCTATTACTATTGGAAGACGAAGTCCTTAAAACCTGGAGAGCGGGGCTGAAGCGCCGCTTTGAGGTGCTGGAGTGCGGGGCGGCGTGCGATAGCGGCGGCGCGCCGCCGCACTCCAAAGGGGGCCGGCTTGTTCCCGGGCCTCATCTCGCCCGAGGAAGCCGGCGAGTTGCGGTTGAAGACGCGTAGGTGAGTCCGATGGCGTCGATCATGTTCCCCGCCCGGCCCGCGAATCCGACCGCCTGGCCGCCGCGCGGCAGATCAATGCGGAAATCTCTGTCTCCGCCGCGCCCACCGAAGGTCAGCGAGGTGCGCTTGTTGGTGACGATGCGCATGGAATCGACCCTTACGCCGGCCCTGCCGGAAATGCCGGTAATGTACTCATCCGCATCGAGACGAATGACGAAAGCGTTGCCGCTAGAGCCGCCATGGCGCACTCCTTGCTGCAAGCGGCCATCGGGGAGCAGGTATACCACCTGAAGAGAATCAATCCCATCTCCTGACCATATCCTGACCTCGGCTATCCTGGCGCCGGCTGGAATATCCCGATCGGAAAACTCAACACCACCATTGCCGCCGGCGATGTTGGTTTGCGCTATCTGGGTTGGCGTGAGCCAAGCCTGGGTCGGCGTGATCCCAACCTGTGTAGGGAATCCAGTGGTCGGTGTGACAATAGCGCGGCGGGCCGACGTATAATAGATGGGAGCATAGGTCAATCCGATGGCGTCCACATATACCCCTGAGCGGCCGGCGAATCCGATAACCAGATATCCGGACGGGACATCAATGCGCAAATCGCTATTCCCTCCGCGCCCTCCGTATGGCTGGGATGTACGCTTATTGGTGATGATGCGCAGCGAGTCCAGGTTTCTGCCGTAACGGCCGGAAAGACCGATGATGTACTCATCGGCATCGAGGCGAAAACTGTTGAGTCCGCCGCCCGAGCCGCCATGCAACGGGCCAACGACGGTACTCCCATCAATAAGGCCATATACCATCTGTACGGAATCCACCATTTCGCCGGACCGGATGCGCACTTCTATGATACGCGAGGCGTCGGGTGGATCAAGATCGGCAAAAGCATTGCCCCCTGATCCCCCATAGACCTGTGTTGCCGTGGGTTGCTGGGCGGACATCGGGGTGCCTCCCGCAAGCAGCAAAGCTGCAGCGATCGTGAATCCAAATAACGGCATTCGTCGCATGAATCTCCCCCCTTTCGCATGTTGACAATGAATTATAGGGTCAAAATGCCCTATTTATACAGACACAAATACGCGGTGTCGGTTGCAACCTTGAGCTGGAATTTCTTGTTTGCCTCAACGACAAAAACCGCACCTTCCCCGAAGTCCTGCCAGGAATCCACCCCGGGAAGCCGCACTGTCAATTTTCCGCTGATGACTTTCATGATCTCCTTCGTCGAGGTTCCGAACTCAAACTCACCCGCAGCCATCACCCCGAGGGTGGCCGGGCCTTCGGGTGAAGCAAAAGCCAGCGATTTCACTTTGCCGTCGAAATATTCGTTCACTTTGATCATGGTTGGCCCTCATTGTCCTTGGTCGGAATTCAGATTCTCCACAAGCCAATCGGCGATCTCCATCACGTTGTCCGGATGAAAGAGCGGCCGGCCGCAGGCTACAGGATGGTCGGAAACCACGGCGGCCAACTCCGGAAACGGCGTCCGCAGTCCACCGCCAAGGCCTTTTCTCAGCACCTCGATCTTTCTCAGCCGGACATCGCTCTTGCCGCCCTCTACCAGGACTATGTCCGCCGCGCCGAACTCTTCGCGGGCCAGGGCACCGAGATCGCGCTCGCGATCCCGGCGCCTCAAGACGACGGTCTGCTCCGGCGCCGCCAAAGCTACGCCATCCGCACCGGCGGAAAGGAACTTTGAGGAGTCCTTGTCCTCACCGCCGAGATCAAATCGGGAACTGCAGTGTTTGATGACCGCCACGATCAGGCCGCGTTTCTTCAATTCCACGACCAGGCGGGCAACCAGCCGCGTCTTGCCGCTTTCCGATTGGCCAACGAACGCCACGATTTTCATGCCTGCAGCCACCGCCCCATAGGATAGCAGATGATGCCTCGCCCGGCACTATTTCTATTCGGCCATCAGGTCCGAAAACGGCTAGTCACTCGCAGCAGGCTTGACTATAGTTAGGAGCATGGAAATGGACGAGAGAGTTTTCGAGCGGGCGCGGCGGGCGCGCGATGCGCGTTTCGACGGACGATTCTTCATAGGAGTCATAACCACCGGCATTTACTGCCGGCCGGTCTGCCCGGTTACATCGCCGAAACCGATGAATGTGCGCTATTTCCCCTCGGCGGCTGCCGCAGCACAGGCGGGATTCCGGCCGTGCCTGCGCTGCCGGCCTGAATCTTCACCGGGAACGCCCGCATGGCTGGGAAGTTCGGCGACGGTCTCGCGGGCACTGAAACTGATTGCCGGCGGATCCCTGGATACTGGCGGGGTCGAGGACCTGGCTGCGCGGCTCGGCATCGGCGGCCGCCACATGCGGCGCCTGTTTCTGCATCACCTGGGTGCCACACCGGTGGCCGTGGCGCAAACAAGGCGCCTGCATTTCGCAAAAAAACTGATTGATGAGACGGCTCTTCCCATAACCCAGGTCGCCTTCGCTGCCGGTTTCGGCAGCATTCGCCGTTTCAACGCAACATTTCAGGCGCTCTACGGGCGCTCGCCGCGAGAACTGCGCCGCATCGGACCTCAGGCCAGGGAAGCAGGAGCGCCGCACGAATACCGTTTCCGCCTGGCGTTCCGGCCGCCGCACGATTGGCAGGCGCTGCTGGCGTTTTTGGCGCCCCGGGCGACTCCCGGGATTGAAGCTGTTTCCGGTAATTGCTATCGGCGCACGATTTCCGTCGATGGGGAGAGCGGCTTCCTCGAAGCGTGCCCCGTGAAGGGAATGCCCTGCCTCGAATTACGGGTGCATTTTCCGGATCCGCGGGCCCTGCTCCAAATCCTGGAACGAGCGCGCCGCATGTTCGACCTGGGCGCAGATCCGGCGGAGATCGCACGGCATTTGCAGCATGATCGGTTGCTGGCGAGGGCGGTCGCGCGCCGGCCCGGCCTGCGCGTGCCCGGAGCCTGGGACGGCTTTGAGCTGGCGGTGCGCGCGGTTCTCGGGCAGCAAGTGACCGTGAAGGGGGCCAGCACTCTGGCAGGAAGGTTGGCAGAGGAGTTCGGCGAACGCACCGAGCACGGTCTCATCTTTCCCTCCCCGGTAGTTTTGGCGGAAGCGGACTATCGGCGCATCGGCTTGACTCAGGCGCGGGCGCAGACACTTCGGGAGCTTGCGCGCGCTGTGTGCCGCGGCGTGATTTCCTTTGAAGGCGCCCGAGGGCTGGACTCGTTCGTCGAGGAATTCTCCGCCATTCCAGGCATCGGTGCGTGGACGGCACAGTACGTCGCCATGCGTGCCCTCGGAGAGCCTGATGCTTTTCCGGCGAGTGATCTGGGCCTGCTGCGGGCGTTCACCGGCAGCGAAGAACGAGTTACCGCGAAAGCGCTGGAGAAGCGCGCCGAAGCTTGGCGCCCGTGGAGGGCGTATGCTGCGATGCACCTCTGGATGGAGTCGGCGGACGCGGCGTCTGGGGTCTACGGTGGGCGTGGGCTGCCAAGTGGGCGCCGGCTGCCAGACGGCGTTCAGAGGTTTCCCACCGCAACACCGCAGACCCCGTCCGGCGAGACTGTCTTAAAACAAGGCATCCCGGAGGGACGCAAAGAAAGTAGCCGGGGGCGAGCCGCGCAGCGGCGCTGCCCCCGGTCACGACAAAACGTGCAAGAGCCCTGAAGGGGCAACAGAAAACGATTGAAAAGCAAAGGCTTCTGTCGCCCCTGGGGCTATGTCAGATTCGCCTGCTAACCGGGGGCTTGCGCCCCCGGCTACTATCTGCCGCCGCTCCGCGGCTGTTTCGGCAACGAACCGTTGCGGTGGAACTGCCGCGAGCGAGTTTTGAGACAGTCTCGGCGTCCGGGGCCTACGCCACCGTGGGCGTAGGCTGCCAGACGGCGCTCGGAGTTCTCCAGCCGCGACACCAGGGCGGGAGAAGCAATGAGGAGGATCGAATGATCTACAACAGGATGGACAGCCCTGTCGGGCCATTGTCGATTGCCGGTGATGAGGCCGGCCTCTGCTTTATTCTTTTCAGCTCCGGGAAGCTCGCAGCCGGCCCCCGCCCCGAATGGCAGGAATCGGATCGTGGCGTCGTGCGCGAGACCATCCGCCAGCTCGGGGCATACTTTGCCGGGAAACTCACCCATTTCGATCTGCCGCTCACACCCGCAGGCACGCCGTTTCAGCTGGAGGTGTGGCGCGAGCTGCAACGGATTCCTTATGGAACGGTGATCTCCTATGGCGAGCTGGCTGGACGCATCGGCAAACCGCACGCGTCACGCGCGGTCGGCGCAGCCAATGGCGCCAACCCGATTCCTATCGTGGTTCCTTGCCACCGCGTGATCGGCAGCAACGGCAAGCTGACCGGCTACGGCGGCGGACTTGCGATCAAGGAAGCGCTGCTCGAACTCGAGCGCGCCCGGCTGTTGTAAAACTCAAAGCCCGTCCAGCACCGTTCGAGCCGCTTTTTCAGACCACGAATACACAGCGCAGGATGGCCGCAACCAAAGAAAGCTCACCGCAGAGAGGCGGAGAACGCAGAGATGGGATTGGACGAGCTTAGGCTGGCCCGCAGGGTTGCACATAAGCTCCTCCAATCCCATCGCCGAGTTCTGTATTCTCCGTGAGTCCTCTGCGTTCTCTGCGCCTCGGCGGTGAACAGTCCTTAAAATATTTTGAGACATCCGACCAGGTGGACCTGTCTTTACTATCAGGTCGTCTCAAGGGTTGCCGTGATGGAGAAGGTGATATTGGCCGATTCGCTGCTGATTTGCGCCGGAGCTGTCGACTTTGAAGCGCTGGTGCACCTGCATGCTCGCTTCGTGTTCAAGGTCGCGTTCGCGGTTTTGCGAAACGCCGAAGACGCGGAGGATGTGGTCCAGGAAACCTTCTTCCGGGCTTATCGTTCGGGGCAGGCAGGAAAAGTCGAGCGGATTCGCTCCTGGCTGGCGCGCATCGCCCGGCGTCTTGCGTTGAATCGGAAAAGCCAGAGGGCAGGGCGTCGGGAGGACGGTAATTCCTCCGACACGCTTCACGCCCTGCCGTCGATCGTACCGGGTGCCGAGGAGTCGCTGCTGCAGGGTGAAAAAAGATTGCTGTTCGAGCGCCTGCTGCAATCGCTCCCGAGTGAATTCCGCGAACTCATCGGACTGACCGCGATCGAAGGAATGACCACGGCGGAGGCTGCCGAGATCCTCGACATTCCGGAGTCCTCGGTGCGGACCCGGTTGTCCCGGGCCCGGCACCTCCTCAAAGTAAAACTTGCAGCCCTGACGGAGGGCAGCTATGGATCGTGAAAGCGTGGATAAAAAACTCGACGATTGGCTCGACCAGGCACTCGGCGAATTCGGAGGCGCAGAACCAGGTCCCGGATTGGAAGCGCGGACGGTTATGAATCTGCGCAACCGCATTGCGCGACGGTCCCGATTCCGGGCCTGGCAGCGAACCGTTTGGATGTCGGCTGCGGCCGTTACCATTGTCGTATTTCTGGCGGTGTTTTTTACAAAGCGCGAAAACGTTTTTACTCCTGATCTGACGCAGGGCAACGATCACGAATTGCTTCTCGGGGTTGATCGCCTGCTGGATCACGAGATCCCGCCTGCATTGGAGCCGGCTCTGCTGCTGACCAAGGAGATGGACAAAAAGTAGGGGCACGGCGCGCCGTCCCCGCATTCGGATGCATCCTGCCTTTCAAGGCTGCTGATCCAAATCGCATGGGAGAGTGATGCATGAAAAATCTTCCGCATCGTTTCATGGCGTTTTTCCTGATGGTGTTGCCGGCACTGATTGTGTCGCCCTCGTGGTGCTACCCGGCTTCCCCGGCAGCGGACCTGGGAACGTGGTGGAAGGACTCCGGAGTTGTACGTGATTTGCGGCTCCGCGACAACCAGATCCGGCAGGTCGAGCAGGCTTTCTTGAGACACCGGTCCGAGCTCGGTAATCTGGCCAACGAACTGCAGCGCCAGGAAGCCATCCTGCAATCGCTTATTGATTCCGAGCGCATCGATGAGAAAAAGGCTGCCGCCCAAATCGAACAGGTCGTGGCGGCTCGCGGCCGGCTGGAACGCGAAAAGACCATCATGGCGCTCGACATTCGTTGTGCGGTCTCATTGGATCAGTGGAAAAAATTGCAGGAAATACAAAGGGCGCAATCCCATCCTGCAGTCATTCCTGCCGCGACCGGCAACAAGGTGGCTCCAAAGACCGAAGGCAGCGCCTCGGGCTCCGAGGAACCGGTATACCAGATCGGCGGGCCCGTGACGGACCCGGTCCCGATGCAGAAGCCCATGCCCGCTTTTACTTCGGAAGCCCGGGCACAAAAAGTGGAGGGGAGCGTTCTGCTGGAGGTTGTGATCGGCAAGGATGGCATTGCCCGAAGCGCTAAAGTGCTGCGCGGCATCGGTTATGGTCTCGATGAATCGGCCGTGGAAACGGTTACGAAGCGGTGGCTTTTCAAGCCTGCGACTCTCAACGGCCAGCCCGTGAGCGTCCAGGCAAAGATAGAAGTAACGTTCCGCCAATATTAGCGCGCATAATGCACGAAAATCGGTTGTGGAGCCGAAAAGTTTGTACCACTTACTCGCGAGTGTTTTGCATCAAGGATGGGATTTTCCACACCGAAACGCAGAGCAGGGAGATGCGAAGCGCAGAGCAGGGAGATGCGAAACGCAGGGAGGGAAGCGCGAAACGCATAGGAGGGAAGCACGAAACGCTTTGCAGGGAGGCGCGAAGCACCGGCAGAGAATAGCGCCGCCCGTAAGGGCGGGGTTGCGTGAGACAAAGAATTGAGGTCCGAAGGACCGGCACAGATGTTGTGCCGCACCTTCGGCGCTCATGCCAATTGCCTGAATACTCCGGCCTCACGGCCGGGGCTATTGTCTGCCGCCTCTTCGAGGCTCATTTTCTCCGCGGCTCTGTTCAATATATATAGTGTTAATCGATGAAAGTTTCGTCATTCTCTCACCGACGATGTAACGAATCGCGACGATATCCTGTGTTGCGGGGGGGCGCCCCCTCGGTGCATGGGAGACTGCTGTGAACATAAGCTTTGGTTGCGGCTTTGGCGCGCCAGGTTGATCCATGTCCCAAGGTGCTTTTCGATCTATTGATAATCATGAAATATAGTGACAGAGATTAAACCTTCAGCCCCGAAGGGGCGAAAAAATAATAGCCCCGGGCGTGAGCCCGGGGTTGGGAGCAGGTGAAGAAGGAGCCCTGAAGGGGAGGCACATCTATCCTTGGAATAGCGTCACTAAAATATCTGGTCCTCAATAAGTTTTGTGAGTAATCCGGATGATATGTTGGAGCTGAGGAAGACAGGCTTATACCAGAATCCAGTGCAAGGGGGATGAATGCGTATCAAGGATCGGGGCTGGAAATATGTGCTGTCAGTTTTTCTGTTCCTGCTGGTATGCCTGGCCGCTGCTCTCCTGGCTCAAGCCCAGAAGCCGGCATCCGGCCAGAAGAAGCAACAAGCCGATCATACTATCCGCGTAAATGTAAGCCTGGTGCAGACCGATGTGATGGTCTTCGACAAGCAGGGGAAGTTTGTTCCTGACCTGAAGCTCGACCAGTTCGAGTTGCGGATCGACGGCAAGGTGCAGCCGATCTTATTCCTCGACCAGGTATCCGCCGGCAGCCCGCATGACGAGGAAGTATGGGCCAGAGAGGCGGTGAAGCCAACGCCTGCGCCGGCGGCGCCGGCTGCGAGCGGATCCAATCCTGGACGCACGTTGCTCTTCTTCGTGGACGACTGGCACTTATGTGATGAAAGTGTCATCCGGACTCGGGAGGCGCTGTCCAATCTCGTCAAGACTTCGGTGGGCCCCCATGACAGGGCCGCCATTTTCGCCGCATCCGGGGCGCTCGGCTCCGCACAGCAGCTTGTGAGCGACAAAGCCGCCCTGCTGGCCGTCCTGGAAAAGCTGAATTTTCTGAGCCCGGGTGTGGAGGACAAGTCGTGGCCACCCATGACCGAAGGGCACGCTCTCCTGATAGAGCAAAACGACTGGGATGTGATCAATTATTTTTTGGCAGCCATGACGAAGCCGGACCCTTACACGGGAGTGCGTCCCGGCCAACAAGCACCCAATTCCAGGCTGGTGCAGCAGATCCGTGACCGGGCGGCCCAGCTTGCCTCTATGTCCGCTGCTATTGGGGAGAGAACCCTGTCCGCGCTGCGCCAACTGGTGCGTACCAGCTCTGTTGTGCCGGGACGGAAGACGATCTTCTTCCTTTCGGACGGCTTTGTACTGCAGCCGCAGCGCAGCAATGTCATAGATCGGTTGCGGCAGGTAACCGACGTTGCGGCGCGCCTGGGGATCGTGATTTACAGCCTGGATACCAGGGGCCTCGTGGTGGGCCTTCCGGACGCCAAAACGAAGCGGGCGGCGGATCGGCTGGGATCCTTGGCGCAGAGCGGCTACAGCGAGGTTCTGGTCAAGCAGGACGCGCTCAACGCGCTGGCATCCGACACGGGCGGCCGGTTTCTCAAAAACACCAATGCCCTCGACACCGCCCTGATCACGACTTTGACGGAGACCTCCCGATATTACCTGCTGGCCTGGGCCTTGGATCGGGAAAAACTTCAGCCGGGCAAGTACAGCACAATCCGGGCAAGTGTGAAAGGCAGGCACGACCTGAGCGTGCGCGTGCGCCAGGGTTTTCTCGACCTCTCTCAGCTTGTTGCGGAATGGAAGGAGATCCGATGACAGGAACTGGTGAAGAGAATCGGTCGTCGCTGAGAGTGCTGCGCGAGTGGATTTCGGGCCCGCCAATGCAGACCTCGATTTTCGGCGGCCGCAGGGATCAGCCCGGGTCAGGCGCACTGCCGGACCTGCTGGAATTCTTGCGCCACCCGGTCCGCTCGATCCGGGAAGATCTGCAAGCTCCGCGTACGCGCGCCTCACTGTTTCATTACATTGTAAATCCTGCCGAGGCTGAACCTCTGGATTGGAGCGGCCTGATCAAGGACCTGGTTATCGGGTATCGATTCGCGCTGTTCATCCCGTCGCTGTGGGCAGATCCGGATGAGCTGGCTGAGGGACGGGCGGCACTGCGTGCTCGGCGAATGGAAGCCGGCATGGCTTCCCTGATGATTCACCTGACAATACTGAGCCTGGCCGTCTTCTTCGCCCTCCATGAGAATCCCGAGGCAGCGGCGCAAAAGCAGGAGAGGGTAGTGTTCGTGGGCGGACCCATGATATTGCCTCCGATGGCGGATGATCGGGATGGTGGTGGCGGCGGAGGCGGCGGGAAGCACGAAAAACTGCGGCCCTCCGGCGGACGCCTCCCTGATGCAGCGTGCGTACAACTCATGCCGCCCGATCCCGGGATGCCAAAACCGCTGTTGCCGCCGGATGATTTTATCGATCTGCCGGCCACCATTCAGATGCCGATCGATCTCCCGGCTGATCGCTCTCTGCCGATCGGCGATCCCTTCGCGCCGCCGAGCGATCATGTCTCCTCAGGTCCGGGAAGCGGCGGCGGCATCGGTACGGGGTCCGGAACGGGAGTCGGACCCGGTGACGGACCGGGCGCCGGTCCCGGTGGAAATGGCGGCTACGGAAATGGTTGGCCAGGAGGCATAGGCGACCGATTCGGCCCCGGTCTGGGAGGCAAGGACCTGATCCTCCCCGAAGCAATATCACAGCCGCGCCCCTACTACACGGAAGAGGCACGCAAAGCGCGCACGGAAGGCATGGTTGTGCTGCAGGTCATGATCCGTAAAAACGGCACGGTTGACGGCATCAGGGTTCTCAAAGGCCTGGCCTATGGCTTGGATGAGTCTGCCGTTCATACGGTGGCAAGCAAATGGCGCTTCCGGCCGGCCGCATATCGAGGGGTTCCCATCGACTTCCAGGCCGTCATCGAGGTGACGTTCCGACTCTTTTAATAATATGGCAGTGGGATTGCCGTGAACGAAACAGGAAAAGCACGCTCCCCATTGCCAGAGCACCGGCACGGCACGATGGCCGGCCTCGAATCCTCCGCACACCCGGGGTGGGCACAGCTCAGATTGTTTCCGGCAACAGCGGGATCATGAGGGCCCGGGCCGCGGTTCGTAGCAGTTCGTCCAGGGACGCGAGCGGAATTCCAAGACGCATGGCGAGTTCCAGATAGGCGGCATCATAAACGGACAGATGTTGCTGGCGGGCGAGAGCCAGGATGTCGCCGCCTGCCCGCGCTGCGGTTTCGGCATCCGTCTCGATCGGCAGTTTGCGGAGGGAAGCCCACGCTGCCGCCGAATCAGCTTGTGAGATGCGCTTGCGGCGCTCGGCGACCAGGAGCGCGTTGGCTACTTCCAAGGCCCAAATGGAGGGCACCCAGGCCTTCGTCCCGCCTTCGATCCGTTTGCGCACGGCTTGATTCTCGTCGGCCCGCTCCCCGGGCAGAAACCAACTGAGTGCGATGGAGCCATCCAGTGCCAATTGGTTCATCGGCGACGCCCCTCTTCAATGAGTTGCCGGTAAGAGAGCTTTTTCCGAGATGCGGATTTCCGCCGGGCCCGAAGCCGGATCTCCTCCATCTGCTGGAATGCCTCGTGAATGTCCCCGAAACTGGAGCGCTGAACGGGCACGAGGCGGGCAACGGGCTTTTCGTGCCTGGTAATCGTAATCTCTTCCCCGCGGCTCACCCGTTCCAGGAGTTCGGAAAACTTCGTTTTTGCCTCAAAGGCTCCGAGGACTGACACGGTCGCACGCATGACGTATCCTCCAATCAAACTAGTCTGATGCTAGTTTATAACATTCCGGGCAAGGCGCACAGTCATTTGTCCCGGCGCCCTGCCGGCTGATGCGCACATGACAGAAAGCATTTAGGACATGGAATAACACGGAAGAACACGGAGCCGGTCCGTGTTCTTCCGTGTTATTCTGTGTCCCGAGATGTCTTGCGGTTTTTTCTTCATGAATAAAGCGGGCTACGGGACTGGTTGCACAAGAGGATTGCGCACGATATGTTTAGGTGGGATGCGCCCTGCGGGCAGCACAGGAGGCTCAGATGTCCATTCGACCCATCAAGCAGCTCATCAAATCAAAACCGACCCTCGAAGGCGCGGGCGTGCACCTGCGCCGCGCATTCGGTTTTGGCAACACTTCCGAGTTTGACCCGTTCCTTCTTCTCGATGACTTTCGAAATGACCGGCCGGAGGATTACCTGGCTGGTTTTCCGTGGCACCCCCATCGCGGGATTGAGACCATAACCTACGTCCTCGCCGGAACCGTCGAACACGGCGACAGCTTGGGGAATAAAGGTGCCATAGCCGCAGGTGACGTCCAGTGGATGACAGCGGGGCGGGGGATCATTCATCAGGAAATGCCTAAGGGCGACCGAGATGGCCGTATGCATGGGTTCCAGTTGTGGGGAAACCTCCCGGCGTCACTCAAGATGACCGAGCCACGTTACCAGGAGGTGAAGGCGGCCGACATCCCCGTAATCACGGATGATGATGGGACCCGGGTTCGAATTGTATGCGGCAGTTTTTGGGGCAAGAGCGGCCCCGTGAACGGTGTCGCGGCCGACCCAGTCTACGTGGATGTATCGGTGCCGGCGGGGAGGAGGAGGACGTTCCCTGTCGAGATGACCCGGCACGCCTTTGCGTACGTCTTCGCCGGAGCCGGAAAGTTCTGCAACGCGTCGGAGCCTCTTGCGGTGCCGACTGAAGGGGTTGGCTGGGCGGACACAGCGCCACCTGCGGAGGCGGAAAACCGAACGCTCGTGATCTTTGATCGCGGAGACGAGGTTACTGTGCAGGCCGGGGACGAGGGGATCCGGTTCCTCCTGGTGTCCGGGAAGCCGTTCGGAGAGCCGGTTGCGTGGTACGGCCCCATCGTGATGAACACGCAGGAGCAGCTCCGCCAGGCGTTCGACGAACTCAAGCAGGGTACGTTCCTGAATCCGCAGGTGAGGATGTAGGCAGGCCGTCTCGAGAGAGAAGGCACTCGAGGTTGCGGACAGGGGTCTTTTGCCCTTACCAGGGCTCTTTAAATGCTACATCCTATCCGGGGGCTTGCGCCCCCGGCTATTGTCTCTTTGCCCCTC
>CAYGWQ010000084.1:0-18346 GCA_964353465.1 uncultured Acidobacteriota bacterium | reverse complement strand
CACTGAATCCACCCGAATCATTTCCGGCGCGGCGACATTACCCTTGCCCGATGCTCCTTATCTTACCTGCAACCACCAAAGTCCTGTAAGAGGATTTGCTCAGGGGGCCTGCGCTCTTCGCAGCCTCCGCGGTTTGGTTTTAGCATAGGGCCCGATTCACGGGTGGTGGCTCCCTCCATTCCCAGGGGCACGCTGTGCCGGGCCCCTGGGACTCCTTCCCGAAAGCCCGACGGGATAATAGGCTTGTCCGCTGGACCACGATGGGGAAAATGCTCCGCTTCACGGGCCACGTTGTGGCCGAGGGGGGTGAACTCAAATCACTCAAGCGCATCGATGTCGAAGAGGAACGAAAGGTGATCCGAACCGGGCGGCCAGGCACGGTTACGGTGGGACCCCGTGGCCGCGTGCGGGTAAGGCCCGGCCATGGCCCGGTCGTGGCCACTCGCGAGCAAGATCAAATTGAGAAGACTGATGACCGCAGAATTGTCTGGATCGCGCGCACGTACGCCGATATCGACGGGTTTGACTTTAAGGTAAGCGAGGAAGTGCGCGCATTGCGGTTCACACTCGAAATTGAGGGGACATCCAATGCCCGTGATGTGGAAGTCGGACGGGACAACCAGCGCCCGCCGGCAAATCCCTTCCGGGTGGACCTGAGGTAACTCAGACCTGCGGCGCGACATATCTACACTAGTTTCTGTCGCAAAACTCATTCGGCCAGCAGGCGAGCCCCAGAGGAGCGGAAAGATAGTAGCCCCGGGCGCGAGCACGGGGTTAGGCCAGAAATCGATGCGGAGCCCTGGAGGGGCGACAGAAAGGGGTTGCGGATAAACATCTTTCGCCCCTACCAGGGCTCCTTCAATGCAATATCCTATCCGGGGGCTTGTGCCCCCGGCTATTATCTTTGCACCCCTCCGGGGGTCGGACGGCACACTCTGCAACGGAGTTACGCGACAGAAACTACACTAGCCTGCTTTTCATGAAGAAAGGATCGCAAAACATTTCGGGACACGGAAGAACACGGACCGAGACGGACTGGCTCTGTGAGCAGGGCTTTTGCCGGCCCGAAGAGAACAGAATCGTCCTGTTTGCCAGCGACGATTCTTGGGATGCCCTCCTGAAAAAGGCGGACGCAGCCGCCCTATTTCTTCGGATAGGGTGGCTTCGGCGGGAAGACGAAGGGCTGCTCCTTGATTTTTTTCAGCACGACTTCGAGAGCCTTTTCGAGCTGCAGATCTTTTCCCGCCATGACGGATGCCGGGTCATTGTCCTGGAGCACATCGGGATCGCCGCCGTGGTTCTCAATCCACCACTTTCCCTCGCGCCCATAGAAGGCATTGTTGGACTGTTCCACATTGCCGCCATCCAGGGTTTGCTGACGGTTGATAATCCCGACCAGCCCGCCCCAGGAGGGCACGCCCACAATCGTCCCCAGCTTGCGCGCCCGGAAATGCTCGAGGAAAGCCTCGCCATCGGAGCCGTTATCCTCGTTTGTGATCACGGCATAGTAGGCTCGGGATGCGGAATTGGGGTAGCGGTACGGCTCCATCCCCTGGAGAGTGTTGTACGCTACCTGTTGGCGCTCCAACTTGTCGATCATGAAGTACTCGGTCCAGCCGCCGCCGTTACCCCGCACATCAATGAGCAATCCCTTTTTATTTTTGAAGGCGCGCCAGAATTTGTCGAACTCCATGACACCGCCGCCGCCCATGGCCGTGATGTGCATGTATCCCACGTCGCCGTTGGACGCCTTGAGTACCTTATCGACATTGTCGCTCACCCACCGGGCATAGCGCGCCTGGCGGTCTGAGACGGCAGGTTTGATCCGGTAGGTCCGGGCGCCGGCCTCGGCCGGTTCGCTGTTGACGGTGACCGTCACGAAATCATCCTTTGCCACCTGGAGCAACTGGAAGTAATTTTCAGGAACACGCACATTGCGCCCGTTGATGGCGATCAGGTAGTCCCCTTCCTTGAGGTTGATGTCGGGGCGCGACAGCGGTGTCTGGATGTCGGTGAAGTAGCGTGTAGGACCGTAGATTTTCTCGAACCTGTATAAACCCACCTTCCGGTCCGGAACCAGGTCGGCGCCCAGAAGTCCCGTGTATACCGGGGGCGTACCCGTGGCGGGTGCCGCCATATCTCCCCCAGTAATGTAGGTGTGGGAAACGCACAACTCGCCTACCATTTGAAGCAAGACCCAGTTCAGCTGATCTCGAGAGCGTATGTCGTTCACGTACGCTCGATATTTGTCTCCCATGGCCTTCCAGTCACGGCCGTGCATGTTCTTGTCGTAGAAGAAATCCCGGTACCAGCGCCAGGTGTCGTTGAAGATCTGATGCCACTCCTCGCGCGGAGATACCCGGTACGTCATGCCGGAAAGATCTATCCTCTGCCCGAGCTTCTTGGAGTCATAGGCCCCCTTGAAGGAGGTGATGTAGACCTCCGAACCTTTCCTGATAATGAGCTGCTCGCCATTTACAGACACCTGTGCCGCGCTGATCTTGTCGCCCATTTCCTGTTGCTTCTCATCCTTCATGGAAAAGATGTTCAAGGTCCACTTTGGCGCGCCGCCGGGTTTGTAAGCTTCCTCATAGTTGTCTTCGGTAAATTCGGGAACGGAAGACCAGGCGACATACCCTTTGCCTGCGGTGAGGTGGAAATAGTTGCCCGGCTCAACCGGCAACGGGTAGATCCGGCCTTGCATTCCTTCGACATCGACACGGAACCTGTTGGCGCCTTCAGCCGTCAAATCCTTCTCATCGCCGGCGGCATCCGACCTGGCAAAGGGCGGTTTTTCACCCTTCCGCAACTGCACGACCATCACCCGCGTCGGATTGGCTACGATGTGGTTGTCCTCGAAAGGATCCATGGTAATGTCGAAGTTTCTGTTGGATAGGGAATATAGATAACCGCCTTCACTGTCCCAGCGCGGATTGAAATTGCTGTAAAAGTCGTCCGTGACCTGAACCCGTTTTCCCTGCTGCGTGTCGTACAGGAAAATGACATTGTTCCTGTTTTCCTGCGGGAAAGAGTAGGCGATCCAGCGGCTGTCCGGCGACCAGGAATAGTCGCTAATCTCCCAGGTGAACTCATCATTGGCGAGGTAGTGCGATTCGTCCACCTTGGTCAGCTTCTTCGAAGCGACATCAAGAAAGAAGAGGGAGAAATCCTTGTCGCCGAACAGGATCTTGGCGCCGTCCGGCGACCAGAGGAGATGGTAGACGGTGCGGTTCAGATCCTGCGTCAGCGCAGCAGCCGGACCGCCGCTGAGGTCCTGCACATAAAGCTGGTACTCGCCGCTCCGGTCCGAAAAGAAGGCCAGCCTCTTGCCGTCCGGGGAAATCTGCGTGAAGCGTTCGCGCGTGCCGGCCGAAGCAGACAGGTTGCGATACATCGTCTCCTCTTCACCGGTCGTGAGATGGAAGGCATCTCCGCGCGCCGTCAACGCAACGCTCTTCCCGTCATTGCCGACATCCATGAAGTCGATGTAGCTGCTCGGATTGATCCAGCGCTGCTGCAGCTGCCAGTTGTCGGTTGCCGCCTGGACCGTGACTTTTCGATCGGTGTTGGACTTCGGATCGAGCACGTGCAGGTAGCCATCCTGCGCGAAGACGATCAGCTTCCGGTCGGTGGACGGCCACATCACGTCAAAATCGGCGTAGCGAGTGATCTGCTGGACCTTCTTGCTTTTCAAATCCTGGGCATAGAGGTTGGTAATGCCGTCGGACCCGCGGTCGGAGGCGAAATACATCGTGTTGCCAATCCACATCGGGTAGGTGTTCCTGCCGACATAATCCGTGACCGGAGTGAAACTCCCGGAAGACAGGTCCGCCATCCAGATGTCCGGGTACTGTCCTCCTTTGTATCTCTTCCAGTAATTGTCCGGGGAGCCTTTGCGGACATAGAGCATCCGTTGCCCGTCTTCGGAGAAGCCGGCCTGAACACCTCGTTCGATGGGGAGAGATTCCGGCACGCCTCCCTCGACGGAAACCTTATAGAGCTTGGGATCGCGCGCAACCGGGCCTCTGCCGAAAACACTGCGAAAAACGACAGACCGGCTGTCGGGGGTCCACCCGACGGGCGTGCCGCCGCCGGGAAGATACGTGAGTCGCTTGGGGGTTCCGCCCTCGGCCGGCATGAGGTAGACATCCGGTTCTCCCTGGTAACTGCCGGCAAACGCAATCCACTTCCCGTCGGGCGAGAATCTGGCGCCGAACTCCCTCCCTGCGTAGGATGTCATGCGTGTGGCCTGCCCTCCTCGAGTCGAGACCAGCCAGAGATCATCGTCATATGTGAAGATGATCTTTTCGCCGGAAATGTCCGGGTAGGTGAGGAAGCGAGCCTCATCGGCCGCAGCTGCGAAGGCCGCCGCAAAAAGCAGGCAGAGAAGAAGCAATCCATTTCGACTTTTCATGATGACCTCCCTAGCGAATCCCGGCACCGTGTACTGTTTTTCATTCGTTTCCGAACGACGTTCATGAATAATGCGGGTTAAAGTCCCGGCCGCCGGCCGGGACCTACTCGGCGATCTGCCGGGAATTATATATTTCGCCGAGCACCTCACGATAACATTTGTAGACTTCCCAGGGGATCTCCTCGCGAATCCGTCCCCCTGCCAGCGGGATATAACGGCCGGTTGTCAGCAGTGGGACGACAATCTCGCGCAGACGATTCCTGACTTGTTCCGGCGATCCTGTGCGGAGAATGCTCAAAGGAATGCCGCCGACCAGCCCAAGGCGGGGACCGTATTGCTGCCGCAAATTGCGATAGTCGAGCTCCGGCGCCTCAGCGGCTTCGGATATCCACAGCATGGTGACGCCGGCGGCGATCATGGACGGAAACAACAGGGCGGTATTCCCGTACGTGCTTACCAGGATATTTGCGCAGCCGTGCGCGCGGGCCGCCGCAATGATCCTCTGGTACGCCGGTATCATTAGTTCCGCAAACAGGGCCGGCGAAATCAGCGGCGCCGTGTTATCGGAAATCGGTTCGCTCAGATAAATGAATTCCGGATCCACGTCGCGGAGCGTCATCTCGAGCATGCGGGCGCAGAAGTCGCCATACATCTCAATTCGTTCCGCAATGCTCCGAAGATTCCTGATCACGGAACGCAGGACGTGTCGCAAGGTCGGCCAGTCCTCAGCTCCCAGAGCCTGAAAGAAACCGCGGGATGCCCAGATGCACACGATGTGGTTGCGGGTATCGAGCTGTCTGACCGTCTCACGCCAGTCTTCAGGAAACCGCTCGGCGGAGGCATGGAAGGCATGACGGTATTCTCGTGCGGACAGGTTCATAATGCGGCCGGAGTAACATGGGAGAAAGGTAAGATCGGGTCCGAGATTCTCGTGTGGCTTCAGTCCAAAGACATCACAGTGGGTCTTGTCCGGAGGCAGACCCTGTGCCCGCCACATGGCCAGCACCTCGTCTCGCACGCCTTCTTCCAGCAGCGGGGGGCGGTCGACCCGGTCTCCGGCGAAAATCCGGCGGAAGCGTTCTCTCTCGTTCATGGACTTGCACGCGATATTCCGGCCCGCTCCCCTACTTTTTCACGGCGGGGGCTGCCGTTCCGGGCCTCTTGAAAATGTCATCATCCATCGGTACGTCGATCTCGATCTTCTCGTAGGTCACATGCCCGATGGCCCGGCCGCCGATCCGCTGTTCGATGGAGTGGGCGAACAGGATGTTGCCCGCCTTCTTGTAGTCGCCCGGAAAGGCTTCGACTTCCGTTTCCAGCCCCTGCCAGAAACCTCTGGTGATGGTCTTGACGGGGAGGTAGGTTGCGGCATCGATCAGGTATACAGTCACCATGCCGCTCTTGCGCGTAACCTGGAGCCTGTAGACGGGCGAGCCGCCAAAATCTTCTTTGCCGAGCAGCTCGACGTCCGCGCCGGCGGCCTTGAGGCTGGCAAGCGAACCGATGGCAGTGTCTATGTTGGCATCCGCCAGGCCGGAGGCGGTCTGCGCATCCATGATCTCGGTTGCCGAGAGCTCAGCGGCGGATTTGATGATCCAGGCGGTCTTGCCGTCGAAACCCGCAATCACGCGCCTGCCCTGGATATCCGACTCGGAGCGCACGAAATTGGGACGCTTGGTCCATGTGATCAGGAGAGATCCCGCACGGCCTCCGGTGGCGGTGATTCGGGCGGTCGTCTTGAGGGTTTGCACACTGGCGATGGCTTCGGCGCCGCCGAGAGCGTCCTCATTCGCTTTGAGAATCTGGTCCAATGTGAGATCCTGCGCCAAGGTTCCTGTAACGGCGAGCCCCGCGCAGACAAACACGCCCAGCCTCGTCAGCATCCGAAGAAATCCCCCCAATCGAGTCCTTTCCGGCCATTCGCACATCGGCATCCCGCCATGACAAAGAACTGAGCTCGCTTCGCCCGAGAACAGTAACCAGTTTCCGTCGCGAAACTCCCTTTTGTGCCCGAATCGTCCGTCGACCAGACCAATCACGTGCGGGCGGGCTTCAGCCCGTGCCCGGTGCGCCTGAATGAGCGATCGATGCTTCTGTCCACGCATCGCCTTAATAACAAATGAATTACGCTCATGAAATCTACCGGTCGAGGTTGTTGCCTTTAATGCGCGGGCTAAAGCCCGCCCCCGCATTTGACTTCAATCCAGCCGGCGCTACGGATCGAACAATGAGTTTCGCGACAGAAACTAACCAAGGGGCTAAGGGCAATGAAGCAGAGGGAACAGCCCTCGGGACCCCTTGAACCCTTTCCCCTTGGTCCCTTTGAGCAGCTTGAAAAAGCGTATCTGGGAAAAATTCACTCTCAACTGATTAAGTAGATGCCGACATCACAAATTAGAGTACCACTTTCCCCTCACCGTCCAGATAGGGTTTGAGGTTATCTTCCAAAAAAGCCCAGATCCGGTTCCATGAATCCCTTTGGGGGGGAGTGTTTTGCGGCGCGGTCTTCTCCTTGTTAACCAGCCGGTCGAAGCTGTGTCCCCCGGGCGGATCGATGTAGATTTTTGTCTCGGCCAGCTGAGGGATGTGGTAATGAAGCGCGTGAATCATCATCTGATCCTCGACGAAATTGACGTCCTGATCGTTGGTAGCGACATGCACCATCACCGGGACCTTGATCTTATCCACATGATAGACCGGGGAACGCTCGATGTAGATGTCACGCTTTTCGTGGACTTCGCCGCCGATGCGCTTCTGCTTCACGAAGCTGGCCTCGTAGGACGGTCCTTTGTACGAGAGACGAAAGACCAGGTTGGTGACGGGCACGCCGGCGTATCCGCACTTGAGAATCTTCCCCTGGTCGCGGATCAGAGAGTGCAGCGTGATGAAGCCGCCGTGGCTCCAACCGATCATGCCAATGCGGTTCTGGTCGACCTGGGGAAGGTTGGCCTTCAAATAATCGATCGCAGAGAGGGAATCGTCGATCTCGTAGCCCCCGTAGTCGATCGCCTCCTGGAAGGCCTCGCCATAGCCCGTGCTCCCGCGGTAATCCGGAGCGATCACAATGTAGCCGCGCTCCACCGCCTGCCGGATGAAGGGGATCGAGCCGGAGGAAAAGCTGCTGGCGACACCGCCGTGAACCCAGACCAGTGCCGGATGTCCTTTGGCGCCGCGCGGCTTTAGCGGCTGGAACAGGTAGGCGGGAATGTCCAAATCGCCGACGCTGCTGCGGTAGCTGATCTTCTTATAGTCGACGGCGCCTTCACAGAGCTTCTGGATCAGCGCATCGTCATTCTTCTTGGCCTCGAGATCCCTTTTATAGCGCTCGGCAGACCCGCGCACCCTGAGTTCCAGCACCCGATTCTGGAGCTTCTTGATCTGCTCCTGAATCTGCGCAATTTCCTTCTGCTCCGGAGTTTGCGTGGCCTGCGCGGGGCGCTGCGCAGCCGGAGGATTCTGAGCCTGCTGTGCCTGCTGTGCCGGTGAAGCCGCCGGCAAAGCCAGGCATAATAGGATTGCCACCACCCGCAATTGCCCGGCCCACCCGAAAAGATCGCCATGCTTTCGATATATCATCATCCGCCTCCATTCACAGGGTTGCTTGCCATTATCTGCGAACTGCCCCTGCAGGTCCACTTCAAGATTTAGCGGGCCCGGGTATCAGCCAGGACAGCCCAGTTGCCGCTCCGGGGACCACCGACCTGCTGCATCACGCATTGCTCGATCTGGTTTCTGTCGCGATATGCCGGGTGAGCCCTCGCAGCGTCGACCCGGAGGGGCCAAGAGATACTAGCCGGGGGAGCAAGCCCCCGGATAGGATTTTGTATTGAAGGAGCCCCGGCGGGGCGAAAGGTCTTTGGCTACAACCCTTTTCTGTCACCCCTCCAGGGCTCAATCCTGCTTTCTGATTACACCCCGGGCTTGCGCCCGGGGCTATTCTCTTCCCGCCCCTCCGGGGCTTGCCTCAAGGGCGTAGCGAATTACGCGACCGGAGCGGGCTAGAGAAGCGGCTTGAGGCGGGTGTAGCCGGCGCGGCTGACGGGGAGTTTGCCGCCGTCCGTTAATATTGCCCACCGGCTGTCCTTGGCGTAAAGCTCGAGACGGGCCAGGCGTTCGATGTTCAGGAGGTAGGATCGGTGAATGCGAATGAAGCGGGCGGGATCGAGCAGGTCCTCCAGCTCATTCATCGCCTGCTGCTTGAGAAACTCCTTGCCGCCGCACTTGAAGCACACGTAGTCGTCCTGCGCTTCCACATAGTCTATGGTTTCGACGGCGAGCACATGCACGCGCGCTCCGTCCCGCACGAGGACGCGCGCCAGCGGCCTTTGGCGCCGGCGGGATGCAGCGACGAGGGCATTGAGACCCGATGCTTCGCCGGAGCCGATTCGCCGTCTCGCCTGCGCGAGCGCCTCCGCGAACCGCTCCGGACGGAAGGGCTTAAGCAGATAATCGACGGCGTGCACCTCGAAGGCGCGGAGCGCGAATTCATCATACGCGGTAACAAAAATCACCGCGATCTCCCGGCCGATCAGATCGAGCACTTCAAATCCGTCGAGCTTCGGCATCTGGATGTCCAGGAAGAGCAGATCGGGCTTCATTTCCGCTACGGCCTTCACGGCATCGAAGCCGTTGACGCACTCACCCAGGATCCGGATGTCAGGATGCACCGCGAGATGCTCCCTTAATATGCTCCGCGCCGGCTCCTCGTCGTCCACCAGAAGAACGCCGATTGTTTCAGGAGTGGACCCTCCGCCGTCTGGATTCGCCATAACCACTCCCTTCCCCCAGCGAAAAAGGGGACATGCCGATTTTCCCGATCTTACCGCTTGCCTGGGGGCCTGGAGCGGAAAATCGGAATGTCCCCTTTTTCAGGAGGGCATTCTGAGCTCGGCATGAAAACAGCCGTCCTTTTCATAAGTGTCCAGCCGGGCTTCGCTGCCATAATGCGCTGCCAGGCGGGCGTGAACGTTCGCCAGGCCGATCCCCTTGCCTGCTGACTTCGGGCGGTCCGGGTCGCATGGATTGACGATGCGGATCGACAGCCTGGATCCGTGGCGCTTTGCATGCAGTGAGATCTCTCCGCCTTCGATGCGATGCCCGATACCGTGATTCACGGCGTTCTCGATGAGCGGCTGCAGCAGAAGAGGGGGAACGGGGCAGGACCTGCTTTCCTCCTCGACGTCCAGCCTCACTTGCAGCCTCGATCCGAACCGGATCCTCTCAATTTCCAGGAAATTTCCCAGCAGCGCCAATTCCTCAGCCAGCGGAATGCTCTCCATCGATGCCGCCTTCAGACTGCTCCTCAGGAAATCGGCAAGGAGAAGAGACATCCGCCGCGCTTCCGCGGCATCCGAGCCGATCAGCGCTACGACCGAATTCAGGCTGTTGAAGAGAAAATGGGGGTGGATCTGGGCTCTCAGAGCCCGCAGTTCCGCTTCCTGGGCCAGAATCTTCATCTCGAGGGCCTTCCTCTCTGCCGTTCTTGACGCCTCGGCGGCGACCAGGAGGTACCCGGCGAAGGCGGCCAGGACAAACAGCAATGCACCCGCGGCAAAGAGAACCGGGTAGGATTGACGGAAGAGGTCGGCGGCGCCCGCGAACCGGATGGAGCGCGCGAGCAGAAGCGCCCAACCGCTGCCGACGAACATCCAGAGCGATGCGGAGAGCACGGCAGCAACACTTATGACAGTTGCGATGCGGAACAAGCCGGATGCATGTAGAGGGAAACTGCGGCAGAGATACCATGCCGGCAGGCATTGAAAGGCATAGAAGGCTACAAGCGGCAGCACCAGGATCAGTGCATTCGTCCACGGAGCGGGGCCGGCCAGGCTGACCAGCGTAGCCACCAGGAGAGCTACAGGCAGCCACGCGGCCAGGTACAAACCGAGCCATTTTTTTCGCGCCAGAACAGGATGCATTTCTCAGTTGTGGACTTCAATGGCACCCATGATCGCGATGCCTTTGATGTGAAGGACTTTTGTGCTGCCGTCCTTCGGTGGCCGGGTGTCGTCCTCAAACCCGCCCAACAATGGGATCACGCTCGATCGGACACTCCAGTCTTCGGGAACCTTGATCTCAACCCCGCCCCAGAAAGCCAGTCCCTGGATTACTGCTTCCCCACCAGAGATGGATGCCTGGCGAAGATCAATCTCGCACCCCCCCATGATAGCCGTCAGATCGCCGCCGCGAAAGCTCTGGCTGTTGCTGGACCTTACTACTCCGCTCATGAGGGCAAAGGCGGTTACCGTATCGCCGGCGCCGGCCGCGAGCCCGTGACCTTTTTCCAGCGCCTGCCATGCTATGCTCGCGCCGACCGCTACCAGAATCAGGGGCCAGTAGTCCATGATGGAGAATCGAATGTAATGAAGGTTGTCGAGGAGCAGGAGGGATCCCGCTCCGGCGAGGATGACACCAGTGCCCACGCCCGACGTGCTTTCAGCCCAGAGCATTTGCAGGATGCCGACCACGATAAAGATGCCCGGCCAGAATCTCCAGACATCACCGAATGTCATGACGTTAAGATTGCCGAGAGTCAAGAGAATGCCGAAACCGATTGCGCAGAGCCCGAGTGCGAGTTGTGGGTTCAGCCTCGTGTGCCTTTCCATGGAGACCTCCAGGTCATAGGTTCGATGTCAAGATACGGAATCCGATACCTCAACGCCTGGAATAATCGGTAGATTGCGGCCAACTATCGGTGAATGGCGCCGCGCTCCTAAAAACCGGAAAAACCGGGGACGTCTCCCATGTTCACCTATTTTCCGCGATTCCATTCTTGGTGAACATGGGAGACGTCCCCGGTTTTATGATGCACAGGCCAATCACGCCGATGGGGCGGCGGGGGGTGCGGGGGCTTCACCCTCGGCTTTGGCCTTCCGGCGGCGGGCCCATTCCTCGGCGCACTCACGCATGAATTCGCCCATGTCCTGCACGTTGTTGGCGGATTTGCGCCAGAATTCCTTGAACGCTTTCGGGTCACAGGCGCTGTTGTAAGCGCTTTTCCAACGGGAGGACCAGCCGGTTTCATCCTCGAAATAGGAGGCTAGCTGCCGGCAGGCGATCGCCGCCGTTGTCAGGGAACTGTCCGCTGCCAACGGATCGAACACGGCGGAAATATCCGGCTCGTGCTCTTTCAGTCGTGCCAGGATCCGGTTGTGACGATCTACGCACAAAGCCGCGGCATCGCTGCTTCCAGACCCGGTCCATTCGGACTGGAAGGCCATGCGCGCAGTCTGGAGGAGCACACTGATCAGTTTTTTCAGTTCTTTTTCTCTTTCCATCTTTCCTTCTTCCTTTGAAGTACCTTGAATTGCTCTCGCAGCAATTTCTTGCCGTGATACACGCGCCACTTTACGTTTGCCAGCGATATGCCGAGGAAGCCTGCGATCCGCTTCAAAGGCATTTCGTCCAGGAAACGCAGCCGCAAGGCCAACGCGTAATCCTGCGGGATGGCGTCGAGCGCCCTTTGCAGTTCTTCGCTCCCGCTTTCTCCGGCCGCAGGCCGCCCGAGGGCGGGAACCTGCTGGAGAATCGCCTCGTCGAAAGCCACGCGACCGCTTTGCCGGGCTCCACTGCGGTCCTGGAATCGCAAGGCGCAGCGGCGCGTGATCGCGCGCAGCCAGGCGGCGAATTTCGCCGGTTCCTCCAGCGAAGGCAGAGCTTTGAATGCCAGCAGCAGCGCCTCCTGAGCCACATCCTCTGCATCATCAGGCGGAACAATCAGCCGTGCGGTCCGGATTACGGCAGCCCGGTACCGGCATGCAAGCTCGTTAAATGCGGTAAGATCCCCGAGAATTGCCGCTACCACGAGGATTTCGTCAGGCGTGCCGGCATCTGCTTGGGTCATCACTCATGCATTATCTGCCTTTTGTGTTCGCGCTCCATTCATATAGAGACAGCGACACGACGAAAGGTTAGAACTGGATTGGCAAAAGGACGATTCACTACATATTCCTTACCCGCCCCATCCTCCGCCGCGCTGCGCTTCCGATGCCGATGGTGGTCAAGACGCTTGATGCCATCCACCTCGCGAGCGCCCTGCTGTTTCAGGAGCGTACCGGTGACAACCTGACCTTCGCTACCCACGACCTTCAGCAGACTACTTGCGCCCGAGCCCTTGGGTTCAAGAGCATCGGATGCTGACCTTCACGCGGCGCACTGAACGGAACCAGAGGTAGAGGCACAATCCTACGAACAATAAGGCCGAGACGCTTTGCGACAACATGGCGTTGTCATAGAAGGGAGTCTTGAGATTGTCCTCCGCATACCAGGGGAATAGGCGCAGGGCGGCTCCAAACACACCGCCGAGGGCACCTCCTGCCATCAGCCCGGAGGCGATAATGACGCCCCGCTCGCGCATCGTTGTCCCGCGGCGCCCGCCGACTCTTTCCGATCGTTTTCCGATCCAGTGAGCCAGAAACCCTCCCACCAGCGCCGGGGTATTCAACTCGAGCGGCAAGTACATGCCCAGGGCAAACACGAGCGCCGGTACGCCCAGCATCTCCATCACCAGCGTGATCATGGCGCCGGCGCCGAACAGAATGTAGGCCACGGGCTGGTGGCTCATGAATCCTTCCACCAGCGCCTTCATGATGGAAGCCTGGGGCGCCGGCAGCACAACTCGCAGGTCGCCCGCGGCGGCCTCCCCAAACTGAAACGCCCGCGCCAGCAGCACGATGGTCAATCCCGCAGCCACAGCCGAAGCGATGATCCCGAAGAACTTCACTTTCTCCTGCGCCGCAGGCGTTGATCCCAGCCAGTAGCCGGTCTTGAGGTCGGTAATGGCTTGCCCGGATACGGAGAGCGCAGTGCACACCATGCCGGCAATCGCCATTACGAAAAACATGCCGGTCGTACCGGAGAGCCCGAACCGCAACAGGACAACGGAGGAAATGATGATGGTCAGCATGGTCATTCCGGAGACCGGATTTCTTGCGGTCGTGGCGATGGCGTTTGCCGCCACCGAAGCAAAAAAGAAAGAGAAGACCATGGAAAGCAGCAGGCCGATGATGACCACCGATAGGGAAGTGCCGAGGTAGCCGAGGAAGATCGCCTCGGCGATCGCGCACAGGATGACGCCGATGAGGATGGTCATCACGGAAATGTCACGGTCCGTCCGCTCCAATCCCTTCTCCTCGCCATGCCGGAAAGCGCGCACGGCGATGGAGAAAGATCCCACAACGATTTTCAAAGCCTTGAGGATGCCAATGATCCCGGCGGTCGCGATTGCGCCAACACCGATGAACCGGACATAGCCGCGGAAGATCTGATTCGCGGTCATCCCGGCGATGGGTGCGGTCGCGGGATACACCGCGATTTCCGGAAATCGCTGGCCGATCATCCAGATCAGCGGCACGAGCGCAAAGTTGGCCAGAACGCCTCCGGCGCATAGCACCATCGAAGACCGCAGGCCCATCACATATCCGAGTCCCAGGATGAAGCCGATCGCGTCGAAGTTGAAGACCATCTTAGCGCGCTCGGCGAGATCGCGGACAACGGGGATGAACTGGAAGTCCACAAACTCCCTCCAGACCTGGAACGTCGTCACGAGGAAATCGTAGATGGCGGCGATGGCCGTTGCTTCGAGCAAAAGGCGGGCCTGCGAACCTCCCTTTTCCCCGGTGACGAGAACCTCGGTGATCGCGGTTGCCTCGGGATACGGAAGTTGCCCGTGCATTTCGCGCACGAAGTAGCGCCGGAGGGGGATCAGGAAGAGCAAACCGAGGCAGCCGCCCGCAAGGCAGATGAAGATCGTCTGCAACGGGTGAGGGTCGAGCTTGAGAATATATAGCGCCGGAAGAGTGAAGATCGCACCCGCGACCAGGCTGCCGGAGACGCCGCCAATGCCGGTCATGATCACGTTTTCCAACAGGCTGGAGCGGCGTCCGTAGAGACGGGCAAGTCCGATCGCCAGGATGGAAATGGGGATGGCGGCCTCCATGACCTGGCCGACCTTGAGGCCGGAGTAGGCCGATGCCACGGTGAATAGGATGCAGAAGATGATTCCCCAGAGGACGGAGCGCCAGGTCACCTCGGGGAGCGCTGCCGCCGCCGGCACCAACGGTTGGTAGACCTCGCCGGACTTCAGGGGATTATAGGCATTTTCGGGGAGAGATTTGGTATCGGTAGTTTCCATCAAACCTCCTAGCCTTGTATCTGTCGCGAAACTTCAAGATTGTCCTTCTTGGGCCTGGACTTGGACCTAGACCTGGACCTCGACGTGGATGTGGGCCTGGAAGCGCCAAGAATGGATTGGATTCACCTAAATGTCACATTCACAAAGGCTTATTTCGAATGGGATGGTCCAAGTCCACGTCGAGGTCCATGTCGAGGTCCAAGACCGGGAAACGGGATTTTGACTTACACAGGAGTTTTGCGACAGAAACTAGCCCTGGGCCAGGATTCCCTTCAGCACATCGGCGTACGCACGACTGTCCGCGTCTCCCGTCACAATGTCGATCTGATCGGGCTTGCCGACACCCAGGCCCATTTCCACAGCGCGCTGGATCTGCTCCTGCTCGAATATCTTCGTGGACATGATGGCATCATTCGATCCCAGCTGCTTGAGAATTGCCAGGCCGACGGCATCAACGGCAACGCGGTCCATTCCGGCCACGATCACGCCTGCCGTGACCTGCTTGCCCTGGGACGGACCGCCATCCACAAATGCATCCACGCCGTCCATGACGATGAGCTGGGGCTTGAACGCGTGGTGAATCTCCGCAATCATCCGCCTCATGTGGGTTTGGCGGGCACCGTGGAGTTCCTTCGTGATGTTTTTGTTGGTCACGCCCACGGCCAGTTTGATCGACATGCTGAAGATGCCGCCGGATCCGTGCGTCTTGAGACAGCACGTCCAGAGCAGATACTCCGCCTCGGTCACAGGCCTGGCGACATCAAAACCATTCTGCCAGTGGCTGCCCGCCGGATTGAAATGGACCCAGCCATCGGCCGCCAGGTCCTCGAAATTCACAACATCGAATCCAAGTTCCTGCGCCAGGGCTGGAATCCCCTTGGCCTCGATGACGGACCTGGTCGGTGGCGGCCCGCTCCGGTCCCCGACCGTGAGTTGTGAAGCGCCGCGTGCCTTCATTTCCACGACGAGCTGGCGGAGCGTGTCGTTGTGCGTCGAGCCGGGAGCGGGATCGGCGGTGTTCAGATTCAGCTTGATGAACACTTTCTTGCCTTTGGGTGAGGGGACTGTGAGCAATTTCAAAGCCTCTGAGATGCCCTTGGCTCGATCCTGGGTCTTGATCAAGGCGACCTTTGCGGCGGCTTGGGCCTCCGCCGAAGGCAGAAAATCCCCGCCCAGGACAGAAAGCGCCGCAGCTCCGGCGGCGGACTGTTTCAGAAAATCGCGACGTTTCATGGGTTCCTCCTTTGGGTGAGCGCGGCCATTCTAGCACGATGCCGGCGCCTGCGGCTAACGGTGATCCATCAGGGAGAAATCAAAGCAAAAACGCCACGGATTTCACGGATTTGTTGAAAAATTCTCAGTCATGCACTGGGGCAGAGGTCGCTCCAGTTCAAACATATCAGCTGCCAGGCTTACAGAATCTGTGGAATCCGTGGAATCCCATCTTGAATTTTTCGCCGTGATTCAATTGCTGTGTGATGCCCGAACGGTTTGGGAACGCCTGCAACGTGACAGCGGCGGCGATCGTGCTCAACGCACCGACGATGCCTTCGCGCTGGTGGAGCGGAAACTGGCTATCTTTGCCGAACGCACCCGGTTCCTGCTGACTTTCTACCAGCAGCGCGCCGTTTCCTTAATCCCGATCGAAGTTAGGGTTCACACCCAGCCTGCGGACATCCTTCCCATTCTTGAGAGGTCGTGGGCGTCCTTTACATCCGCGAAGCCATGAGTTTCGCAATAGCGGTCAGCTGTTCCAAGGTTAACCGGGCGCTCGTACGCGATTCGAGCTCGGTGTTGATGATGATGGTATTGGCACCTTTTCGGAAGGCCAGAATGTAGAGCGGCGGGCCATCCGATGGTCCCACAAAGGCTTCCTCTCCGATGCCCTGAACAGCAGATTTGACCCCGGTTTTCGAGGATTTGGCGCTTGCGTAAGCGCTGGCGGGATAGAGGCTCACCGACAAGATGATCTTGCCATCCTGGCGGGCGAAGTTCAAATCTCCATCGGCCTCCGCGTTCCTTGGTACCAGCTTGATTCCGGTCAGCCCGGTGAGTTTCTGAACATCGGCAACCGAGAGGAATTTTTCCTGCTGCCCCTGGCCGGCCGGGAGCACCAAACTCAAACCCGCAAGAAGCAGAAACGCCGCCAGGATCGGGATTGTTCTTGTCATCATCGGAACCTTCCTTTGCTATGCATCCACCTAATTGTACCCCATGGTTGGTCCGTCCGTATGAGGTAAAATGCGTAGCTCCGGGCGCGATCCGGCAGAGCCTTGGGCGGAGGCCTTAATCATTTGCGCCTGCCCGATCCAATGCGGCATACTCAGCTGCGCTCAGAGTCCGGCGGGCCGCGCCGCAGCCGGTTTGAGTCCTGTCGATCTGGCGAGACGGATTTAGGCAGATAGGATTGAAAGGGGGACGTCAAGTGACCAGCAGCGAAACCGACATAGTGCAACTATCCATTACTACCATCCGCACTCTTGCCATGGACGCCGTTCAGGCAGCCAATTCCGGCCATCCCGGCGCGCCCATGGGCATGGCGCCCGTGGCTTACCGGCTTTGGCAGAACTTCCTGCGCTTTGATCCCGAGGATCCCCTCTGGCCCAATCGCGATCGTTTCGTGCTCTCGGCGGGTCACGCTTCCATGCTGCTGTACGCGCTGTTGCACCTGGCGGGAGTCAAGGCCGTCGATGGGGAGTATCGAACGTTGAATGAGCCGTCCCTGTCGCTCGACGAAATCAAGAGATTCCGGCAGCTCGGGAGCAAATGCCCGGGACATCCGGAGTATCGACTGGCCGCCGGTGTTGAAACCACCACGGGTCCTTTAGGACAGGGCGCGGCTGCCAGCGTGGGAATGGCGATTGCCGGGCGCTGGCTGGCATCTCACTTCAACCGGCCGGGATTTGACCTGTTCGGTTATGACGTGTATGCGCTCGCCGGCGACGGCTGCATGATGGAAGGCGTCAGCGGGGAAGCCGCTTCTCTGGCGGGACATCTTCGGCTGTCCAATCTCTGCTGGATCTACGACAGCAACAGAATCACGATCGAGGGGAGCACGGATCTCGCTTTTACAGAGGATACCGCCGCGCGCTTCCTGGCCTATGGCTGGAACGCAACCCGAGTCAGCGATGCCAATGATCTCAACGCGCTCGACCGGGCGTTCCGTTTCTTTCAGGACACCCGCGATCGCCCCACGCTGATTGTTGTCAACAGTCACATCGCTTTCGGCGCCCCCCGCAAGCAGGATTCGCACGCTGCCCACGGCGAGCCGCTGGGCGAAGAGGAAATCCGGCTGACGAAGCGCAACTACGGCTGGCCGGAGGATGCCAAATTCCTGGTTCCGCAAGGCGTCATGGAGCATTTCCAGGAAGGCATCGGCAAGCGGGGCAGGCAACTGCGCGGCACATGGACGACCGCGCTGACAGACTATCGCAGGCAATATCCGGATCTGGCAGACCAGATTCACCGGATGCAGCACCGCCAGTTGCCGGATGGGTGGGATAAGGAAATACCCGTGTTTGCTGCCGATGCCAAGGGGATCGCGAGCCGCGAGGCTTCGGGCAAGGTGCTCAATGCCATTGGCAAAAGCGTCCCCTGGCTGATCGGCGGCGCAGCCGATCTCGCGCCTTCCACGAAAACGCTCCTGACGTTTGAAAGTGCAGGGAACTTCAGCCGGGAATCGTATGAAGGGCGCAATTTCCATTTCGGGGTCCGGGAGCACGCCATGGGGGCCATTCTCAACGGGCTTTCCCATTGCAGGGTGCGTCCCTATGGTGCCACTTTTCTTGTCTTCAGCGATT